>VFJT01000054.1 GCA_009885935.1 Gammaproteobacteria bacterium
AGGGATTGACAAGCAGAGCGATTAGGCTTAAAATACTAAACTGAACGGTTTAGTATAGGTGCTATATGGATAAAAAGAAGCAAATTGTAGCTGCAGCAACAAAATTATTTATAAATGATGGCTTTAATGCTGTTAGCATGGATAGAGTCAGTCAGAGGGCAAATGTCTCTAAGGCAACGCTGTATGCACATTTCAGTGGCAAACAAGCTCTTTTTACTGCATGTTTAGATCAGTATAAGCAAGATAATGAGATCCATTACCCGCAATTGCCAGTGCTTATTCCAGGTACAAAACCAGAGTTGTATAAAATAGTGCAATTTTATTTAAAACAGGCTTACGATTTTTATCATAATGAAGCGGTGGTACAGATGTACCGCTTATTGGTCAGTGAGATTAAACAATTTCCAGAGTTATTTGGTATATTTTTTGATAATGAGCCGATTCAGGGTACAAGCAATTTGTCGCAGTTCTTGTGTGATTATGCAAAACAAGAACAGTTGCAAATAGGGGATTGCTACTTTCTGGCGTCTCAGTTATTAGATCTGGTTAGAGGAGCTACTATTTGGGCGATGCTGGTGCAAAATCCTGTGAAACTGCAGTTGCTGAATAAGCCCGAGTTCATAATGGCTCGTATTGATACGAGTGCTATAGTGTTAATGAATCATTATTTATATGGGGAATAAAATGAAAAAATCTTTAATCATAATAGATTACATCAACGAAATTTGTCATAAAGATGGCGCATTTGATTGCTATCCTATGCTGGTGGAAAATCAATCGGTTTCTAAACTGAATCGGGTGATTGCTCATGCTCGCAAGGAAAGTTGGCTGATCATCTGGATTATTGTGGGCTTTGATAAAAATTATCTTGAAGCCAATATAAAATCGCCCATCTTTTCAAAAGCCAAAGAATACAAAAAATTGCAACGCGGTACTTGGGGCACTGAAATTATTTCTGATTTAGACTCTCAGGAAGAAGAATTGATTATTTGTAAAAATAGTATTAGTGCATTTTATGGAACGAACCTGGATCATGTATTAAGAACGAATGAAGTGGAAGAGATCTATATTGCCGGGGTATCGACGGAAGTTGCTGTGCAGTCGGCCGTACGCGATGCACACGATCGTGGTTATAAAGTGACTGTAATCAGCGATTGCTGTGGCAGCAGCCACAAAGCGCGTCATGACGCCTCATTGGAAATGTTAACGTATATGGCAGATGTTGTTGAAAGTAGTGAGGTATTATGACACAGTGATATTTCATTTTAGCGGATCAATAAAATGGCGCTGGATACCTATAATAAGTGTGGCGATATTGCCTGGCATTATAATGAGTGCAGCGACAGGAAATCTGGTTTGGTTACTAGCCTCTTTCTTAGCCGTCTCTAGTATCATCCCATACGTCTCAAGCCATGGTAACAAATGGTTTACATTGCTGAATGGGTTACTCATTTGTGGCATTGCTTATGCCTTGCATCTTATGCTGTTGGAACAGTGGTATTATTTCTTAATCAGTATTACTATGATTGCCATTTTTATGGGATTTATGGACAATGCCCATCAAGAATTACGCAGTCTTTCTAGCTGGATAATTATAGCCTGTGTTTATGGCGCCGTTAAATTAGGAGATTCTTCGGTTACTGTAATGACTTTATTGACAATGACTGCTTTGGCAACGGGTGGAGTGCTTATGGTATTAATGATTCCATTAAAAGATAAAACAGCAGGCATCAATATAAAATTTGTCCCTATAAAACACGAGCGATTTTTATTTAACTTCAAATATATGTTGCCGACGCTCATTTCAATTAGCGCTTGTCATTATTTAAAACTATCAGAGCCAGAATGGGTTATTTGGTCTAGTCTTAGTGTGGTCTACCCCGAGCTTGATGCGGTATTGTTGAAACTGAGGCGGCGTATTATGGCTGGTGGTATAGGTGTATGTGCTGGTTTAGCGATAGGTTTATTTTTACCTCATTCGATTTTAGTTCCTTATTTTTGTTTTATATTGATTTGTCTCAGTTTACAGATGTTTAGAGATTATTTTTTGGCTTATTTGCTACGCTCTGGTTGTGTTGTGATTTATGCAGTTAATCAAGGCTCTATGCAAATTGCTTTTGACCGTATTCTGGATGTTGTGCTGGGTGGTATGATTGGATTGGTGTCAACCTATGCTTTGATCTATTTATATCGACGGCTGTATAAAAGCACTTAAGAATAGCACTATGGAGTGATATTCAGGTGTTTTTACTTGCCTTGAAAAAACTCCTGTTCAAATTCAGTATATTCACTAAAGTTCACATCTTCGAGTGAGGATGAATATAAATCATAAAAAAATATATCTTGCTATAATAGACTTATGCAGATTATTTTTATTCAAGCTTGCAGAAAAAATAAAAATATAGGATAATTAGTTTAACAAAACCCGCTAAGGCTATGCTCATTGAGTATCCTCAAACCAGCGGGTTACTTTTTTCATTAAGGAAAAACCATGAAAGCCATTTTAGTGACGATATGGATTTTTTTTTCATTTTTGACCACTGCGTATGCTAATAGTCTAACTATTGGAAATAGTAAAGATTTGCGCTTGTATACACTAGATTGTGGTTCGGTTACTGTTCATGATATCGCTTCCTTTTCTGATACTGGAGCTTATCCCCACGAAGCAAAGCAACTTTCTACTCCATGCTTCTTTGGAAATTCACTTGCCACATACAGGCGTGGTCATTTTGTCAGGAGACTTATATCACATGCGGAAAGCTTATGAGCTAAAGCAAATCCCTTCTTTTAACACAGACCGAGATCAAACACAGGCAGCCATGGAAAAAATAGATGCCATTTTGAAAAGCACAAATGGACGCTTGGTGATTGAGCATGATACAGGCGATATAGCAGCGTTACCACAGCTCCCCAATTATTTAAGCTGAATACCTAAACAACAACAAGGCATTGATTTTAAAGGACATATTCCTTAACATGCAAATTTCATGGGTAGCCTATCAATTTTACATGTGTTTTAGTCCAAATAATGTGCTTTGGAAGGCGCTGGGCTTCACTAAATAATGAGTAATGATATTTACACTATTAAACTGTTTAAGTAGTAACCAGACCGGTCGAAAAAAGCATATTTTCACTCAACAAATAACCGCCCGTACGGAAAACGTATTGATTTCTGTACCTTCTTTAGCCTAGAATGCCTTCCTATTAATATGAATAAAGAAGGTAACAATATGGCTGCAAATTTAGACGCTTTGGTTATAGATAAAGCAAAAGCAAATGCGCTTTTTAATACAGCGGTGCGATTAGAGGCAGAAAAAAAGGCGGCCGGCGCAAAAGATTTTAATGATGTTTATGGGCTGTATGAGGAAGTCTTAGAGTTAGATCCCAGCCATGAAAGGGCTGAACAGCATTGTTCCAGGTTAGATATCTACCGTTGGAACCTACATTTGAGGAATTTATTGGATCATGCAAGGGCTTTACAAGTAGAGGCTAATGACTATGAAATGGGTAAGTATAATAATGGAGTTCCTAATCCTGGGGTAGCAATAGAAAAATATCAAGAAGCCACTGCTGTGTACGATAAATTAATAAATAAATTAAATGCCGAGCGTAATGGTGAACGTTCAGGCGATGCGCATTATAAGGCCGATGTTATCGCTATGTATGAAATTGTTTTGCAGGAAAAATCATTACTACCCAATAGGATTACTGGAAACGTGCATTATCAAGCGGGGCTTGATTATGAAGCGACGGTAGGTAAAGAGGGTGAGACTTCTTATCCAGATTTCATACTATTATGTAAAAAAGCCGCGGTAGAATATAAAAAGGCCGAGAATCTAGAGCATGTTGGTGCAGGTAGTTGTCTTGCTCGTTTGCAGTATCATATAGAAGGGAAAAAATCAGACGCTATAATCCTATATAAAGAAGCAATCACAGAGGGTGATGCGGCGGCTATGAATGAACTGGGGATTTTATATGAAAAAGGAAAAGTCAATCGGAAAATAGAACTTGATAAAGCGATCCAATGTTATGATGCAGCCATTGCTTTAAACTATACCAAGGCGATGTTAAATAGAGCAGCCTTGCATGAAAAAAATCAAGACTATGTTAAGGCCATAGAGCTGTACAAAAAAGCATCTGCCCTGGGTGATGTGCAAGCTGGGCAAGCAGTAGTTAAACTTACGGCGGAATTATTTAATCGGGTTAGCGTGTTATCTTGTAATCAACAAAATGAAATATACAACGCTCTGAATTTAGAGTATATCAAGGAACTAGCTGAAGGGATTATAAAGTTAGGTAAACTTTATAAACAAGACGGAATACATGATGGAAGAGCAGAACTTAAAACGAAGCAAATGTTCTTTA
>VFJT01000166.1 GCA_009885935.1 Gammaproteobacteria bacterium
GTGATAGTTTCGAGCTGGCCATTTGCGGCGGCAGTGTGCAGGACGGTGGTGCCATGATTATCTTTAGCGTTTATATCTGGATTGTACACGGATATTAAATGAGTCAGTGTATGAATTTGACCTTTTGCTGCTGCCCAGTGCAGTAAAGTACTGCCATCATCGTTTTTAGCATGAATATCTGCTCCTTGGATCACAAGCTGATCAATTTCTATATTGTTGCCATTACAGACAGCATTTTGTAATGCTTGTTGCAAACTCACCGTTGGCAAGGCAATAGAAGACATAAAAATTCCTTAATTTTAAGCATTTAGCGGCGGAACGATGCGTAATATTAAATTGATCACGATATAATCAAAAAATGTTGCAAATATAAACTGTTCTTATTATACAAGAATTTTCATGCAAAAGACACTTAAAGCGCAAGCTAAAAAAGTTTTGCCCTTGTCCGTAGGACCTACGATTAAAATATTAAAATCTATTTTGTGGCAAACGACTCAGTCTATCGTCTTATCCAGATATTCACACCAATCGCGAATGATACACTGCCCACAATGCGCTTTTCTAGCTACGCAGGTATAACGACCATGCAAAATGAGCCAGTGGTGTGCATCCTGCAAATAGGCTTTGGGCACAACGGTTAGTAAATCTTGTTCAACCGCTAAAGGCGTGTTGCCTTGCGATAAGCCTATACGCTTCGCCACTCTAAAAATATGCGTATCTACGGCAATGGTAGGCTCACCAAAAGCGGTGTTCAACACCACATTCGCTGTTTTGCGACCTACGCCCGGCAAGGCTTCTAGAGCCTCGCGGCTATGCGGTACATTGCCTTGGTGTTGGTCTAGTAACAACGCACAGGTTTTTAGAATATTTTTAGCCTTAGTTTTATATAAGCCTATACTTTTAATATAGGCTATCAAACCTTCCTCACCCAAATCTAAAATGGCTTGTGGCGTATGCGCCACTGGATATAATTTTGTAGTGGCTTTATTCACGCTCACATCGGTCGCTTGTGCAGACAAAATAACCGCAATTAACAATTCAAATGGCGTATGATACTGCAATTCTGTAGTCGGCTTAGGATTGGCTTTAGCAAAAGTGCTGAATATTTTTTGAATGTTACTCGCTAACATTGGGCTTTCCTTTTTTAGCCAGCACACGTAACCGTGCAGCTTCTATATAATCGCGTTGTGCTGCGATGGAATCCGGCGCATTTACTTTTTTAGCCTTGGCTGCTTTTTGTAGGCGCTTATTTTTTGCTTCATAATGACGGCGCGCATCGTCCGCTTGTACTACTTTTTCAGGCGCAGCTGCCACCATGCTGATGCAATCGGTAGGGCAGGGCAGTAAACATAATTCACAGCCAGTGCAAATATCCGGCAATATGGTATGCATCATCTTGCCACTACCCACGATAGCGTCGACGGGACAAGCCGTAATACATTTTAAACAGCCTATGCAATAGGCTTCGTCTATAACCGCAACACTGGGCTGTCTATAGCGTTGCTGTACTTCGGCTTTATAAGGTGCGGCATCTACATGCATTAATCGCGCCAAGGCTTCTAAGGTTTCAATCCCGCCCGGGGCACAACGCGCAATATCTATTTCACCACGTACTATCGCTTCCGCATAAGGTAAACAAGCCGAATAACCACATTCCTGACATTGGGTTTGCGGTAAAAGGGCATCTATACCTTTAGCATCTGCTTTCATTTTTCTTGGATCCACTCAGCGATTTGGCTTTCCTCTATGCGTATCATCAACGGTGTAAAAGGTTTAATCGTATGTGCCACTAAAGGTGTGTTGATATCCGCCCATTGACAAGGGGCGATTTGCAAGAAATCTTCTACCGCAAGCGCCAATTGTGGCAGCACGGGCTTTAGGTAAATGATTAAGATGCGAAATAGATTCAGTGCTAAGGTGGCTACTTCTTTTAATTCCTCAGAGCCGCCTTGTTCTTTGGCCATTTGCCAAGGTTTTTTCTCCGCGATCCATTCATTCGCTTTATCAGCAAGAGCAGTCACTTCACGCAATACGCGCGCATAATCGCGTGCTTCATAATAGTCGGCTATTTCATTCTGCTTATCTGCAAACAATTTTAACAACGATTTATTCGTTAATTGTGCGGCCAATTGATTGTCAAAGAATTTGCCTATAAAGCTCGCTGTGCGTGCGGCAATATTGATGATTTTTCCGATGAGATCTGAATTAACGCGCTGCATAAAATCTTTGAAATTTAAATCGATATCTTCTATGCCGCCGTTCAATTTGGCTGCGAAATAGTAGCGCAAATATTCTGGATTTAGTTTTTCTAAATAGTGCTTAGCGGTAATAAATGTACCGCGTGACTTCGACATTTTTTCGCCATTAACGGTTACAAAGCCATGTACAGAAACTTGCGTGGGTAGGCGATGCTCACTTGCCATTAAAACCGCTGGCCAAAACAACGTATGGAAATAGACGATGTCTTTACCTATAAAATGATGCAATTCATTTTTGCTGCCTTGTTGCCAAAAAGAATCAAAATTTAATTCGGGATGTAGCTTGCAAAAATGTTTGAAAATAGCCATATAGCCTATAGGGGCATCCAACCACACGTAAAAATATTTATCTTTTTCGCCGGGGATTTTAAAACCAAAATAAGGCGCATCGCGGCTGATGTCCCAGGTTTGTAAGCCGGCATCAAACCATTCTTGCATTTTGTTTTGGATTTCTTTAGCCACATGCGGGCCACTCAGCCATTGTTTTAGCTTATCCGCATATTGCGGCAAATCAAAAAATAAATGTTCAGTAGCGCGCGTTTCGGGCGTAGCATCTGATAATATCGATTTAGGATCAATCAACTCCGATGAGCTATAGGTAGCTCCACACACTTCACAATTATCACCGTATTGATCGGCACTTTTACAACGCGGGCAAGTACCTTTAACATAGCGATCGGGTAAAAACATGTTTTTTACGGGGTCATAGGCTTGATAAATAGTCTTACGAATGATGGCGCCTGCTTTTTGTAAGCGTTGGTAGATTTCACCCACCAATTGCTCATTTTCAGAAGAATCTGTAGTATAAAAATTATCAAATGTTATGCCAAAGCCTTGGATATCCGCTAATTGCTCCGCCCCCATTTTAGCGATAAACACTTCTGGGCTTAAGCCCTGTTTTTCGGCTTGGATCATAATAGGTGTGCCATGAGCATCGCTACCCGAGATAAAATAACACACATTGCCACGCATTTTTTGAAAATTAACCCAGATATCGGCTTCTACTGCTTCCAAAATATGGCCTAAATGAATCTCGCCATTGGCATAGGTTAGTGCTGTGGTGACTATCATGGTACGTATGGTATTGTTCATTAAAATCTCTTATAAAGCTGTGAGCCGTCATTGCGAGCTTGCGAAGCAATCCAGGGGTGAAAATCTTGATTCTATGGGGTATTTAGCTTTTTTTATCCCCAAGATTTTCCTGGATTGCTTCGCAAGCTCGCAATGACGAGGTACTGTATTGCCTTGCTATTGAATCTATTCTCTAGCAATATGCACGATTCTAGCACAAATTAACTACGGCGCAAAGTACCGCGTATACGGCCCCATTTCGCGATTGGCCCTTGCAGAGGCACTGTCAAAAGCAAAATTCCAGAAAGAAAGCGGCCCCTCCAGGGAAGTATAAGAGGAAGAAGCTTTGAGCTTTTTTTCATCACTAAGAGCACGCGGCTTTGCCTCATTCAGCTTGAGCTTACCAAAAGTATTATCCAGGCCATAGGCGCGTTTATTGAGTTCTGATAATACCTCAGACTGCAAACGCTCAGCGCTTGTTTCTGCACTGGCAAATATACCGCCGTCTTTTTTAATACCTAAAGCTTCAGGCTTTAGATATAAACTTTGACAGGCATTACTCAGCATTTCAATCGTTAAGCCATACTGTTCTTTTAAGAAATCTAATTTAAACTGTTCAAGATGGGTAATGGCATTGTGCAATTTTGACTCTAAAGAATGGATGTTCGTGTTATCGTGGCGTAACTCGCTTTTAAGCGTTTGTATTTCCATCAACAAAGCGCTATAGCGCGAAAAATCTGCCGCGGATAATTCAGAAGTATCAAAAAAGACCATCGTCAAAAATAAATGATATGCTATAGAAAATGGCGCTATTATTTTTGTGAGCTGCTCGCCGGTTTTAGTCGTATATTGCCGTTGGCTCAGCCTTTGCTTGCTTTCTTCTGGTAAATGAGAGAGTACAGAAACTAAAAATGTTTCCCGATCCACCTCCTGTGGCAAATATTTAAAAACACGCTTAAACAAAGCCACAGAAATTTCTGAACAACGTAAAATATTTTCCCTGCCATCGGCCACTGGATTTAAACTGTCGTAGCTTAAGGCGCTGATAAGCAATTCCCTTTGCCTTTCTAATCTAGATTCAAAACCCAATAAAATGTCAATTAAAAATTTTTTCTTTGCCATGGGGCTGGATCGATATTCACAAAAATACCCCTGTAAACTGTCTGCTGTAATAGCCATAGTGATGCTCCTTAAATAAGTTGAGTTAACACAATCCTCACTCAGGGGAGCAACGGTAATTGCAGTGAATTAAAATGTATTATAGCATTTAATTAAAATAAATCAATACTTTTTTAAAAATTGTTCTTCCTGAATGTCAGGTGTATACTGCCACTTTATTTATGAGCTATTAATAACCATGGATTGCCTTGCAGAGTATCAAAAAAAATTAACGACCGCAGAAAATGCGGCCGAATGGTTACCTAAATTAGGCAATATTGGCATCGGTATGGCGGCAAGCGCACCACCTGCATTATTGCAGGCCATAGA
Organism: Gammaproteobacteria bacterium; assembly: GCA_009885935.1. Classification (GTDB taxonomy): domain Bacteria; phylum Pseudomonadota; class Gammaproteobacteria; order UBA1113; family UBA1113; genus VFKP01. Next base: position 4,818 of record VFJT01000166.1, read on the forward strand.
AAAAAGGGTATTGCAACGCGACATTGAACGACTCAATGTATATTACCTGCATTCAGCACCGCCTTTGTACGACAGCCTGTTAAAATATGAGTACATGGACCGCATCAAGCCGCATCCTTTCTTTATGGGCGCGGCCGAACGCGAATTAATTCAGCGCGGTGTGGCGGAAAACAAGCGCGTCGTTTTTTTTGTACCTACGAGCTTTAGTGAAGTACCGAAAATTATTGAAAACCATCTAGACTTAGATACTTTTATCATGACGGTTTCCCCCATGGATAAAGGCGGTTATTTTAGTTGTGGCACGAATAGCGATTACACCATTCCAGCCGCAAGGCTTGCTAAAAAACTCATTGTAGAAGTCAATACACATATGCCTAGAGCCTTTGGCAATTGCAGCCTGCATCTGTCTGAAATCGATGTGTTGATTGAAAACAATGTCCCCTTATGTGAAGCGCCCACAAAAGCCATTTCTGAAATCGACAAAGAAATTGCTAGACAAATTATTCATCTTATTCCGGATCAAGCCACTTTGCAATTTGGCATAGGCTCTGTGCCCAGTGCCATCTGCGCTGCTTTAACCACACACCAAGATTTAGGATTACACAGTGAATTGATCACCCCGGGCATCATGCAGCTTATTCAATGTGGTGCCATTAGCAATAAATTTAAAAATATCAATAGGCACAAAAGCGTTTATACTTTTGCCTTAGGCGATAAAGCCATGTATAATTTTTTAAATGATAACTCTAGCATGGAATGTCACCCCGTAGACTATGTTAATGATCCTTATGTGATCGCCAAAAATGATAAAGTTATTTCTATCAATAGCTTCGTACAAGTGGATCTGTTTGGTCAGGTCAACGCGGAATCTGTCAATGGCAGACAATTTAGTGCCATAGGCGGACAATTAGATTTTATACGCGGCGCACAATTATCCAAACAGGGCTGTTCCATTCTAGCAGCACATTCCACTGCCGCTGAGGGCAGCGTTTCACGTATCATCCCCATTGTTTCAGGGCCGGTCACAGATTCCAGAGTGGATGTACAATACATTGCAACTGAATATGGCATCGTCAATTTAAAAGGCAAATCCACCTACGACAGAGCCATGGCCCTCATCGAGATTGCCCATCCGAAATTCAGAGGGGAATTGTTACAACAGGCAAAAGAATTGATGGGGTTAAAAGGGTGGGTGTGAGCACGCTCTATTTTTAAGGAAATCCAATGCAACAATCTAAGATAACCTTCAATGACCAAGAAAAGAAATGGCTACGTGAACAGCGTATAGCCAGAGAAACGGATGGCGAAGCAGCGTTGATATACCCTATGGGAGCCGAAAGATTTTTATCGTCTAAGCTATTTGGCAATAGGAAGTGGCAAGAACATTATGACATTAGAGCGATTATAGAAGGTAAAGATGTACTGGTCATTCCAGGCCATGGCAATAGTAGCTTTTTATTTGCAGAAGCAGGGGCTAAGTCCGTTATAGTATACGATAAAGATCTGCTGACCATTGCCTGGATGAAAGCCTTCAAGAAATATTATCACTATCGCGGAAAACACAATCAAAAAAAAATCCCTTCGATCGGCGAATTACTCAACGCTCTGACTTGCCAGTATCCCCCCTATGGGATTTTACCCACTAAAAAATTAAGGCAAATATTGCTGCGTTTGTTTAACCCGCAAGCATTGAGGCGTTCCTATATTTTTTCTATGCTATTGCTAGTGCGTCAAGCAATCGAGAATGATCCACAAGAAGATTTTGAGTTGGATAAAAATATACAATTCTATTGCGGAGACATACAGAAACTATTAGCAGAGCAGAAGAATATGGTTTTTGATACCGTTTTTGTACCCTATCTTTTAGGCGTTGAGAATGGAATAGAAGAAAAACAAGATATCATTCATTTTATTGAGCAATTAATTAAAGTGGTTCCCCGTGGACATATATTAATAACTCCGTCCAGAAGCACTAAAGAATTTCGCATTACCGGTAAACGCTTCTTTGTCACTACCGGCTATGCCAGTATTCAGGCCATTCCTGAATTGCAAAAATATGTTGTGAAGGAAGATCCCCATTGGTTTGAAACGCAAGGCTTAGTCATATTAGGAGCAAACCATGGATAAAATAATTTGCGCAGGTAAAAATTACCTGGAACACGCTAAAGAAATGAAAGAGGGCATCCCCGAAAAGCCCGTGTTGTTTCTAAAGCCGCCTAGCGTATTGAAAACCTGCGCAAACTGGCAAGATGAATGTGTGCTGCATTGGCCCCATGGTGCTAACGAAGGTGATATACACTACGAATGTGAATTGGTGTTTCTCATAGCAAAAAGTGGTTATTGTTTATCTGAAAAAGAAGCCTTAGCCGCTATTTCTCATGTAACCGTAGGATTGGACATGACCAACCGTACCCTACAAAAAAAATCAAAAGAGGCGGGGGGCCCTTGGGAGACAGGCAAAGTTTTTCCTGATGCCGCCGTCATTGGTCCCTGGCTTGCTGTAGACAGCCTGGATGTACATGCGCTGCAATTTGAATATACCTTGAATGCTGAACTACGCCAACAAGGCAATAGCGCCCAGATGCGTTTCAGCCCAGTAGAACTGCTGGTCTATGCCAGCCAATATTTCCCTATTTGCGCCGGGGACTTACTATTTACAGGCACGCCCGCGGGCGTAGGAACGGTTAAACGGGGTGATGTCGCGAGGCTATCTTTGCAAGAATACGCCTATACAGTTCGTTGGCAATAGGCCGGGCAGGGACGATGCCATATTGAGCAAATTTAGCTCTATATTTTTTTGTTTTTTTCTTAACTTTTACCCAAAAACTATAGACAAGCTATTCCACTTTTACTACTATTCTCTACGGTTCCCGATGACCCTGCGTGTGCAACGCGAGTTTCGGTCCAGGGAGGCCTTCTTTAATTAACCACCGATTGTGCATAAATTGCTCGAACTGATTTCTAAAAACAGTTTATACAATGGGTAGCGACAGCAACTTAATTTTTCTCGAGGGATAACTAAACAATGTCAAATCAACACTGGGGATACCACTTAATGCTAGATTGTGCTAGCTGCGATAAACCGGCAATCATGGATGCAGCTCATGTTACCGCATTCGCCAAAGAACTGGTCAAAGAAATCGATATGGTGGCTTATGGAGAGCCACAAGTCGTTAATTTTGGTAGTGGTAATAAGGCTGGATTTACGCTGGTACAATTGATCGAAACCAGCAATATTTGTGCCCATTTCTGCAATGATACCGGCGATGTCTATTTAGACGTATTTTCCTGCAAGCCTTTCGAAATAGAAGCCGTCAAAAAGACCGTTGCAAAATACTTCAAGGCAGCAGCCATGAAAGCTAATTTTGTAGCCCGCCAAGCGCCTGTTGTAATCCGTCAAACCGCTGAAGAACGGATTGCGTTACCGGCCTAAGGAATAGGGTAGGCAGCCCCTTTTTCTTTACATTCTATATAAGTGGACGTCTATACTATAAATACATAGTATAGACGTCCACTAA
>VFJT01000074.1 GCA_009885935.1 Gammaproteobacteria bacterium
ACTTTATTTTGCGACCAAGACAATTGTGATACATAAAGACCAAATGGATTGTCTTTTATAAACCGTTTATCCACATCGCCCATACGATACGTCACATTTCCTATCCAACGCATTTTATTGATAACACCACCATTACTATTATTGCGTTGTGTCTCATCCCAGGTGATTTGATACGTGTTATCACCCATTTTAAGGGTATTGACGATATTCACCGAAGTCGTATAACTTGCAGCAATATCAAAAGGGTCATTCTCTTTGTAATATTCATTTAAAAAGGTCACCGCCCCATCCGAAGCATACGCATAGGTTTTAGCCAACATCGCTTTTTCGGCTGTATCATCGCTTAAGATACTGCGTGCGTTCACGATAAATTGTTCTAGCGCAAATAGGATAATGCGCCTGTCATTGGCGTCGCCTTCACTCATATCTTTAATGGCAATAGGCATACCATCGCTCATTTCAACCACAAAGGGCTGAACTTTTACTTTATTGGCTTCTCGTACCATCAAAACGGCAAAGATTGCCACTAAGCCTAACATCGCATAAAAGGCAATTTGCCACTGAAAAATGGCGCGCGCCATATTAAAATAGCGATCATTCCATTCTTTGCGACCAGGTGCGCCCGTTGTATATGGATTTTCGACCGATTTCACGGCTTTTTTTGTCGTGTTTTTTTCATCTGCCGTATCCGATATCGATGGTTCGCGACGCGTCTTGATGGGTTTAAAAAATGATTTTAATTGCATAAATTCGCCCTCTATCTTAAGTGTATGTTGTTGGAGTGAATGGCGTAGGTGGACAATGCACAGCACTTTCATCACAAACAGGATTTATCTTGGCAACAATACAAAGACCAAAGCACGCGTCATTGGCGGGTTTCACAGGTCTTACATACACCAACCAACGTACACCGCTTATTCGTATCAATAAACTGTCTTCCCCAAAATGAATGTCCTTTGTCATCTTAAGCCCCTTTTGTTTGTTTCGCTTTGTCTTTACTCATCCCTGGGTAGGTATGTGTACGACCACCACCAGAGACTCCTTTAGAAGATTGCCCCGATGATGTGCTGCTACTGCCGCCTTTACCAGTATGACTATCATTAGCCGCATTATTTTGGGGTGTTGTTGTTTTATTATTGTTGTCGTTAGCGGCTGCCCCGCCCGGAGCCTTCATCTGTGCCTGCCCACCACCCGTGTTATTGGGTCCACTCGGAGTTGGATCATTTGCCGCTGTTTTAGATGGGCCGCTACTTTTACCCCAAGCACTTTCTTGAAAACCTTTTGATTTACCACCAGGGCCGCCAGAAGGGTTTCCCCCGGGAACAGGTTGGGTTTTAGCCATACCCATTACCGCCGTTTTAGCCGCACTCACCGCCAATGCCGCAAAATCAACGCCCGCAGTTTCGCCGACTAAGCCGCCGCCTATGCGCTCAAATACAGCAGGTAAGCTTTTAGACAACAACCAAAACATCAATGCTGAAGCGCATAACCAAGCAGCCTGTCTAGTGTCCTGAAAAAAACCTGTTGGTAGGTTTTTCCAAGAACTAAATACTGGAAAAGAAGCCCCAATAACAATGTAATATCCAAACAATTTAAAACAGGCACAAATGAGTGCATCTATAGATTTTCGTGCAATGCCTGCTGTTGCGCCCAGCCCTGAAAACCCTAATGTGAAACAAGAAAATGTCGCTAAGGCTGTAGCAATCACCAGCGTTACGGCCACTTGCAAAGCCACACTCATAAAACAAAAAACAATAATAAAAAATATGGCTATCGCCAGTATTACCCCACTTGCATTGAATATAAAGGATAGGTGTGTAATGCTGGCTAAAGCTTGCAGACCTACATTCATCCCCACATTGATAAGATAAGATGGATCAAGACTTGTTTGCTTGGTTATAGCCAGACCCATCTGGGTCGATGAGCCAATCAAACTTCCCATGTATTGCGGCGAAACCATAATGGTGTAAAAAATCATGGCCACGGTGAATTTTTTTAAAAACCCACTCATTCCCGCGGCTAATGAATCTTTGTCAAACGCATACCACAAGGCAATCCACGTGATATTAATGGCCAGCAATACCACAAATATTTCTTTGCCATAATGCATAAGCTGAGTCGTATACCCAGAAAAAGCATTGGTATAGTCGTTGGTGATTGTAGTCAAAACTCCTGGGAATTTTGTGGCAGGTATTGTTACGCTCATTGCTCTCTCTATGCGTTAATAAGAAGTTCGAATTTCTAGGCTTTCACAGCTTTTCTTGGGTGTAGCTCTGGGCTCAACCAACCAGCCGCCAGGCTCATAAGTTTTATCCATCTCGCAATCTGTATTTAAATCCACAATTATCTCGCACATGTCGCTGCGATATTTATCATAATGGCAATAATCCAGGGCGCTTTTAAACTCTTTACTCCCTTTTTTTGCGGCATCCAACCAATAAGTTTTATCTTCTTTGCTCATTGGTTTCCATTGAACTCTGTTATCATCAATGTGTTCCGGTTTGTCGCTGGTTAACCGCTCTAGCGGCGACTTTGAACACCCCATTAAAAAACAAAATAATACTGCTATCATTAAACTACGTTTCATTTTCAGAGCTCCTCTATTAAAAAATCATTAAAACTTAGGCATATTTAAACCATATGTGCCATATTTAGTATCCACTTGGTTATTAGATTCATCATCTATTTTTTTTCTCACAGCAGCCATCCCATCCGCTTCTTCTTGAATTTTCTTTGCTTCCGCTGCATTTTGCGACTCCACCATAGCGGCTAGTTGCGTGTGCATTTGTTGTAATTGCTTTAAAATTTGAGCATTAATTTCAGCCAAGCCAGAAACAGCCTGAGTCGTACCTGCGGCATTTCTAATATCAAACTTAGCTTGCTCTACTGTTTTTGAGATGTTTTTGGGGGAATTACTGGGGTCGTTTAAATCTTTTTCTATAGCATCATTAGAATTTTTCATAGTTTGCAAAGTCATATTAACATTCTCTTTATAGATGACATCATAGTCTGATGGGGATTTGAGCAAACCTGTGTCCTCGATAAATCCTTTATAGTTTTGGCTAAATTGACTGCTGGCATCATTATATCTTTCGTAAGATTCGGCTTGTTTTATGAGCTCATTGACTTGCCCCAATAATGTTTGGATATCTGCTGTATCGCTGAATTCACTTATTTTTGCTATTTCATTTTCTAAGTGCGTAGTTTGAGTTTTTAGCTCAGTATACTGATCGCTCAGTGTATCTAACTGCTCACCCATTGCATCAAGTTGGACGCCCATATTAAGGTCTTGCGCAAGATCATATACTGGCTCACCAACTGCAAAAATTCTGCCCGCCATAGTAATTAGAAATAATAAACTAATGGCTCTACAGAAATTAACGCTAACTATTTTCACAATACACTCTCCTCTACTGTTTCCACCTGATGATATTCTTTCAACCAATACTCAGCCCACTCTGTAAGCCCATTCTCTATCAACCAGTAATATACCCACATGTCCTTATATTTTTCTTTACAGGCCAATAAATCATTGGCTCTAGATACAGATAGCCCTATAAACGATAACGCCACAGTATCCATGCCCGAGAATCCTAGCTCAATTAAGCGATTCCCCTGAGGAGTCATGACGTAATAATGTCGTTTAGGCTCGCCTACATCTTTGATGATTTCGATTTGTCTTTCTGTGAGCCCTATACGCTCATACAACTCTTTGATGGCTTGTGACATTTCGCGGTTAGGCAAATAGACTTTCGTAGGACAAGATTCTAAAATCGCGGCCGTTGTTGCCGTTAATGTTTTGGTGGCCGGATCATACAAATCGGCCAGTGATTGGGTTGCAAATACAATTCTGGCGTTTTTCT
>VFJT01000042.1 GCA_009885935.1 Gammaproteobacteria bacterium
ACAGTACACCAACTATTTTATACAAGGCCCTTATGCGCGCGTGCAACTGGATGTGGCATAGGTTTTATAAATAGCATTCTGTTAAGTTCCTCGGGTGGTCGTGAGCCGCCCGAGCGCTGTTTCATTCATTCTTGACGATGGTTTATTTTTCTGGTAGGGTAACCCTTTAAAATTACATAAGGACTATGAGCAAATGGTTAAAAAGATTACAGCAGCACTATTTTTTGTTTTAGCGGGCACTTCAGCTTTAGCTGCCCAAACCGACAGTTCAATGCCTATGGTTTCAGGTGTCGTTTTGATGGTACCGCATCAAGAAGGCTCTTGGTCTTTTGGTCTACAAGCCAATTATCTTGAACCCGATACCGACTACAAATATTTTCATACCGCATTAGATACACTTAATTTCTTTCCTGTTATTGGTGAGAGCAATAGAATTTACACCGTAGGTTCAGATTATAATTGGGGCTGGGGCGCAGATATTAGTTACCATTTCCCAGGCAATGGCCGTGATGTCAACCTTGCCTTTACGCAACTCAATACCAGCTATAGCGATTCAGTGAATGAACCAAAGAAGGAGGTGCCTTTGGACATGCCGTTTTTTTTTGTAGAGGGTAGTCACAGCGGCAAGCATTCTGCTGAAGTAGAGACGAACTATAATGCTGCCGATTTAACCTTCGGTCAACTCATCACGGTGGGGCAACGCCTTAGCCTACATCCTTTTGCGGGCCTACGCTATGCCAGCATAGACTATAAAGCAAAAGCTCAGGCGGATGATTCCTATAATGCCATCGCACCAAACATTCCCGGTCTTTACTTTGATCTGCGGGTTAAGGATGAGCCTACATGGGAATCTGATTTTCAAGGCCTAGGCCCGCGTTTTGGTAGTGATGCAGGGTTTAATCTAGGGCGCGGATTTTCCTTGCGCAGCACCTTAGGACTTTCTTTGTTAGCAGGCGACATAGAAGTTCGTGGGAAACAATACCACAATGAGGCACTCCTTATAGGCAGCGATCGCGGCCTCCCCTTTTCTCTCAATGAAACCACAAATACCGACAATAAAATAGATACCAATACCCGCGTAGTGCCTGAAGCCGACGCTAAATTATCTGCAATGTATACGACCTATGTGGATAATGGTTATACTTTAAGTTTCGAAGGAGGCTATCAAGTGACTAACTATTTTAGCGCTGTTGAAAATAGCGTTATGAGTACTCAAGATACCTCTACACAGTACACCAACTATTTTATACAAGGCCCTTATGCGCGCGTGCAACTGGATGTGGCATAGGTTTTATAAATAGCAT
>VFJT01000013.1 GCA_009885935.1 Gammaproteobacteria bacterium
AAAAATCCTATATAATTGTGGATTGCGAGCAAAGTCTACTGTCCTATACCTTAAACCCCACTAATCCACCATCGTTTGCTGATGTAAAATTAAAAGATGATTCTCTGCTAAACGTACTCAATAGATTATCCAAAAATCCAACCGTTTCTATCATCGTAGTTACAATTTATCCTAATATTTATTTACTTAAAAATTATTTGAAACAACAACTACCCGAAACTTCTTTTTCAGTATTATATGTTCCCCCTTTGCTCGTACGCAGTAGTAAAAAAGTAACTCTTCAAAATGAAGACATTACTACAACTCCGGCTAGTGAGTCACCGCCACCAGGATATACACTACTCTACAATCATACGTTACAAGCTCCTAATGGTGGCTGGGAAAACTATGCGAAAATATTATCGCAAAGATTAGAGAATATAGATTTTGATATTCGAGTAGAAAAAACTTGCAATAAAGAAGAAAAGAAAAAGCAAGAAGAAAGTTCACCTCTTTATTCCGAAGAAAGGTCTTATTCACCAGGCTACTTTAAGCGCGCAACAAAAATATTAGAGGATGAGAAGCGCTCGAGAATGACAAAATCACCGATACAAAGAATAATTGACGAAAATACAAGTCGTTCTCCTGTGCGTTCCTCTTCACCACTTTCTAGATCTTAGCCTATGTCCGGGGGATTCACGAGCCAATCACATTAGAACTCAATGCCCTTCAAAAAAAATTTTAACCCGCTCAAACCAGGAACGCTCCTGTGGGCTATGATTTTTGTTATCGGCGGCTAAAGACACTTGAAATTGCTCTAACAATTCTTTTTGTTCGCGGCTCAAATTGATCGGCGTTTCCACGGCTATATGACACAATAGATCGCCGATGACTGATCCACGCACAGCTTGCACCCCCTTGCCGCGCAAACGAAATACCTTAGCATTTTGTGTTTCAGGGGGGATCTTTAATTTGACTTTGCCTTGCAAGGTAGGGATCTCTATTTCTCCCCCTAAGGCTGCAGTGCTAAAACTGACTGGCATTTGGCAATGCAGATCTTGGCCGTGCCTCTCGAAAATAGGATGCGGTTTAACATGCACTTCTACGTATAAGTCTCCGGGCGGCGCACCGTTTAAGCCGGCTTCGCCCTCACCTTGTAAGCGTATGCGATCGCCATTATCCACACCGGCAGGAATTTTAACGGATAACACTTTTTCTTCTTGATTACGCCCATGACCACGGCAACGGTTACAAGGATTGCTGATCTTACGCCCTTGACCGCGACAGGTAGGGCAAGTTTGCTGTACGGTAAAAAAGCCGCGCTGCATGCGTACTTGTCCCATACCTTGGCAATCGCTACACACCGTAGGACTACTCCCTTTAGCCGCACCACTGCCCTGACATTCTTTACACGCAACCCAAGTGGGTATACGCAAGGTGGTTTCGCTGCCAAAAACCACTTTTTCTAAAGGTAATTCTATGGCAAAGCGTAAATCAGCACCGCGTTGTTGTGCACGACCACCACTGCCGCCGCCTTGGCGATCGCCAAAGATATCGCCAAACACATTTTCAAAGATATCGCTGAAATTGCCATTAAATCCGGGACCGCCGCCACCGCCCATGGAAGAAGGATCAAATGCGTTATGACCAAATTGATCATAAGCCGAGCGCTTGCTGTCATCCGACAAAATATCGTAAGCCTCTTGGACTTCCTTAAATTTTGCCTCCGACGCTTTATCGCCAGAATTTTTATCTGGATGATACTGGCGCGCTAGTTTACGATAATTTTTTTTAATCTCTTCGCTACTGGCACTGCGATCTAGACCTAGAACCTCATAATAATCTTTTTGTTTATCTGCCATACTGCTCCAGCCTTGTTTTCGTGCGGGCAATCCCTTGTGATTGCCCTAGTAGGGCGGGCACGGGGGCCCGCCCCTACGATTGTATTTTTTTATCTTCTTTAAATGACAACCTACTCTTTTTTCTTCTTCTCGTCGTCATCGACTTCTTCAAACTCAGCATCGACTACATTCCCTTCTTCGCTTTGAGCTTGCTGAGTGGCTTCTTCGCCACCTTGGGCGGGTTGCTCTGTAGCTTGCTCGGCTTGTGCTTTAGCGTACATCTTCTCGACTACAGGCGCGCTCGCTTCTGACAAACTTTGGATCTTAGCTTCTATCGCCGCTTTATCATTGCCTTTCATCGCTTCTTCTAATTCCTGGATTGCTACTTCAATCTTGGTCTTAGTATCGGTATCCACCAAACTGCTATCAACTTCTGTCATCGTTTTCTTCGTTGAATGCAGCAAATTATCGGCTTGGTTGCGCACGCCAACCAATTCCTGGAACTCGCGATCTTCATCGGCATGCGTTTCAGCATCTTTCACCATCTTTTGCACTTCTTCTTCGGATAAACCGCTAGAAGCACGAATGACGATGGATTGTTCTTTACCCGTGGCTTTATCTTTAGCATGTACATGCAAGATACCATTGGCATCGATGTCGAAGGCGACTTCGATCTGTGGCATGCCGCGCGGTGAAGCGGGAATCCCTACTAAATCGAAACGACCTAAAGATTTATTGCCCGAAGACACTTCACGCTCGCCTTGTAACACATGTATAGTCACTGCGGTTTGATTGTCATCGGCTGTAGAAAAGGTTTGGCTTTTCTTAGTAGGAATGGTGCTGTTTTTAGTGATGATCTTGGTCATAACCCCACCCATGGTTTCTATACCCAAGGATAAAGGAGTAACATCCAATAATAAAACGTCTTTAACATCACCCGATAACACTGCCCCTTGAATAGCAGCGCCGATGGCGACAGCTTCATCAGGGTTTACGTCTTTACGCGGCTCTTTGCCAAAGAATTCCGTAACCACTTCTTGTACCTTCGGCATACGGGTTTGCCCCCCTACCAAGATAACGTCCGTAATCTCAGAAGGTGTTTTGCCCGCATCTTTCAACGCTACCTTACAAGGCTCAATAGTGCGCTGAATGAGTTCATCTACTAAAGATTCTAATTTAGCGCGTGTTACCTTGATGTTTAAGTGTTTAGGACCGGAGGCATCGGCAGTAATGTACGGTAGATTGATATCAGTTTGTTGTGCACTGGATAATTCAATCTTGGCCTTTTCGGCGGATTCATTTAAACGTTGTAAGGCTAAAGGATCTTTCGTTAAATCCACACCGGATTCTTTCTTAAATTCCTCGACTAAATAATTAATTAACAGTTGATCGAAATCAGCACCGCCCAAGAAAGTATCGCCATTGGTGGCCAACACTTCAAATTGATGATCGCCTTCTACATCGGCAATTTCAATGATGGAAATATCGAAAGTACCGCCACCCAAATCGTAAACCGCTACAATGCGATCGCCGCGTTTTTTGTCTAAGCCATACGCCAAGGCAGCAGCCGTCGGTTCGTTGATGATACGTTTAACATCTAGACCGGCAATACGTCCCGCATCTTTAGTCGCTTGACGTTGCGCATCGTTGAAATAAGCAGGTACTGTCACCACCGCTTCGGTAACCGGTTCGCCCAAATAATCTTCGGCCGTTTTTTTCATCTTACGCAAGATATGCGCTGAAATTTCTTGTGGCGCCATATCTTTGTCGCCAACGCGGATCCAGGCATCGCCATTTTTGGCGGCAATGATGTCGTAAGGCACATGTTTTTTCGCATGTTGCACTTCTTTGTCGCTTTCACGGCGCCCTATCATGCGCTTATTTTGATAAACGGTTTTTTTGGGTTTGGTGATCATCTGCCGTTTAGCGGATTCACCCACATCTACTTGTTCACCAAAAGAAACGATAGACGGTGTGGTACGACGCCCTTCGCTATTTTCGATCACCACGATTTTACCCCCGGGCTCGGCAATCGCGACGCAAGAGTTGGTGGTGCCTAAGTCTATACCTATGATTCTAGCCATTGTTTACTCCAAGTAATATTATTTTCTCTACCCCTCAATATGGGGTTACATTATTAAAAATCAAGCTTCCTTAACCACAATAACCCGCGCGGGTCTAACCACCCTGCCATGCAACACATAACCGCGTTGGATCACCGCCATCACAAAACCCACCGCATAGTGCTCGCTGGGCTGCATGGCGATGGC
>VFJT01000160.1 GCA_009885935.1 Gammaproteobacteria bacterium
CCAAATCGCTTTGTTAATGCCGCTGTCAATGTCGTCTTTCCATGGTCTACGTGCCCTATGGTCCCTACGTTTATATGCGGTTTTGTTCGTTCAAATTTCTCTTTAGCCACGATAGCCCCCTAAATGATTATTACTTTATTTACCCGTCTTACTAATGACCTGCTCAGCAATACTGGCTGGCGTTTCACTGTATTTCAAAAATTCCATGGTGTACGTCGCACGGCCTTGGCTCATAGAACGCACGCTAGTAGCATAGCCGAACATTTCAGCCAAAGGCACTTCGGCTCGTATGGTTTTACCGGAAGGAGAATCCCCCATTCCTTGTAGCATACCGCGACGGCGACTTAAATCACCCATGATGTCACCCATGTATTCTTCAGGGGTCACCACTTCTACTTTCATAATGGGCTCTAAGAGTACGGGGCTGGCATTCAATGCGCCTTCCTTAAAACCTTTAGAACCTGCCAATTTAAAGGCCATTTCATTAGAGTCTACGTCATGATAGGAACCATCAAAAATCGTTACTTTCACGTCAACGACAGGATAACCACCTAACACACCGCTACCCATTTGTTCTTTAATACCCGCATCCACCGCAGGAATATATTCTTTAGGAACCGCACCACCTATAATGCCATTAACAAACTGATACCCCGTACCACGTTCCAAAGGTTCCAAACGCAGCCACACATGGCCATACTGACCACGACCACCGGATTGCCGTATAAACTTGCCTTCTTGCTCCACCGATTTGCGTATGGTTTCACGGTAAGCCACTTGTGGATTACCCACATTGGCTTCCACACCAAATTCTCGTTTCATGCGATCAACGATAATTTCCAAGTGCAATTCACCCATACCCTGAATAATGGTTTGGCCGGTTTCTTCATCGGTATGCATGCGGAAAGAAGGATCTTCTTGCGCCAACTTACTCAAAGCAATCCCCATTTTTTCTTGGTCTTGCTTAGTCTTAGGCTCAACCGCCACAGAAATAACGGGCTCTGGGAAATCCATCCGTTCTAGGGTAATAATTTGGTTCGGATCACATAAGGTATCCCCCGTAGTAACATCCTTCAAACCCACTGCAGCAACGATATCGCCCGCGCGGGCTTCTTTGATTTCTTCACGGCTATTCGCATGCATTTGCAATAAACGACCTACGCGTTCTTTTCTGCTTTTCACTGGATTGAATACTGAATCACCCGACTTTAATACGCCAGAATAGATGCGGATATAGGTTAAAGAGCCCACAAAAGGATCGGTGGCTATCTTAAAAGCCAATGCCGCGAAAGGTTCTTCGTCACTAGAATGACGCACCGCTTCCGTCTCAGCGGCATCGTCTAAAACCCCGTTGATGGATTCCACATCGTCTGGTGCAGGCATATACTCCACTACACCATCTAATACTGATTGCACGCCCTTGTTTTTAAAAGCCGAACCACAAAATATAGGTACAATTTCACCCGCTATAGTCCGTATGCGCAAACCTTTTTTAAGGTCTTCATTGCTTAAAACACCGCTGTCTAAATATTTTTCCATCAGCTCTTCATTGGCTTCTGCAGCGGCTTCTACCATTATTTCGCGTAAAGCATCGCACTCTGCTTTAAGATGGGCCGGGATTTCTTTAGCGACATACTCCACACCCTTAGAGGCCTCATCCCAATAAATGCCTTGCATACGAACTAAATCGACTACACCCTCAAGATTTTCTTCAGCACCTATAGGGCATTGCATCTGGATAGGATTTGCACCCAAACGATCTTTAATTTGCTCTATTACACGATTAAGATCAGCGCCTATACGATCCATCTTGTTGACAAAGGCCATACGCGGCACGTTGTAGCGATTGGCTTGGCGCCATACCGTTTCAGATTGTGGCTCTACACCGTCTACAGCAGAAAATACGGCGACTGCACCATCCAATACGCGCAATGAACGCTCTACTTCAATGGTAAAATCAACGTGTCCTGGGGTGTCAATGATATTGATGCGATGCGGTGGATATTGTTTATCCATGCCCGTCCAGTAACAAGTGGTTGCAGCAGAGGTAATGGTAATACCACGCTCTCTTTCTTGTTCCATCCAATCCATAACTGCCGCACCATCGTGCACTTCGCCAATTTTATACGATACGCCTGTGTAAAAAAGAATACGCTCTGTGGTCGTTGTTTTGCCCGCATCAATATGGGCGATAATGCCTATATTTCTAACCTGATCTAAAGGGGTAGTTCTAGCCACAAAGATATCCTCATTTCTATTCTATACAATTATTAATTCCAACGGTAATGCGCGAAGGCTTGGTTGGCTTTAGCCATACGATGCACATCTTCACGCTTTTTCACGGCCTCACCACGACCGGCCAAAACATCTCCCATTTCAGCTGCTAATCGACGCATCATGCCTTTCTCGGAACGCTTACGAGCCGATTGGATCATCCAACGCATACCCAAAGCCAAACGACGCTGCGGCGCAACTTCAACAGGAATTTGGTAGGTAGCACCACCGACGCGGCGTGAACGTACTTCTACTGTAGGGCACACTTGATCTAAGATACGACCAAATATCGCTACTGTTACACCACCCTCACCGCCTTCAGCACTTTCTGTCTCGGCGCTTTTTTGCTTTTTAAACACTTCTTCCAAAGCACCATAAACAATGCGCTCTGCCAGCGATTTCTTACCACTTAGCATAACCACATTAATAAAGCGCGCGATCAGTTCATCACCGAACTTAGGATCAGGCACTACAGGTCTTTTCTCTGCCGCTCTACGTCGCATAATATTTTTCCTATATCATTCTATACTCAAATTAGGGCGGGCACAGGGGCCCGCCCCTACATGTTAAACTATTTAGCCTTAGGTCGTTTTTCGCCGTACTTGGAACGAGATTGTTTACGTCCTTTTACGCCAGCCGTATCTAAACTACCGCGCACGATATGATAACGCACACCCGGTAAATCTTTTACTCGCCCGCCGCGTATCAACACCACGGAATGTTCTTGCAAATTGTGTCCTTCACCGCCAATATAGGCCGTGACTTCATAACCGCTGGTGAGCTTAACCCTGGCAACCTTACGCAAAGCCGAGTTTGGCTTTTTAGGGGTCGTCGTATAAACGCGCGTACACACACCGCGCCGTTGTGGGCATTGCTTCAACGCCGGGTTTTTACTCTTTACTTTACGTTTGATACGCTTCGTGCTGGATGAGGTACGCACCAACTGACTAATTCTTGCCATATATTTAAAGCTCCACGCTTATCACATTCTATAATTCGGATATATCAATCGTCTTGATAACTATTCAACTCAATGATAAGCAGCGCATATTTTGCTCGCTTAATCTAGCCTTTCGCCCCCCTCGCCTCAAAATCTGCGCTTTATATGGGCAGGTCGATACCGGCACTGAATAGTTACTCATTTTATTTTGCGTTTTTATTATGCCAAAAAACCGTAGAGACAAAGCGCAAATACGTAAAATGAGGCCGGATTGTAGAAAGGTTTTGGTCTCATGTCAAGTGTTCTAGCAGAAATTTCCTTTTTTTCTCATTAAATTCGCATTTTAAGGCAAAAACAGCCTAATTATTTAACCACGGCCAATAAGACTATGCTGATCAAAAATAACGTCGGCACTTCGTTTATAATGCGATAAAAGCGCTCGCTGTGCTGATTTGTATCTTTGGCAAAATCCTGCAACAGCACGGCCAAATAAACATGATAAATCCACAACCCTAGCACCAAGGCTAATTTGATATGTAACCACATAGCGTGGATATAGTAGTGATGACGCGCAAACATGAGTATCAGACCCAACAGCGTGGTTAAAATGGCCCCTGGGGTGGTAATACACCAGTATAAGCGCCATTCCATCACCTTAAAGCGTTCTAGACTAAGGTAATCGCGACTACCCGCATGATAGACAAATAAACGTGGCAGATAAAATAAGCCCGCAAACCACATCACCATAAAAATGACATGAAAAGCCTTAATCCACAACACTGGGTTGTTTCCTCTTTTGGGTTAATTTTTGCTGTACGAAGGTCACGACCACGGGTATTAATGAAACCACGATAATAGCGATGACTATCCATGAAAAATGGGCTTTTATCCACGGCAATTGCCCAAAGGCATAGCTCAAATACAAAATGCCGCCTATCCAAATCAGTGCAGCCAATCCATTGAAAAATATAAATTTCTTAAGATCCATACGCCCTATGCCTGCTACAAAGGGAACAAAAGTTCTGATGATGGGTATAAAGCGCGTGATTACGATAGCGCCCCAACCATAGCGTTCAAAAAAATCGTGGGCGCGGTGTATATGCTCTGGATTAAACCAGGCTGTTTTGGGCTTATTGAAAATTTTGGGCCCTATCCATGCCCCTACGGCATAATTGAACAGTGCCCCGGTGATAGCCGCCACAATCAGCAGTATCGCCAATACATGGATATTCAAGGCACTGGCCGCAGCAATGGTGCCGGTCGCAAACAATAGCGAGTCTCCAGGTAAAAACGGCGTTAGGATAACCCCAGACTCCAAAAAGATGATGACAAACAATAAGGCATAGATCCACAGGCCATACTGCAGGAAGAAGCTTTGCAAATAAAGGTCTAAATGCAAAATGATGTGTATAAATTGAGCGAGCATAATGGGCCTGTTTTATCTGGAACTCTGTTGAAGAATGAATCATACCGTATTGCGGGGCTTTCTGCCACATATAGCTTTGCTATGTTGATATATTTTTTTATTTCGCAAATCAGAGCATTTAGTAGCACGCAAAAAAAAACCCGAGGTTTAAGCCTCGGGCTTCTTAGTGTTTAAATTCTGGCAACGTCCTACTTTCACATGAGTAAATCACACTATCATCGGCGCTGAACGTTTTCAC
>VFJT01000089.1 GCA_009885935.1 Gammaproteobacteria bacterium
AATTTATTGGATAAGGGGGTTTGAGAAAATTTTAAAATATTTGTGTCCACTCGCCCCATCATTGTGAGGAGCGCAGCGACGATGCAATGATGGGGCGAGTAGTTACCATATTGTTTTAATTGCACCAAGACGTTACGGGAAAAGCAGCCTTATTACACAAGTTTTAAAGGAAAATGATTTTCCGGGTGCTTGCATGGATCTCTTCTTTGTGTTGACTCAAGCCGAAGTAACGAAAATAATAACAGAAAATGTATCAAAAATAATTAGCGATTTATTACCTAAAACAAAATCAGCTTGCCAAAAAATAGTAGATTCAATTACGACCCTTAATCCTAAGTTAACGGTTAGCATATTGGGTCAAAAAGTACAAATCAGTACTAAACAGACCACTGAAAAAACCATTCCCGAGTTATTATTGGCACTGGATCAAGTCTGTCAAAAAATGCAAAAAACTTGTGTTGTTGTATTTGATGAATTTCAACAAATAGGAGAATTAAAAGAAAACCACGCGATTGAGGCTGCAATTCGGCATGCGGTAGAACGTAGTTCGTGGGTAAGTTACATTTTTTGTGGTAGCAAACGCCACCTGTTAAACGAAATGTTTAGCGATAAATCAAGACCCCTTTATCATCTATGTGATTTGATGACCGTAAATAGGATAGATGAAGCTTCGTATCAGAAATTTTTAAATAAAATGGCGAAGAGTAAATGGAAGAGATCATTAGATGAGGATGTTACTTCAGAAATTCTATTGTTGACGGAAAATCATCCTTACTATGTTAATGCGCTGTGCCGCCGTTTGTGGCGCAGCGATGCAATGATCACATTAGCGAATATTAGACATGTTTGGGATAATTATGTTATGCAACAAGGAGTCTGGATCGCGGATGATTTAAGTCGTTTGACTTTAAATCGTAGGAAAGTTATTACGGCACTTTCTTACCAAGCAACCAATGAGCCTCAAGGACAGGCATTTTCAGAAAGAGTGGGATTGAACCCATCCGGGATTAAAAAAGCTTTAATGGATCTGACTAAACTAGATATGATTTATCAAGGTGAAAATGGTTATCATCGTGTACTGGATCCAGCGGTTTCTTATTTTCTTCGGAAGCATTCGTCATTTTAGCTGTTTGGTTTTACAAATAGAAGAAATGGACGCTGCTTTAAGATTAGAAATGATAATACGGGGCATCATGAAAAAGAAGGGGATCCGGAATTAACTTTAAATGACGCTATTTTTATACATAGATCGGCATGCGCTTGGATTTCTTACTTAGAAACTCACCTAGCAGAAAAATTAAAAGATGCCCAGCTCTGACGCATGAGTATTGCCTTGCCTAAAATAAGGCGCTGAGCTTACCTTGATGCGTCAGAGCTGGGTCAAAAAGCCACCCTCGAAACAGCCTAAAACTTCAGGGTGATTGTGTGCCGCAGGCATACAGAAATGTGGGATAAGGAGGTACCACATCAACGCAGCATAGTAGCTAAATGCAAGGCTATTTTGCTAGAATACGAGCCTGCCGTCACATTTTAAGAAAAGAACAAAATATGAGCATTTTTGTTTTCGACATTGAAACCATTCCCGACTGCGACGCCTCGCGTCGTTTGCACGATAGCCCGGAATGGAGCGATAGCGATGCCGCCAACGCCCTATTTGCTGGTGCGCGGGAACAAAACGGCCGCGACTTTGTGGCCCATTATTTGCAAAAAATCATCGTTATTTCCGCCGTATTAAAAACACGAGAAGGCATTAAGGTATGGTCCTTAGGTCTAGAAGACGCCGATGAAAAAGAGCTGATCACACGTTTTTTTGATGGCATTGAGCGCTATGCCCCCACGCTGGTCAGTTGGAATGGCAGCGGCTTTGATCTACCGGTATTGCACTATCGCGCTTTGTTGCATGGTGTTGCCGCCCCCCGTTACTGGGAAACAGGCGATAACGATAGCCAGTTTCGCTGGAATAATTATTTGAGTCGTTTTCACCAACGACATTTGGATTTAATGGACGTGTTGGCCGCTTATCAAAGCAAAGCCTATGCGCCATTGGATCGCATCGCCACTTTATTGGGTTACCCCGGTAAAATGGGCATGGCAGGAGATCAAGTGTGGTCGGCTTATCAACAAGGTCAATTGGGCGCTATACGCAATTATTGTGAAACAGATGTGTTGAATACCTATCTGGTTTATTTACGCTTTGAACAAATACGCGGCCATATCACTGCAGAAGCGTATCAAGAATCTTGCGATGAATTACGACAATGGTTACAGCAAGAAAATAAGCCTCATTTTAACGAATTTATTGAACATTGGCATACGACAGCTCCTTACTGATGAATATTGATTTTTGTACCATCTGGAAACGTAGCTATTAATTCTAATTCGCCACCGAGTGCATGTACGTAGTTTTTCAGAGTTGAAATATAAGTATCTGTGCGATTCTCTATTTGCGCAATACTAGGTTGCGTAACGTGCAGAATCTTCGCTAATTTATTTTGAGTAATCGATCGTGATTTTCTGATTTTTGCTAAACTCATTTCAGTCAGCATTTCTGCCGCCTTAACGCTTGCTGTAGCGTTGACTTTTTTGGATAACTTACTTGTCAATTCTGTTAATGGTTTTGCCATAATACATCCCCCACTCAATTATTTTGATTCTCCAGCCAGACGATGTAGAAATTCACGCTCCGCGATCGGTATCATCTTTTGGTAGAAACGATTATCACCCGTTTTGTCCCCGCCACACAGCAAAACCGCTCTACGTTTTGGATCAAACGCAAAAAAAACTCGATATGGTCTGCCTCCATGTTGTACACGCAATTCTTTCAAATTTCTTACTCGTTTAGTACCCTCTATGCTATCAGCATATGGACGACCTAGATTAGGGCCATGTACCTCCAACAATTTAACATAAGAAAGCACATCAATTTGCTCCTCTTCCGTTAACAATAAAAACCAATTATCAAACTCTTCAACTGTTACAACATGCCAGATCAATGACTCTCTCCACTAAATATAGGTTAAAACTTATATAATGTCAAGCTTATATTATTAATTTTGTGACATTTTTAGCCAAAGGGGGGTAAATAATTTAAATGTATTGTAGCATAAATAAAAAATATATTGGGATGTTCGTGACATTACTGCCGCTATAAGCGATAATTAGCTTATTGACTGCTTAACGGCCTGTGCTCATTTTAGGCTTGGAATACACTACATTATGAATAACTTAGCACTAGAAACCGCAACCATTCGTCACTTAAGCCATGAAGGCCGCGGCGTCGCCAATTTGAATGGCAAAACAGTTTTTATACACAATGCGCTACCCAATGAAACAGTTTCTTTTCGTTATACTAAACGACATAAAAATTTTGATGAAGGGTATGCCGTAGAAATAGTAGACAACACGAGTCCAGATAGAGTTGAGCCCATGTGCCCACATGTGGCTATTTGCGCCGGCTGCAGTCTACAACATTTAAGCGCTACGGCTCAATTAACGTTGAAAGAAAATACTTTAAAAGAACAGTTCAAACATTTTGCTCATATTGATATTACGCATTTAGAGCCTGCACTACAGGCTACAGGTTATCATTATCGCACTAAAGCGCGTCTATCCGTTAAAGATGTGATCAAGAAAAATAAAGTTTTAATTGGTTTTCACGAACACAATGGCCGTTATGTTGCTGATATAGATCGCTGCCCCATACTGCCGCAATCCGTAGGTGATAAACTCCCGTTACTATCACAATTGGTATCGCAACTCAGCGTGCGCAGCGCCATTCCACAAATTGAAGTCACGATTAGCGCCGATGAAACAGCGTTGATTATACGCCATGTGCAACCCTTGCCACTAATCGATATAGAGAAAATCGTCGCGTTTGCGCAAAATGAAGGTTTTTCGATTTATTTACAACCTTCTAAACAGGATACAGAAACGCGTCTCACTGTAGCCACTTTTTTATCTAATACCGCGACGGACGAAAGCTTAGTCCTTATTAAACTATGGCCTAAAAACAGCCCTTTCTTATTGCAGTATCATTTACCCAATGAAGACTCTACGCTTTATTTTTCGCCGACTGAATTCACGCAAATTAATCCCGCCATCAACGAATTGATGGTAACACAAGCTTTATCCTGGCTCTCCCCCGATGAAAATGACCGTATTTTAGATTTGTTCTGTGGCATTGGTAATTTTACCCTTCCCTTGGCGCGTCATTGCAAGGAAATCATCGGCGTAGAAGGTGAAGCCAGCATGGTCACGCGGGCAACGGACAACGCCGTTCATAATCATAGAGACAATGCCCGCTTTCTAGCCGCGAATTTAACGCAAAACATCTCGCATTTAGAATTACTCAATAGCACTTTCGACAAGATCCTGATCGATCCACCTAGGAGTGGCGCCTTGGAAGTGATTGAACGCCATTTTAAAGCCTGGCAAGCAAAATCCATTGTTTATATCTCTTGTAATCCAGCCACCTTAGCGCGGGATGTAGGGGTTCTAGTCAACCAATTAGGGTATAAACTGGAAAAAATAGGTATTTTGGATATGTTCCCACAAACCAGTCATGTAGAAAGCATGGCTTTATTGACGCGTGGCCCGTCATTGCGAACAAGCGAGTAACTGTTCTATAATAGAATCGCTGTATACAGACACTTATGTTAATGATAAAGCTACACGGAATAAGACGAGCGCAGTGTGGCAATCCAGGAATCTTCAATAATGAAAATGAGCATCATGGTACTATGGAATTTATAAAGAATTGTGGCACTTATGAATCGAGTATTTTTACCCCTGGATTGCCACGGCCACTCGCTAGCGCTCGTGACCTCGCAATGACGGAGTTCAGTGCTAATGAATTCATTTCATAGAAGG
>VFJT01000097.1 GCA_009885935.1 Gammaproteobacteria bacterium
CACCAGCAGCACTTAACTGCATTTTCTCTGCTATTATGTCACCAAATAAGCAAGTTCTATTCTGTGTGCAGAGGGTAACAAAATAAGCTCCAGCTTGAGAGTAATCGTAGCCTAGAAATCGAATGGAACGGCGGTGGTGAACAGTGGAATCATATTCCATATTTATGACTAACCCCCTAAAAGTTTTAATCAGCACTAAGTGCAACAAGGGGGAATTTATTTTAGCTGACTCACTATTTTATAAGATCTATATCTGTTTTAGCAAATTAGGGCAGACACAGGGGTCTGCCCCTACGCACGGATTCGCATTTTGAAGTGTATGGGTATAATATTGAAGGTATTACAATGCACATTAATATCTCAAAGGGGTAGAATGAAAATTTATGTAGACGCAGATGCTTGCCCTAAAGCAATTAAGGAAATTTTGTATAAAGCCGCTATACGGTGTGGCCGTGAGCTTATATTAGTGGCCAATCAGCCCTTAATGGCGCGTAAACATCCCTTGATCCGCACGGTGCAAGTGGGCAGTGGTTTTGATGTGGCCGATAGTTATATTGTGGGTGTAGTAGTAGAAGGTGATTTAGTCATTACTGCTGATATTCCCTTGGCGAGCCTAGTGGTGGCTAAAAATGGTGTGGCGTTGAATCCGCGCGGCGAGATGTACACCAAAGTTAATATGAGTAACCGTCTTGCTAGCAGAGATTTGATGGATACATTGCGTTCTAGTGGCGTTTTAACGGGCGGGCCGCAGAAGATCAATCCAACCCATTTACGGGAGTTTGCCAATGCCTTGGATCGGTATTTGGCGAAGAAATGAAAAGGTCGTTAATACTGTGGGGGTGTTAAATTCCGCAGTATCGTCATTGCGAGCGTAGCGAAGCAATCCAGGGGTTAAAAATCTGTTTTAATAAGTACCGTATTATTTTATTAGCCTTGTCGGCAGTGAAGTTTCTTTTCATTGCCAAATATTTTCCTGGATTGCTTCGCAAGCTCGCAATGACAGGTACGAATATTTCCTTGCTATCAGAGCTATCAGAATTTAGTCCATAGGGGGCGAGTAGTTACGAAGATTTTATATGAATACCACCATATCGAATGCACAATAAAGCCACTATGGCTGAAATGACTGTGATGCAGGCAAGAGATAGGGTTGTGCCAAAATAAAAATATCCGGCTAATAAGCTACCGATGGTGCCTGAGCCGCTCATCATAGTTGATAAGATAGCCATACGTGCACCCATAGGGGCAGTAGAAGCCTCAATGGCTAAGCGTTGCAAGGGCGCAAATGAAAAAGCACTGCCAAAAGTAAAAAGCATCAGCGCAATGATAAAGTAGAATAGATCTTCTTGAAGTGCCAAAGAAAAAATCAGGCTGAGTGTTGCACCCAATAGACTAATACAAATAGCAATGGTGATGAGCTTGTTGACACTAAATTTTTGTAACCCTATTTTCACACAACGCGCACCTATAATAAAACTGCCAAATACCATGGCCTGGAAAATACCAAACATCAAAGGAGAATAATGAAAAGCATCAATGACCAAAAAAGGACCCATCGCTATCCAGGCGATCATGGCGCCGAAAGTAGTGCAAAATGCTAAGCTAGTCAGCATAAAATGCCTATTTTTTACAATAACACCATAATGATGTCCTATGGTTTTTATTTTAATAGAATGGCGTTTTTCAGGCGGGAGCGTTTCAGGCATCCATTTATACAGCATGGTTAAAGCGATGACGGCTAACACAGCCAGTAAGCCAAAAATGCCACGCCAGTCAAACAACTTAAGCATCACACTGCCGAAAAGAGGGCCAAAAGCAGGTGCTAATACAGTGATACTACCCATGAGCGCAAGCGCTTTCATCGCTTCCTTTTGATCATATAATTCGTGAATGGCTGCATAACCTGCTACGGTTACTGAACAAACGGCACAGCCCTGAAAAAAACGCGCTATCAGTAAGGTATAAATATCAGAGGTCATTGCGCAAATTAAAGTGGCTATCACAAAGATAACACCGCCCCACAACAGTATGGGTTTACGGCCATATTTATCGGATAGAGGACCTAAGCCCAATTGCATAGAGGCCGCACCTAAAAACCAGGTGGTTAAACTCATTTGTGTCAACATAGCGGTAGTCGATAAGGACGCAGTCATTTGTGGTAAAGCAGGCAGATACATGTCATTAGACAGATAGGCAATCATTTCATAAAAAGCAATTAAAATAGGGAAAATTTTTAGTATTTTCATTTCTTTTACTCCTCCGAAAACAAAAATCGTTTCATTTCTTTTTCTAAAAATTTCTTAGCTTCTGGCTCTAATAAACTTAATCTATATTCATTGATCAGCATCGTTTGATGTCCCAACCATTGCTGCCAGGCGGTTTTTGAAATTTCATTAAAAATGCGCTCGCCCAAAGGGCCTGGAAAAGGAGGCAAGGCTAAGCCTTCGGCGGTAGTGCCTAGTTTAACGCAGTGTACGGTTCTAGTCATTATAATACCTCTTGAATAATTTTTGGATGGGGGCAGGGAAACCCAATGATATTAATGCAGGCAATGCAGTCCAAGTACCCAGTTTAGCATTACTTGTACGCGATTTACCAGCAACGCATTTTACAGGATGTACGTGTATCTGCAAGGTAAAGTGTGTTAAAACGTGTTTAATAGGCGCTAAGCTGGGTTGCACCGCATATTTTTTTAAGTTGTTTTGCGTACACCAGAGCGATATGGCTTCTTTTTCTAGTACTTCTGGCAAGCACCACAAACCACCCCAAATACCGCTGTCGGGACGTTTATGCAATAAAATCTGCTGTGCGTTATTTTCCAATAAAATCAAATGCACATCGCGCGTGGGCTTTTCCTTTTTTGCTTTTTTAGCGGGAAAATCTTCAACGCGATTTAAATGATACGCTTTGCATAAAGATTGCAACGGACAATCGCCGCAACGGGGTTGGTTTCGCGTGCACAGCGTTGCGCCTAAGTCCATAATTGCTTGCGTATAATCGCCAATGCGCTCTACAGGCGTTAATTTTTCAGCGATTGCCCATAAGTTATCAATGACATTTTTATCCAGGGGGGACCCTTCTACAGCATACACTCGGCTTAACACACGTTTGACATTACCATCTAAAATCACTGCTTTATCACCAAAAGCAATCGCTACGATAGCGCCAGCAGTAGAGCGTCCTACGCCCGGGAGTTGTTGTAATGCTTCTACCGTACGCGGGAAACGGCCATTGTATTGCTCCTGTATGATTTGTGCCGCGCGATGTAAATTACGGGCTCGGGCATAATAGCCTAAACCGGCCCATAAATGTAATACTTCGTCACTATTGGCTGTGGCGAGTGTTTTAACATTTGGAAAGCGTTCGATAAAACGATGAAAATAATCTATGACGGTTTTAACCTGTGTTTGCTGTAACATGATTTCCGATAACCAAACGCGATAAGCCGTTTTTTGTTTTTGCCAAGGCAAATCGTGGCGGCCGAATTGATCGAACCAGTGTAGTAGTTTAGGCGTAAAAGTTTTGGCCATGGCTATTGTAATATAATCAATCCGCGCACTTTTTTGAGGGTATCATTCAATGATCCCTCTACTTTAGTTTTGATCAAAGCACCCTGATCTAGTTGAATGTTTGGATTCGCCCACGGACCTTTGATGGTCAAGGGTATATCTTGTTTCAGCCATTGCGCTAAGCCGTTGACTTGTTGCAGTACGCTGGGATCGGGGTGCAGCATAACACTATAATGTAGTGTTTGTGCTACTAAATTTAAAGTGCCATCGCCTTTAGCGGTTAATAGCGGCGACATTAATCTTAGATTGGGGTTATAGCCAACGCCATTATGAATTGCAAAATCACCGCTTACAGAACTAAAACCATCACCGGCAGAAAGCGACTGCTTGCCAGAAGCTAGATTTAACAAACCTAAAATATTGCTCATGTTTAGCTTAGTCCAGCTGCCTTTGTTGATCACGAGGCTGATGTTGCCATTCAAATTAGCCAAACGCTGTTTCTGACTTTGGCCTTGACTGCTGAGCGCTCCTTTAGCATTCAATAAGCCTGTCACAGAAGGTTTTGCCCCTAAAGACTGCTGCAATAAGGCCAGATCCAAATGAGACAAAGTTCCGTCTATCATTAGGTTGCTCGCATTGTCTAAAGTCAAAGCAATCTTACCTTGATAAAGCCCTTGCAGCACTGTAACCGTAATGGGGTTTAAGCTTATGGACTGATCGGCATACTGCAATTGGCCTTTAATGTTATTTAAAACCAGATTCTTATAATGTAGGGTATCGGCATTGAACATGGAATCTAAACGATGCTGTTTAAGATCATAAGTCGCTGAGCCAGTTAAGGCATCACCATTTAATTTTAAAGTGAAAGTAGGCAAATCAATTTTTTGTTGGTTCGCTGCCAGCGTCAATGTACCCTGCAGTGTTTTTATAAAAGTATTGTTCGTGCCAGCCAATAACTGTACTGTATTGGCGGCATTTTTATCATCCAGAGTCAGCTGACCTTGCCATTGTGTGTTTTCGGATATTTTTTTGGCGTTAAGATTTCCTTGTATTGTTAAAGTGTTGATGCGTGCTTGCAGATCCGCAGTGCTGATACTGTGCTTAGTTGCATCAAAAAGCACCGTGCTGTTCAGCGATAAGGGCAATGTATTGCCATTACTGACTATTCTAGCCACCATTTCTATAGGCATGGCTCTTACGCCGGCACTTGAATCTAGATTCTGTACTGTGAAGTGATCTAGATAAAGCGTTGCATTAGGGCGTACACTTTCCAATACGCCATGCAGTGTTGCATTGCTTAGGGTAATGCTTTTAATAGCAAAGCCAATGGATTTTTTTGTGCGCGGCGATGACGCACTCGTAGCCGGTAGAGCAGAACTTTTTTTCAGAGTTTGTAGGCTATTAGGTTGTATCGTTAACTCTAGGCCGTCTAGAGTAATATCGTCAATGACCAGCTTTTTGTCGGTGATGAGTGGCCATAGCGAGAGATTGGCTCTTAAGGTTTGAATGCGGATATCAGTGGTATTTTTTTTAGGGTTTGTAGGCTGTAAAGAGAGTTGTTCTACAGTAATGTGCGCGCGCGGAAAAATATGCCAACTGAGCTTACCCTCTACCCGTAGAACTAAGCCGGTTTTCTGCTGTATTTGGCTACTCAAAGGGGCGACTAAGGTATTGGGGTTAAACCAGTAACGTAGGGCCAGCACAAATAAGAACGTAAGCAGGAGCAAACAGGCAAGAATGATGGATAAAGTTAATATAATTTTACGCATAAAAATTCCATTAATGGAGCGGGTGATGGGAATCGAACCCACGCTATCAGCTTGGGAAGCTGAAGTTCTACCATTGAACTACACCCGCTAAAATGCTAAGGGCTTGATTTTAACATATATAGTCATTTTACAAAAGGCGGTTTGTTGAATATTGTGCTAAAAAAAGCTATAATTCTAGTGTTACTGATAATCAAAACAATAGCGAGAGGTATCAATGAAGTATTTAACCAGTATTTCTGAACAGGAACTGTCGGCCTGCCTGACACAAGCATCGCACAGTGTGGCAATCCAACAAAAAAAATGGCGCTTGCAAGTCATTGCTTTTTTTTGCGCTATAGGCTTATTAGGCAGTATGGTATTGTTGCAAACGGGTGTATTTTTCCCTGCATTATGGGCCGCTCATAGCCGCATCATTATTATTGCTGTATTGGTGGCGTTTGTAGTTATTATTTTTACCTCGGCGTTTGTGAGTTCACATCTACACAGCGATTCTTCTGAAATTAAACACGAACAAAATGATATTCATACCGTTAATTACAATATCGATCTGAGTGACGAAGGGGTTCGTGTTAGCGCTGTTTCTGAAAGATCACAAGAAAGTAGGCAGTATTTTTGGGCGACTATCAAAAAAGTGTATCTTTTTAATAATGGGATTATGATTTTAGGCTATGCCAAAAAAGCAAAAGCCCCCTTATTATTGCCGTTTAACGAATCGGCGTTACAACCCACAATGCAACATCTGGTTGATGAAATGCGACTGCATCTGCCTGCCAGTATTTTTGTGAGTGGGCATTTTTAGATACGGTCTACTGCTTATACGCCGTACCATGCAAAGTATTTAACCCTTTGAGCAGCACTAAAGCCTGATTAAGTTGATAATCCTGGCTGGGATTTGGCGTCATATTAGGCAATGGCTTTTCAGTGACCGTTATACTTTGGCTGCTATCATTGCTTAAATGTTTTGCCAGATCGGCTTCTTTCACATCTAATACACCATTAGTTTTGGAGTCACTAATGGCCAATTCATCGACTTCAATGTCAGGCGAGATACCTTTAGCTTGAATGGAGCGGCCATTGGGCGTGTAATACAAAGCGGTGGTGATCTTAATGCCATGTTGCTGATCCAAAGGTAAGATGGTTTGCACT
This sequence comes from Gammaproteobacteria bacterium, assembly GCA_009885935.1. GTDB lineage: Bacteria > Pseudomonadota > Gammaproteobacteria > UBA1113 > UBA1113 > VFKP01. Next base: position 6,425 of record VFJT01000097.1, read on the forward strand.
GAACCTTTACCAAAAGAAGTTTTACCCATAATAATGGCGCGTTTGTGATCTTGTAAGGCGCCAGCGACGATTTCTGCGCCAGAAGCAGAGCCGCCATTGATGAGTACGATCATGGGAATGCCATTGATGAGATCGACCGCATCGGCATTAGCTTTAAGCGTACTATCTGCTGTGCGTCCTTTGGTGTAAACAATCATTTTGTTGTTACCCAATTTAGCACTATTTAAAAAATCATTGCTGACGGCTATGGCTGAGTCTAGTAAACCACCGGGATTATTGCGTAAGTCTAAAATAAACCCTTTAAGCGGTGCTTTATTTTCTTGTTGTAACTTTTGGATGGCGGCGACTAAGTCATTTGCAGTAGGTGCTTGAAATTGAGATATGCGCACATAAGCATAACCGGGGGTCAATAGCTTACTCTTGACACTTTGCACCCGTATAATGTCGCGCACCAATTTAAATTGTAGCGGTCCTTTGGCATTTTTACGAACTATGGTGAGTTCAACGGCTGATCCCTTAGGGCCGCGCATCAATTTCACCGCGTCGGTTAAGCTCATGCCATCTAAGGGCTGATTATTAATTTTAACGATGAGATCGCCTGGTTTTAATCCTACTTTAGCGGCGGGCGTATCGTCTATGGGAGTAACCACACGTACCCATTCATTATCCATATCCACTTCTAACCCTACACCACCAAATTCTCCTTGCGTAGAGGATTGTAATTCGGCGTAATCGGCCATGTCTAGGTAACTGGAATGCGGATCCAACCCGGCCAGCATGCCGCGTATCGCATTTTCGAATAGGGCTTTATCATCAACCGGTTCTACATAATATTGCTTAATGTCTTGAATGGCGGTGGTAAAGCGGTTGATGTCTGCTACGGGAACCTCATTCGGCGTTGCGGCTTTGGGGGGCTGTTTGGCCCATAGTGTAGGACTGATGAGTCCTATAAATAATCCTAGTGTGAGTAATTTAACGCGCAGATGAGATGCTTGCATAATCCAATTCCAATTCTACTTCCATGTGCACAACCTATTATAACGACCCCTTACACCATTGTTCCGGATCAACCGGATCTCCCTGATGTCTTATTTCGAAGTATAGACTGCTTTTGTCATATCCGCCTGTGCTGCCCGCCCTGGCTATTATTTGACCAAAAGAAACGTGGTCGCCCGTTTTGACCATCAGAGCATCGTTGCGGCCATAAAGACTCATATAATCTAGGCCATGGTCGATAATCACCAATAAGCCAAAACCTTTCAACCAATCCGCAAAAATAACGCGTCCGGGATAGATAGCATGCACGGGGGTGTTTTGCGGCGTGTTAATCAATACGCCACTCCATTGTAAATTACTCTCGTCTATGGAGGTGCCAAAATGTTCGACGATGGTGCCGGGTAAGGGCCAAGGTAAATGGCCGCGTAATCTGGGAAAAGAAAATGGTGGTAGAGTGGTTATAGCGGGTTGATTCTTTAATTGTTGCACTAAGCCTTCTAGAGAACGGCGATTTTGTTGTAAAGCATTTAAGCGATCGCCTTTGGCGGTTAAGGTGTCATCTATAGCGGCGATTAATTTTTGTCTTTGTGACTGTTGTTGCTTTAAATCGCGGGCTAAATCTTGTTCTTGTAGCCGTATATTTTGCAACTGAGTTTTTCTTTGTTTTAAATGTTGCTGTAGTTGTAATAGTTGATCTAAATTGTCTTTCACTTTTTTCATGGAAGCAATTTTGTCTTCATTGAGCAGGCGAAAGTATTGCATCATGCGTTGCACGTCATCGGGGGTTTCTGTATTCAAAATGAGTTTTACGGCGCCGTCTTGTCCAAATTCATACATATTACGCATTTCCTGACCTAGACCCTCTTCTTCCCGTAATAAGGTATTTTGCAGAGAGGTTATTTGTTGATTTAGACGTGTAATATTGTTTTGCAGCGGTATCATTTTTTTGTCTAACTTTTCCATAGAAATAAACAAGCGATTCATCTTGATCTCAGTTGCTTGCAAATCATTTTCCGCTGTCTTATAAGAACCCTTATCCTGAGCAATGCTTTGTTGTAGTGATTCTATTTCAGTTTTAATGTTGGAAAGTTTACTGTTTTTATCGGCTGCAAAAATGGGCATTATTAGTGAGCTCATGACGATAAACGTTAATACTTTTTTCCTGTGAGCCGTCATTGCGAGCTTGCGAAGCAATCCAGGAAAATGTTGGGTGATGGAAAAGTATGTTATTTGCAATGAAATTAATAAAATAACGAGGTGCTTATAAATTAGGGATTTTAACCCCTGGATTGCTTCGCTACGCTCGCAATGACGATTCAGAGAGAGAATATAGTTATATATCTTCTTTAAAAAAAATGGCATCTTCATTTCCTATGATTGGATGTCTAATAAATTTTTCCCTGTCATCGCCTTGGGTACAGGCAGATTAAACAAACGTAAAATAGTCGGTGCGATGTCGGCTAAAATGCCCTCTGGATATAAAAACTGTCCGCGCTTGCCTACATAAATTAAGGGTACGGGGTCGGTGGTATGCGCGGTATGCGATTGTTGCGTGCTTTCATCAAACATGCATTCTGCATTGCCATGATCGGCGGTTATCAGCAATTCGCCATCACATTTCTCTATAGCGGCAGTGATTTCCCCCATGGCGTCATCTAAGGCTTCAATGGCTTTTACCGTAGCGGTAAAATCGCCACTATGACCCACCATGTCGGCGTTAGCATAATTACACAAAATAAAATCGTATTGCTGACTGTGAATGGCATCCACCAAAGAATCTGTGAGTAAAGCGGCGCTCATTTCAGGATGTAGATCGTAAGTAGCCACTTTGGGCGAATCAATCAGTAGTCTTTCTTCGCCGGCATAAGGCTCTTCTATACCCCCATTAAAAAAGAAGGTGACGTGCGCATACTTCTCGGTTTCGGCTAAACGAAATTGTTTATAGTGATGCTGACTTAAAATTTCGGCCAATGTATCCGTTAGGTTTTTGGGTGCAAAGGCAATATGCGCATTTAAGCCCTTTTGATATTGGGTGAGGCTGACAAAATCACTTAACTTGGGAGTGTACTTGCGTTTAAAGCCCGTAAAATTTTTATCAGTAAACGCGAGAGATAATTCGCGCGCGCGATCGGCACGAAAATTCATAAAAATAACGGCATCATTGTCACGAATACTATGCGATGTTCCTTTTTCAGCACGAATGGCAATGGGGGCTACAAATTCATCATTTTGTTTTTGTTCATAAGCCCACTGTAAAGCGGCTAGCGCATCGTCTGCGGTATGCTCGGCACTGCCTGCAGTATATAAGTTATAAGCCTTGGTGATGCGTTCCCAGCGTTGGTCTCTGTCCATGGCATAGTAACGGCCTATCAAAGAACCGATCGTAGCATTGCCCAATGTTTGTGTTAAGGTTGTGAGCATTCGCAAGGAATTTTCGGCACTTTGCGGCGGTGTATCGCGGCCATCTAAGATAGGATGCACGACTACGCGCTTTACATTTTTTTGTGCGGCTATTTGCAATAAAGCGGTGATATGTTGTTCATGACTGTGCACGCCGCCTGGCGATAGCAAGCCTAATACATGCAGGGTGCTATCGTGTAGTTTCACTTTTTCAAAGCAATCGTTGAAAGCGGCATTGTCGTCCCATGAGCCATCGGCAATCGCTTTTTCTATGCGTACGCTGTCTTGATAGACGATGCGCCCCGAACCTAGATTGGTATGACCCACCTCGGAATTGCCCATTTGCCCCTCCGGTAGACCTACGGCTAAGCCGGAAGTATTGAGCAACATATGCGGGTAATGCGCCCATAAATAGTCCCAATACGGCGTTTTGGCGGCGGCAATGGCGTTGTACTTGCTCTCCTCGCGATATCCCCAGCCATCGAGAACGATCAAGACTAAAGGTCGATGGGGCGCTGTAATGGTCATTTTTTGTATCCTGCAGGGTCAATTGAAGACTATTCTAAAGGTTTTTGGCGCTGGATGTAACTGTGGGGGCTTCCAACCTTAAATAGTTATAACTAATAAAGCTGCATGCCCACTTACCGTCGGGCGGAAAGATAGAATTTGATCCACTATTCTTCGGCAAGTACATAGCTTATCAAAGGGTCTAAAGATTTATAATAGCCATTAGCGTCTTTATAGATATAATCTTTTTTCTCAAGAATAGTGATTGCTTGTGTTATAGTTGTGCCTGGCATTTCAGCCTGAATTTGGAATTCGCTGCTTCTGGGCGAGTTTGTGCCGTTGATTCGCGCCAAGATTGTTAAACATTTCCGTTGAGAAGCACTGAGCATATCCAATTCATTTGCAACTTGCGAGCGTTCCTCAATTGTATAATGATGCCATGAATGATTAACTTCCTCCACAGTAATAGCTGACAACCTCCATAGGCGAGAGCATAAAACATTGACATAGTATGGGTGTAACTCTGTGAGCTCAAGAATTCTACGAATTGCTTTTCTATCTATAGTTTTTGAAGACTTTATTGCTGCAGCAGAAATATAATGATGATATTCATCTTCAGCGATTCTATCTAAGGTTATACGATCGCATAATTTGTAAAAAGGTCTATTTCTGTCATTGAACATTTGATATAAAATGTGTCGATTGCTGCCAGAAAAAATAAATGATAACTGCTTGGATGATTGCGCTATTTGACGTATCACGCTTTCTATGGCCTGATTTTCCGAAATTTGATACAACCGTTGAAACTCATCAAAAAGGAGTACAATTTTTTTGTTATATTGGACACTCAATTTTTCTATTCGTTCTAATATGTTGAGTATATTGGTTGCAGGGTCGATGGACTTTTTATTAATTTCTATAGATAAACCAAGAGCGTCTAAGCTAAATTTGATACTTAATCCAGAAAATAAATCTGTAGCTAGTTTAAGGGCTTTTTTAGGCCCTCGCTCTATCCTGCCGATCAATAAGCCTACACCCTTTAGCATGATTTTCTCTATATCGTGTAGGGTTACCGCCGATAAAAAGTCAAATGCTGCAAAATGCAGTTTTGAATAATGTAGTGTATGCATGGCTAGGCTCGTTTTTCCATAGCGCCTGGGGGCAACAATGAGCGTTGGCCTTGATTCTAACAGGTTATATTTTAAGTGTTTTTGCTCTTTTTCTCGATTACAAAAAGCACCGCCACTAGCCAGTGATAAAGGGAAATAATCCATAGCACACCTCGTCATAAACTATGCGTCATATTATATGACACATAGTTTATGACATCAAGTCCCCGGCACAGGAGGCTAATGGCTTCTTTTTTGTAAAAAATGTTATTTATCAAGGGGTTATAATTATGCAAGAGCTGCTGCACAATTACAAATACTATGTTTTTGGGTGATTATTCACCTACAAGACAGCCGTCTAAACCTACCCGCTATAAAACAGTCTCTAAAATTGCACCTTATAACTTGGTACTGTAAAAATTGATTTCACTGTTTGCAGTACCAAATTCTAATGCTATGCTGGTACTGCAAAGAGCGTTTTGTTGTTTTGTAGTACCAGATAAAGAAGTGCCTATGGTAGGCTTAAAAAGCCAAAAGGATTTTCATGTAGGCCCTTATTAATTCATGCCAGTCAGGTTAGTAACAGCGTTATTGAAAGCATAGTGGCCATTTGAGGATAAATAATTTATAGTTTCGCGAGATAAAATAAATTAACTTTACTTTTAATATTGAGTTTCTCGAAATGACTATAGCCAGCATCTCGAACAAGTTTTTCTGTCTTCATTGGTCCCATACAAGTTCCTAACCCCGGACCACCTTCAGCTAAGGATTGTGTCATACAGTGAAAAATGCTAAAGCCATATAGCATCGTTGCAATAGAGTTACAATTATCTTCAAGATTATCTGCAACTTTGGGTTCAATGATAAATAAAACACCATCTGGTTTCAAACACTTCTTCATTTCATGCAGCATATTAACGGGATCAGTAAAATCATGCAGGCAATCGCAAACGGTTATTAAATCAAATTTGCCATTAGCATCCAGTTGGTTCAGCGGCTTTTCACTAAATTCTACGCGAGAGGTGAGCCCTTGTTGTTTGCAGCTCTCAATTGCTTGATGGATAGAATGACTGTGAGAATCTATGCCCATAAATTGTGAGTTTGGAAATGCTCTAGCTAAGGTTAAAGGAACTCTACCTACACCGCAACCCACATCTAAAACACAAGCACCTTTCTCCAATTTCTCAATAATACCAGGTATAAACTTTAGCCAATAGCTTGCAAAGCGCTGTTCATAGTTCCCTCGATTAATGAGATCAATTGCGTCCACCAGTTCTTCAGGATAATCTTGGAATGAAACACCACCGCCGGTCTTAAAGGCTTTAGCAACTGCAGGGGCAACGCTTAAAGAAGAAGGTACCATATAAAACATTCCACCCGCAAAATGGTCGGTGCCTTCTGATGCTAATAGATAGGCATGTTCATCAGGCAGACAGTAAGTACATGCCAGTGGGTCATAGTGTAAATATCCGCTACAAACCATTGCCTTTAGCCATTCTTCAACATAACGTGGCTGCAACTTAGAATCATTGGTGATTTGTATTTGAGTAAGCGGCCCTTTATAGGCCATTATTTTGAAAAGTCCCATTTTAATGCCAATATAGCATAAACCAGCACTCATAGCTCCGGCCATGTCATCAAATATTTTTTGTGTAAATTCTTTTAACGTATCTTTATTCATAGCTTTTATCCTTAATTATCTAGCCCCTATATTTTAACTTTAATGACGAATAGTCATCTTAACCCCTTGACAAAACACTCAAAAAGGATAATGATTACAGGGAGTAATGAGAAACAGTGTGATGAGTCGTAGCATTGAATGGGCGACACATCACTGTACAATGGAGGCTTACTTGCAAAAGTAAGCGTAGCCTGGCAAGTGCTAGTAACACAAAACCAGGCCACTAACCAACAATCAAACAAGGATTGAATGGCTATGAAAATTCTAACGCAAAACCATGCATTCGCACAAGTAGGCCGTATATTTTTTATACGTAATCCTATGCACTTTGGCTGTGTATTATCCAAATATGCAGTTTATCCCAAAATGATCGGCGCAAACACGGGTTTAAGCGCTCGCGGCAGCGCTGTGTCTATACGGATAAGTACGAGCTTAAACGCTCGTACCTAAGTGGCTAGTGTTCGCGCTTTTTTACGCGCGCTTAGCCACGCAGGGTGCTGCAGACCGAGCGTAGACCGTATCAAAGCAAAAATAATAGCACGAATAATTGACGGCAGGTGATGGTGTGGATGAACAACACTCTTGCTCCCTGCTTTAGGTTAAAAAGCCATGAGGTTACATTGTCTGTAACGAATTGCTTAAACGGCCAGCCTGGAGATAAAACTCCAGCTGGCCATTTTATAATTTTTTAACAAGGAGTTTTAGCATGTTAATATTAGTACGTCGTGTGGGAGAAAGCATCATCATCGGTGATGATATACGAATCACTATCGTGGGGGTGAACCGTAACCAAATTCGTTTGGGTATAGAAGCGCCGCTAGAAGTTCCCGTACACCGATCCGAAATCTATGACCGCATTCAAGATGAAAAACAGGGTGAGTTTGCTGACTAATTGTAAATGGCTAGAAAGGAGCAGCTAGGGAGCTGCTCCTTTCTTTTATCCGTACCTAAGGAACAGATTCTGATAGCATGGTTATACCCGTACCGTCATTGCGAGCTTGCGAAGCAATCCATGAAAATGTTAAGTAACAAAAGGAGCATCTGTTACAGCAGGCTAATAAACAACACGGGAACTTATAAAAAAGTGATTTTACCTCTGGATTGCTTCGCAAGCTCGCAATGACGAGATCTGTGGTAAACAACTTACCGTGCAATTTAATAGTTCAAGGATAGTAAAAATGCATGAAAAATACAGTTACCGCATTACATGGTCAGAGGAAGATCAAGAATATGTAGGTTTATGTACAGAGTTACCTAGCCTAAGCTGGCTTAGTGGTAATCAAACGGAAGCTTTTAAAGGTATCATGAAACTTGCTGCAAGCGTTATTAAAGATATGGAAAAGGAAGGTGAATCTATTCCCGAACCTATTTCAACGAAAGAATATAGCGGAAAATTTATTGTAAGAGTGCCGCCAGAAATTCATCGTAAATTGGTTATGGACGCTATGGATGCCCATGTATCTTTAAATCGATATTTGTTGATACTATTTTCCTCTAGATTAGGAATCCAATAGCTTTTATTCAGCGACCAACCCTCTTTGTTCTAAGAAGGCCAGTGCGACCTCATGCGGTGTTTTATGATCACTATCCACTTCCGCATTCAACTGTTGCATGGTGTTTTCATCTAACAGATTGGCCAATGGAGCTAAAACCATTTCTAACTGCGGGTATCGTTTTAAAATGGCACCGCGTACTAAAGGTGCAGCATAGTAAGGTGGAGAAACGCGTTTGTCGTCTATTAATACTTGTAAATGGTATTTAGGGATACGGCCATCGGTAGTAAAAACAGTGCTGACATCTACCCGCTTGTTATTCAGCGCATCGTACATTAGGCTCATATCCATTTCTCTAGTATTGTTTAGCGGTAAATCGTAGGCTTTTCTTAAACCAGGCACACCATCTGCACGTTGAAAACTTTCTGAGGGAGCGGCAAAGCTAAACTGTGGTGGGATTTTTTTAAGGTCGCTGATCGTTTTTAAATGATACTTTTGTGCCATGTCCGCGCGTACAGCAATGCCTTGGGAATTGTTAAAGCCAAAAGGACTTAACCAAACGATATTAAATTGTTTTTTATAATCTGTTTTAACGATATCATAAATCTCTTGTGCGCTTAAAGTGGGATTGTAGGACTTATGTAATATAATGAGATAAGCTGTGCCCGTATATTCGGGATATATATCGATCTGTTTGTTTTGCATGGCTTGTTGACAAATAACCGTAGAGCCTAAGTTTAATTTTCTATTCACTTTAATTTGAGTGTGATCTTCTATCATAATGGCAGTGAGTTCAGCTAAAATCATAGATTCAGTGAAATTCTTTGAAGCGACAACGATTTCTGCGCGTTTAGAATTTAAGGGTAAAAAATGAAAGGCTAACCCTATTATGAATGCAACGATGATTAGTAGTATTGCCCATACCGTATATTTTGATTTTTGGTAGGAACGCCTATGTATTCGTTTGTCGCTGAGCTTGGCAATAAAACCTATAAAAGCATCTATGAACAAAGCGAGTAGTGCCGCAGGAATGGCGCCTAATAATATAAGCCTAGTACTGTCTACGGCCAATCCACGCATAATAAAATCACCCAGACCTCCGGCACCAATAAAGGCAGCTAAGGTAGCGACGCCTACATTGATGACCGCAGAAGTCTTGATGCCCGAAATAATGTTGGGTACGGCCAATGGCAATTCTACAATGAACAGCGTCTGATAAGACGTTAAACCCGTAGCGGTTGCGGTTTCCAGTAATTGTGCTGAGACAGAGTCTATGCCGGTTAAAGTTGCACGCACAATTGGCAATAAACCATATAAAGACATGGCAATGATGGCGGGTTTTGAGCCTATGCCAAAAAAAGGTAAGAGAAAGGCTAGCAGGGCGAGGCTAGGAATAGTTTGTAAGACATTGGTTATAGATAAAATAATGGTGCGTAAGCGTTTATAGTAATGCGCTAATAATGCTAGGGGAACGCCAACCAGAATAGAAAAAAACGTTGCGAGGCTAACCAAATAAATTTGTTGACCCGTTTTTTCTAATAGAGATGGCCATTGATAAGCAATAAATTGTAAGAAAGTGGGGACGTTCAAATTCATTGGTAATTACTCAGTTCATGTGTTTCGTCATTGCGCGTTAATCTCTTAAAGAAGTAACGCGGTGTTTTTCGTAGGGGCGGGCCCCTGTGCCCGCCCTAACTAGGGCAGCCACAGGGGGCTGCCCCTACGATAGATCATCGCTTTATCTTCTTTCCTGTTGTTTATCCCCAGTACCCGTTGCCATAAAACTTTTAACGAAAGCATTAGCGGGTAACTGTAAAAGCTCTGCACCCGTGCCAATCTGTTCTAGCTGTCCCTTATGCATAATGCCAATGGTGTTTCCTAAACGTAAGGCTTCGCTAATATCATGAGTAACAAATAAAATGGTTTTGTTTAATGTTCTATTTAAACGTAATAATTCAGCTTGCAATTCATCGCGAATAATGGGGTCTAATGCCGCAAAAGGTTCATCCATTAATAGATATTCTGGATCAGCGGCCAAGGCTTTGGCCACGCCTACACGCTGTTGTTGCCCACCCGATAACTCATCTGGAAAGCGTTTTGCATAGTGGCGAGGATCTAAATCCATTAATTCTAGCAATTCATCGGCACGGTTTTTGCGTAATTTTTTATTTTTCTTTTGTAGCCGTAATACCAGCGTGATATTGTCTTCTACGGTCATATGGGGAAATAGACCAACGTTTTGCGAGACATAACCAATTTGGCGGCGCAATTCGATGGGATTGAAGGTATGCACATCATGCCCGTCTAAAGTAACTCGTCCTTGCGATGGCTCACACAGGCGATTTACCATTTTAAGCAAAGTGGTTTTACCTGCGCCGGATGATCCTAATAAAGTTAAAATTTCTCCTTTACCGGCAACGAGCGACACATTATGCACTACAGGTTGGCTTTGACCATCATAAATTTTAGAAACATTTTCAAAATATATCATAATAAATTAGAATGAATGGCGTACAGCTCCGTATTAGCCCTAAAGAAGCAAGCTACCAGATTTTGTCCATAAAAACCACCCTGTTTCACAAAGCCCTGCAACCTGTGTATACTTAGCACCAATATTAATATAGAGAGGTCCTCATGGGTGTCTACATAGAATTTGCCAAGAGTCATTGGCTGTTGTCTTTAGCTATGCTGGTGGTTTTGGCTGCTTTAGCGGTGAATGAAATCATCATCAGAATGCGTGGATTGAGTAAAATAAACACACAAACCTTGGTCAATTTGATGAATCGCGAAGAAGCTTTGGTGTTGGATGTGCGTACACTGGAAGAATTCAGGGCGGGGCATATCGCGGGCGCAAAACAAGTGGATCCGGCACAATTGGCCACTAAAATAGACAATCTATTGAAAAATAAAATGCATCCGGTGGTTCTAGTCTGCGCGCAAGGGCAGAAATCTTTAAGCCATGCACAAGAAGTGGAAAAACTGGGCTATAAGCGCGTTTATTATTTAGCGCAAGGCATGGGTGCATGGCGTCTAGATAATTTGCCATTGGTAAAATAACCGTGATGCAGATCCGGTTTATACAATGTCGTAGGGGCAGACCCCCGTGTCTGCCCTTGGTTGAGTGGACACAGGGATCCGCTTCCACTAGGAGAAAGAAATATGGTTAAGGTTACGATGTATACGCGTACGGTTTGTCCTTATTGCGATCAAGCCAAGGCGCTGTTAAAACGGTATAATGTGGTCATTGATGAAGTGAATATCGATATCGATCCCAGTAAAGCTGCAGAAATGATAGAAAAGAGTCAGCGCCGTAGTGTGCCACAAATTTTTATCGACGATGAGCACATAGGCGGTTGTGATGATTTAGTTGCATTAGAACGTGCCGGAAAATTAAAACCAAAGTTAGTAGGAGTAGAGTGAATGAGTCAAGAAAAAGTAGCATCCGCAGCAGAACAAAACGCACAGATGCATATACAACGTTTGTATGTCAAAGATATGTCCTTCGAGGCGCCTAATTCGCCTGAAGTATTTCAAGTGCAAAATTGGCAGCCGCAAATTGAAGTAGAGCTGAATACTCAAGCAAAACCGTTAACAGACAATTTGCATGAAGTGGTCATGACCATTACCGTGACGGCGAAGTTAGAAGAAAAAATCGCTTATTTAGTGGAAGTTGCGCAAGCGGGTGTTTTTGCAGTGGTCAATTTCCCAGAAGACCAAGTGCAGTATTTAATGGGGGCATATTGCCCCGCGATTTTGTTTCCTTATGCACGTCAGGTCGTTGCCGAAGCCATTATGAATGGTGGTTTTCCTGTATTGCATTTGGCGCCTATGAACTTTGAAGCATTGCATGCACAACAAGTAATGCAACAGCAGGCGAAAGCGGATGATGGACAAGGAATAATACAAGTCTGATGGCAACCATTGCGGTACTGGGCGCAGGTTCTTGGGGCATGGCACTGGCTTTATTGCTGGCGCGTAATGAGCACGCGGTTTCCTTGTGGGGCCACGATGCAGCGCATATGCAACAGGTTGCCCAGTTACGCCGCAATACAAAATATTTTCCCGATGTAGTTTTTCCACCTAATTTAGAAGTGAAGCTGGATCTAGCGGCTGCCGTACACGATGTGGATCATGTTTTATTGGTGGTGCCTAGCCATGCTTTTAGTATGACCTTAGGTGCGATTGCCCCCTATCTAGCAGCAAAAACCGGAGTATTTTGGGGGACTAAAGGTTTAGACAGCGATGGGCGATGGTTACATGAAGTGGCAGAGCAGCATTTAGGAAAAAAATGTAAACTGGCTGTTTTATCGGGCCCTTCTTTTGCCAGCGAAGTCATTGCTGAAAAACCTACGGCGGTAACCATTGCCGCTAACGATCTCAGCTATGGTGAAACCCTGTGTCAATTGTTTTCCAATCCTTATTTTAGAGCCTATCAAAGCAGCGATTTAATTGGCGTGCAGTTAGGGGGTGCGGTTAAAAATATCTTGGCGATTGCTGCAGGTATAGTCGATGGTTCAAATTTAGGCGCCAATGCACGCAGTGCCTTGATCACGCGCGGCTTGGCTGAAATGATGCGTTTAGGTATCGCTGTAGGCGCTAAACCCATCACCTTGATGGGCTTAGCGGGAGTAGGGGACTTAGTATTAACCTGCACCGATAATCAATCGCGTAATCATCGTTTCGGTTTTTTACTAGGACAAGGCTTAACGGTAAAAATGGCCCTGCAACAAATTGGTCAAGTCGTTGAAGGGGTTAAAACCACTGAGCGTGTTCAACGCTTGCGCGCACACCACAAAGTCGATATGCCTATTACGCAGTGCGTGCATGAAGTATTGCAAGAAAAAATTACGGTCGAAGAAGCCTTACAACAATTGATGGCTAGACCATTACGGTTTGAATAACACCATTAGGGTATTTCAATGAGAAGAATAATCGCACTATTTCTCGTATTCAGTTTTAGTAATTTATTTGCCGATAACACTGTTCATACTCAAACAGCCTATATTGACGCCAAAGAGCGTAGCAATTTAGCTCTATTTGAGAGCGGTTTGCGCAACCCTTATATTTTTAAAGGTGAGAGTGGTCAAACGTTCACTATTTCTGAAGCAATGAAACAGTTTAAAGTTCCAGGGATTAGTGTGGCTGCGATTCATGATGGCAAAATAGTGTGGATTAAGTCCTATGGTTATAAGGACAGCCGCAATAAAACTTCGTTAACACCAAATGATTTATTGCAAGCAGCGTCGATTAGCAAGCCTGTGACTGCGCTAGGAGCGTTGGAATTAGTTGCCGAAAACAAACTCAATTTAGATAAAAATATAAATGATTATCTTATTGGTTGGAAAATACCACAAAATCAATATACACAACAAAAAGCAGTTACTGCACGAATGTTGATGTCTCATATCGGCGGCATCAATGTGCATGGATTTCCAGGGTTAGCTGAGTCAGCTATACCTTTCCCAACGATTATTGATGTATTAAATGGAAAGAAACCACTGATTGTTACAGAAGCTGTAGAAGTTGTACAAACCCCAGGGAGTATATTTTCATATTCAGGCGGCGGCATAAGCATTTTACAGCTCGCAATGCAAAGCATTACGGGTGAAGATTTTTCAAAATGGATGGATGCAAATGTACTTCTTCCCTTGGACATGAAAAATAGTACTTATCAACAACCATTGCCTAAAATTTATAAGTATAGAGCAAGCAGCGCACATGATAAAAAAGGAAATCCTTATCCAGGCAAATACCATAGCTATCCTGAAAATGCAACGGCAGGGCTATGGACAAATCCCACTGATTTAGCCACGCTACTCATTCAATTAATGAAGGCCTATTACCATGAGGATACGCTATTAAATTTTAATGATGAATTGACTAAAGACTTATTTACACCACAAAAGCCTTCGCCCTATGGTTTAGGTTTAGCGTTGGAGAGTCACAATCAAATTTTACAATTTTGGCATGGTGGTGTTAATGATGGTTTTCAATCCATTATGAATGCTTATGTTAGTACAGATCCCAATTCAAGCAAATCAAAATTAATGGATGGCTTAGTGGTTATGAGCAATTCCGACAATGGTATGATTATTAATCAAATGTTGGTAAATAGTTTTAATGATACTTTTAAAATTGGTTACAGTAATGCGATAGAGTTCACACCGATTAAACTGTCCCAGCCTATGAACAAATTTGTTACCCGTTTTGCTTTAGATAAAAATGATATTACACACAGGGTTATACTAGATAAAAAACAACTCATTTTAGATTGGGGGAATGGCGTACCCCTAGAAAAACTATACCCTGTAGCTAAGAATCAATTCATTGTTCCCTCGGGGATGAAATTAACCTATAGTTGGAAAAAAAAGCAATTGCATTTATCTTGTCAGTATTTAGAGACGGATAAAATAAATGCGATTATAAGGAAATGAGCGTTATGTTCTGTTACGGTTTGAATAGCATTTTTCTTTTTTCAGGAGGCGCATTTGCAGGAGGCGTTAATGGCGCTTTGCGTTTTCCGCTTGAATTGTCTACCCCCTTAGGGCTGCCGAAAAAGCTCTTTGCGGGGGATATAGGGGATTGTGCTTGATTCTCGCGATTTTCAGCTGCTGCTACAAGGGGAAGAGGGTTATTATCGATTAGTTTATAACTGATTTTCATGGATGTATCGCCTTCGCGTTGCACATAAATATCAACACAGGCTTCGCCATGGCTAGGGAAAAAATGGCATTCGGGTTTAAGAGACTCGTCGATTCGCATGTTTTCAGGTAGGATGGCATTGAAAGGATCGGCTTGTTGCAATGCGGCTTCTAGAGCACGCACTTCTTTTTTGGTACCACAGCAATTCTCATCTTTCTTTTGACCGCCAATAAAGCAAAGCTGGTGTACAACAATAGTAATATCTTCATCATCACCCAGCTCTAAGGCTATTCTGTTAAAGAAGCGTTTTATATTTTTGCGCCCTAGTTGAAGGAGATCTTCTTCTTTTATCAACGATTGCTCTTCACCACTATAGTGCCAGAGTGTCGTAAAATAATGCCCTGTCTTGTCGTCTGTATCAAGATAATATCTGCCGCTCGCCAAGAAGGCGATACAAGGCCCAACTCCTTGCGTATATAGGATAACAACCCCGCTATCAGGAGCAAAAAATTCATTATCTTTATCCGTATAGACTTCTGTTTTGTCCATCTCTACTTCTAGCGCATAGCCCCGATCTAAATTATCTACGTCATCGACATTTATCTTGTAAACCATAACCCTTCACCATTGATTTATATATACGGCTGCGTTATCATCAGCTTATCATCATGATTCATAAGGATTTTTAAATGTACGCCGGAGTTTCTTTTTATATCTCTCGATTAGAAATTCTTAAAACAGAATACATGGACTGTCGAGAAATGCGGACACCCGAGGAAAAATCCTTAGAATTGGGTAGAATTTTAACACAACTACAGGCAATTAACAAGCACGATTGCCCTGAGAATAAAAAAGTATCATTTGCCTTTGAAATTGAGGAATTTCAATTACATATCCTTTATATGGCTATTTCAAAGAAACTTTTGCTTGAAGGACATGAAGTTAGTTCGGAGGAGTTGTTAGCTAGATATAGCAAATTAACCAACAGCTCAGTTTACCAGGAGCTGAAACCCTGGGATGCAAAAAAACAGAAAATAGATAGATATATATCTAACCTAAAATCTGGATTAATACAGGATCGGCAGTTAAGCGTATCGAGGTGATTTTTTAGGGCGCATATAAAGTTCCTTTGTGCGCAACATAAGCCTCTATTATGCACTTTGTTATC
>VFJT01000100.1 GCA_009885935.1 Gammaproteobacteria bacterium
AATAATTTTGTTGCTGCAGCTACAATTTGCTTCTTTTTATCCATATAGCACCTATACTAAACCGTTCAGTTTAGTATTTTAAGCCTAATCGCTCTGCTTGTCAATCCCTGCTTGTCAATCCCTGCTTGTCAATCTCTGCTTGTCATCTCTGCTTGTCAATCCCTCCCTTGCCAAACTTCATTATTTAGACTAAAATACATGTAAATTTGATGGGCTGCCCGTGGGATTTACATGCTAAGAAATATGTCTTTTAAAATCAATCAGCTACTGGAGTATTTTCCAGCTATGGTACTGCTCGGCGCACGCCAAAGTGGCAAAACCACCTTAATAAAGGCCCTACGCCCAGATTGGCTATATTACGACCTGGAAAAAGCCTCCGATTTTAACCGAATTGAACATGATCCAGAATTCTTTTTTCAGCAACACCCGCAGCACATTATTATCGATGAAGCACAACGATCGCCTAAATTATTTGAAACGCTGCGCGGTGTCATTGATCAACAGCGAAACATTCCAGGGCGCTTCATTTTAAGCGGTTCCAGCAGCCCTGAACTGCTCAAAAACGTCACTGAAAGCTTAGCGGGTCGCGTGGCCATCGTTGAACTAGGCACCTTTAAAGCTAATGAAATTTTTGCAAAACCTTTAAGCCCAATTTATAGCTTGCTAGCAGAAAATCAATTTACTCAAGAGAATTTATCGCAATTAGGCGCTCCCCTCTTAGACCTCAAAGAAATACAAATCGCTTGGCAAAAAGGGGGCTATCCAGAACCTGTACTGAATCCATCCGAAAATTTTTATTTACAATGGATGGAAAATTATGAAAATACCTACATCGCTAGAGACATTGCTAACTTATTCCCACGCTTAAACCGAGTTGCTTATCAACGTTTCTTAACTATGTTATGCAATCTTTCTAGCACCATTTTAAATAAATCGGATATTGCTAGAGCACTGGAAGTCAGCGCTTCTTCAGTCAACGAATTTTTAGCGATTGCAGAGGGAACATTCCTATGGCGTGCTTTGCCTAGCTATGAAAATTCCGTTTCAAAATCCATTGTTAAAATGCCCAAAGGCCATATACGTGATAGCGGTTTGTTACATTCATTGTTAAATATTACACAGACAGAACAATTGTATAAAAACCCTATTGTTGGCGCTTCATTTGAAGCCTTTGTGATAGAAGAAATCATAAAAGGGCTGCAAGCAACTTTGTTAACACATTGGTCTACCCATTATTATCGCACCCGTTCAGGTGCCGAAATCGATTTAATTTTACAAGGCCCATTTGGCGTTATCCCTATAGAAATAAAATATGGATCTACAGCAACACCGCGGCAATTAAAATCTTTGGAAAGCTTTGTAGCAGAAAACAATTTAGATTTTTCTTTGTTGATTAATCAAGCGGATAAAGCCCTTTGGCTCAGCAAAACCGTGTTTCAATTACCAGTGCATTATCTTTAGCCTTACAAAGATACAAATATAAATTAGGCACAGTGGATAGCGCGACCCCCTCCTAAGGGATAGGTCAGAGCTTCGACTCCTCTGTGGGGCACCACTTCATTATGGAAAGGATGGTGTATTCTCACGTCCAGTAGCAACCCCACCCATGACTTTATCCCCTACTCTAATGTTAGTCGTTACTCGTGAAATACGCTCCATATCTGATAGTGGAGGTCGAGCTGAATGGAAAAAAGTATAGACAGTAGGACTTTCTGAAGAAAACGTCTGCCTCGGTTTTCCTTGTTCTTTATATGACAGATAGCCACACGGTTTAACCGGGCTATAAAGAAAACCCTGTTGCTCCGCCGAGGGGAGGGGGGTACTTTCTTCGACGTTTTCGTCTACAGCGCGCAAATAGACAGCCTGTATCTCTCTAAGGATAATTGTGTCATCAACCGGAGCTTGAGAAGGTGCAGCATTACGCTCCTCCTCCTGACGTGCGGATATACCAACAACTGTACTGAGGTGTGCTTTCGATTGCTCTTCTTCTATTATCTTAAACAATACTTCGATAAATCGAGGATCATCGACAACGTCGTCGGCATTTTTTCGATGTTTTAACATTTGATCGACCAATATAGGAATAAAAATAGCATTAGCATAGCGTGCTACATCACTGAATTTTCCTACAACAAACCCTTCTGGCAAAGCAAGTTTACGCGCTAATTCTTTAGCATTTTTTTCTTGTTCTTCCATCTCTGTCTCTTTATACAGAAACAGCTTCAAATAATCATACGTGCTAGCACTAGACCAAATTGATTTTATTACTTCCGGGTCATTTATGAAAGATCTCAGTAAGTTACTATCATTCTGTATATTTTCAGGCAAAAGGAATAGCCAAACTTTAAGAAAATTTTCCTTTCCTTGATAATCGCTTTGAAGCACTAGATTTTCATAGGCCGCATTGACATCTTCTTTTTTTGTAATCGTACCCATAAGTATGGAAGGCCTTTCAGATAAGATAACTTCAAGAAATTTTCTCGTCTCCTCAACAGAAAAACCTAGGTCAGAAAGGCACGCAACAAAATCGGAAAACCCTAGCCTTTTCAACAAAGAAATGAGTAATACGTGATCTTCCTGTTCCCCACTATCCTTTTTTAAAAAGATTGTACCTTCTTCTAATATACGCTCTCTTATAGGTGATGACAGTTTCGAAGGCAAGCTGCTTATTAAGCTTTTCAAGTCACTATCATTTTTAATAAACTTTTCAAATACTTCCGTAGAAAATACTGCTTTTATAATTCCATTCAAATAAAAATCGAGACCGGAATAATCTTGACGCATTAACATTATTAAACCAGCAAGATTAGATTGTTGTAAAAACATATTCTTAAGAAAATCCTGCTCAAAAAATATATTGTCTAACATTTTCCTGTACTGCGCTGAGTATTCTTTTTTCAATTCATCGAAATCGTTATCACTGAGGAGATAAAAAATTTCGGAACTCTCGCTTAGGAACAACTGATAATTCGTTCTTATTTTGAACGCTACCTTTTCTATAACCCGCGCCCAAACCTCAACGCGTTGATCTGGCATTAACGCTAAAAACGCCCTAACACAATCAGTGTGCATAGGCAGCCACCCTAGGAGTAAAGAGTTATCGCTACTATGCCATTTTTCAGCAGGATCCTTCAAAAATTTTGTCTTTAACTGTTCAAAATGCTGTGGGTAAGAAGAAATGAAATCATAAATAAGCTCTTTCCTTTCTACTAATGCATAGAGTAGTTTGATGAATAGAAAGAACTCTTCTCTAGCATATTGATCGATCGCCTCGGTTTTATGAGGAAATTTTTCTTTAAATTCTTCAAGTATTTCAGGCGTATCAACAAGGTGAGCGAGCGCAAACGCGTGTGACTCAGGCTTATCTTGGTCATATAGCACCAACATTTTATCTAATAAAATGTCTGATTTTTCTTTGAAACAGTCATCGCATAGTTCAAAAAACTGATCTTTTGTCGTAAATAACTGCATTGCGAATTCCACATCGCCGATTAAAAACTCTATTAGCTCGTCCTGTAAGCTTGGGAAGGCTTGATAGAGGGAAATATACTTGTCAGAGTGCATTTCACTTCTAAAGCAATTCGGTGAGTACTCTACCATATTTTCAAGATATAACCGACGGAATAGTGCTTTCTCATTTCTTAAAACGATACCCAAAATGGCTTCTTTATTTTTTAGCCACCAACCACCTAGCTCATTCCAAGCCTTGAAATAATCGCTCTGCACTTTAATGATTTTTTCAAGAATCGAGCAGAGGACATCAGGAGAATTTAATAAAATAGCCTGAATCTGTACGCATTCTTCTGGAAATGCATCGATAAACCGCTGCAAATCATCTATAGAACGGCAGGAAGAAGTCATCACACCTATCAAAGACCCTACCGGTTTAGTCTTACTTACAATGGCAAGAACTAAGTCACGCGTCTCAGCGCCTATTATGAGGGGTATATGTTCTTCTTTAGTAGCCATAAGTTGATGCTCTCCGCAATGTATTTAATAGCAATGTTTTAACTCGGATAGTATACCCTAATAATTTCCTCTAATCAACGTTCGCTCAATTAGTCCATGGTCTTACATGTTAAAAAATACACTTTAAAATCAATTCGTTACTACAGAATTTTTCCTGCTGGAGTATGTTTTTTTACAGAAACGCAGCTTTTTTGCGACACACCCTTTAGAAATATTTGTTTGATATTTAAAGGAAAAATTCGCTTAATTCAAAAACATATCTAGGCAGTTTGAGAAAACCTTATAATGAGTTACAATGCCGTTCAGTTTGGGAGCTAATTTTCCCGAGTTCATTAATAAAACAAATATATTTTAGGTGACTATGTCAGCAACAAGTCCTTTTTCTCATTCTTCATCATCTTCTTTATCTAAGAATACAGAAGATAATTTGTATGAAGAGATGGATAAGCTCGCACTGATAGAGTTTCCTATTTTGACTCTGAATCAACTCGAGGCATTGGACGCACATCACCGTAAAGCATTTCTCATTCTGCTCGATAAATATGCCTCTGATATAAATGTTCCCTCTATGGGAAAACTCATCAAACGATACGTTGAAACGACTACTTCCTATCTGGCTGCGAAAGATTATTTAGATAACCTCTATGAAAGGTTGGGGGGGCTCTTGTTGGAGGAGGATGCTCTCGTGACTCCGAATCAACTCGAGAGATTGGAAACACACCACCGTAAAGCATTTCTCATTCTGCTCGGTAAAAAGGACAGTAGTATAAGTAGTCCAAAGACAGAAGAACTCATCGAAGCGTACATTAACCTAGCCAAAATGAAAGAATCTAAAAATGTTCCTGTGCCACAAAAACCGCGGGATGAATATGGACAAACTCCTCAGCCGAGGCCCTTAGCGGATAAGACAGGCTTTTTCTCTACAGCACCGAAAAAACTACCTGACCAACAACAGGCGCTTGCTCAGTCAGAATGCGGATCAGTCATCATCCGTCTATAAAAAATAGCTATCCAACCTACACCTCAGCTCCGGCCGGCGTGTAGGCTGCTAAGATGGTAATAGAACTTAGGTATGGTTTTAGTTGCACTAAGCCTAAAAACTAAGGCGTCTTCCCGAATTTTCAGGTACCTTACTATCTTCTTCCATACCTATAGCCACTGGAAAGCTATCTTGATCATTAATTGGGTTAAGCCCACTATATAATCATAGACTTAATTTTCTTGACTTATAGCCGCTTTTCTCATATCATTAGCCGCTCAAATTTGTAAGAGGCCTGAAGATGCAATCCGAGCTTGAAAAAAAAATACGGGCCTTATTTCGCTGGAATTCGTCTCTCGAACAGCTGGAAGCAGTACGTGATAAGAGAACTCTTCCAACACGTTCTACCTCCCCACAAGAGGAAGCACAATTCAAGGATAACGTTGCTCAATCTGTGATCATGGCAAGAAAGACCTCACCCTTTGCAGAATATTTTATTGATCTCGTCATGAACAGTCCTGATTTTTCGTTTCTTTTTAGTGAAGAATCCAATCCAAATCGCATAGCTTTTTATGTCACTGGAAATCATTGCATAGCCTTCCCTATTAATGCCCCGCTTATTAGGTACCCTATCAATGAGTTATTGTATACAGAGTCTATTTTACACGAATTTACACATGCCTTTTTTAACACAATTTATTCTAAAAATCGCAATCCTCGTCTTGATCTCAAAGGCAACCTTCGAGTTGCACCACCAGATAAAGAACAATCCCAGGCAATTTCAAAAGCGATTAATGATGGCAATCAGCGATTGCTGTGGCTGTTAGATAGAATGCAAAGGGATCCCCAGTCTTTTGAACAAACATATCCAGACTTGTTTAAGACAGTCAGAACATATCTTGAAAATTATTTACCACACGCTGACATAATGGGCTTTGGACAATTGACATGCACAAAAATACAGTCTAAATATACTAATTGCTTCAATGCTATCAAAGAAATTGATAATGGAAAGACAGCTCCGGTTTGGAGTGCGAGTGGTGAAACTATTATCGCAAAGCAATACTCTCGCGATAAGAATGGCTCTTACTTTTTCCCTGGTTTTTTGGTGGAGAAAGGCGCTGTTGCCACTCCAAGCAAGATCATTCTTGCTATTAACGATGTAAAGAGCTTTAGTAGTGAACGTTACAAACCAGGCTATGCAGAAAAAATCAAAAATAATCCTGACGCTGAGCATATCTTGCTTGGAGAAAAATTAGCTCATTGGGCACAACTGAATTATTTAAATGACTTCTATCCTGAGACCATTCGTTTAATAGCAACTTCCGTTAAAAAAGCTAACCAAGAATTGGGATGGAAGAATAGTGGGGAAGAAACACGTATTCATAAAAAGCTCAGGGCATCCGCAGCTAATATGACAAAATTATTGGACGCTTTCAGTAATACTGAATTATTGGATGACGTTACTGATCCTGACAAAAGTGCTGAAGAATTTGCAAAAGAACAAGAAGAGCGCCAGCTAAATTTAGCTGCAGGATTATATGGTTTATTGACACTGCCCTCCATGGTATCTCCTGTGCTTTCACTAATGATAAAAGGCGGCGCACAGTTACTGCAATTGACTACTGAGACGATCACAAATGCTTTTACCGAACCAGCAAGTGTCGAGACAGAAGAGACTCCATTTTCCACTTTGGTGCCTGTAGCGGTAGTTGCTACAACAGCAGTTGCTGTAGGTATCAGCCTTTGGTGGCGCGGTGGTTTCTGGTCTACTCAAAAAGAAGCCCCTTCTAAAACTAAGGCTGAAACCACTAATGACGCTCCGTACCACCCACGGTAATGCCATCAATTTTCAACGTAGGCTGCCCTACGCCCACTGGAACATTTTGCCCTTCTTTACCGCAAGTCCCTACGCCTTCATCTAATTTTAAATCGTTGCCTATCATAGACACGCGCGTTAATACATCCGGGCCGCTGCCAATTAAGGTTGCGCCTTTAACGGGTCTAGTAATACGACCATTTTCAATTAAATAGGCTTCGCTCGCGGAAAATACAAATTGTCCCGAAGTGATATCCACCTGGCCGCCGCCAAAATTAACGGCATACAAGCCTTTTTTCACACTGGCAATGATTTCTTCGGGCGTGTGTTGCCCCGCCAGCATGTAGGTGTTGGTCATGCGCGGCATCGGTACATGCGCATACGATTCCCTGCGGCCATTGCCCGTAGGTTCCATGCCCATTAATTTGGCGTTCAATTTATCTTGCATATAATTTTTAAGAATGCCATCTTCAATTAAAGTGGTGCATTGCGATGCGGTGCCTTCATCGTCTATGGTTAAAGAGCCGCGTCGTTTTTCCAAGGTGCCATCGTCCACTATGGTACAGCCTTTAGCCGCTACGCGTTCGCCTAGTCGCCCACTAAAAGCGGACGTGCCTTTGCGATTAAAATCGCCTTCTAAGCCATGACCTATCGCTTCGTGTAATAATATTCCTGGCCAACCGGGTCCTAATACCACCGTCATCATGCCCGCAGGTGAAGCCGTCGCTTCTAGATTGACTAAGCCTGTACGCACCGCTTCTCTCGCTAATTTTTCGGCTAAACCCGATTCCATCAATTCTTTTACACTATAACGACCGCCGCCGCCGGCGTAGCCTTGTTCAAAACGCCCCGCTTCTTCCATGATAACCGATACATTCAAACGTACCAAGGGTCTGACATCGCCCGCAACCGTGCCATCGCTGTGCAACAAATAAATAATTTCGTATTCGCTGCTGATGCTGGCCATCACCCGTTTGACCCGTTTATCCAAACTTCTAGCCAAGGCATCAATTTTTTGCAGCAAACGAATATTGTCAATATCTTCTATGCTGCTGATAGGATTAATAGCCGGATAACGCGGCTCAATTAATTTAACCGGCGCTACTTGCAACTGCCCCTGTTGCCCTTGCCTAGCAATACTTTTAGCGGCATCCGCGGCATCCGTCAGCGCTGTTAGCATGATGTCATCAGAGTAAGCAAAACCCGTTTTCTCACCCGCTACAGCGCGCACCCCCACCCCTTTGTCTAAGGCATAAGTTCCTCTTTTGATAATACTGTCTTCTAAACTCCAACTAGAACTTTCGCTCACCTGAAAATAGATATCGGCGCTGTCTATAGCATTGCCTAAAATGCGTTGCAAAATTTGACTGACTTGATTCAGCGACAAGCCCGCAGGATCTAATAAAGCTTTGGCTGCGATATCGATATTATTTGGCATATTACCTCCATTATTCTTCTTTTAGTTTTACAAAACGTTGGCACCGATCGTCCAAAACAATGCTAATCCATGGCCAAATAAGCGCACTGGATAAGCTGGAAGCAAAATAAGTCCAATTGACTAACTGTAGCCCTATAACGCCTTGGATCACCGATAAAATAAATTGATAGCACAAAATCAGCAACCCTATTTCAACGATTTGTTGTATTCGTCCCGCCCTACGCAATTTTTTAGCATTTTTTAAAACGATAAAACTCAGCAGCAATAAAGCTAAAGCGTGTTGTCCTAAGACAGTCCCATTCATCACATCTAAACAAAGACCTACAAAACACGGTAATAGCAATTTAAAGCGATCATCCAAAACCAAAGCCCAATAGGCTACCACCAAAGGGAGCCACTGCGGCACCCATATACTCAACGATTCAGAAACCGGCAAAAATTGTAATAAGCCAGCAACCAAAAAACTGAAGAACATGAGCAATGCTAAACGATATGTCATTGTGTTGCCCCTGGTACAGTGGACTTGATCGGTACAGCGGGCTTAGGCTTAAGAGGCACCGTGGTCTCATACAACATTTTTTTACTGTCGCTATTCAGATAATTCGATACAATCAACACCCGTCTACTTTGCTCTAGCAAGGCACTAGGTTTAACCTCTATGCTCATGAAGGGCTCACCCGACATTTTGGTAATACGCGTTACCGTGCCTACAGGATACCCTTCAGGATAACGCGCACCCAAACCCGAAGTCACCACTAGGTCGCCTACTTTAACATCGGAAGTTTCTGCAACATGAATAAGGGATAAGGGCCTACTGGCACCCATCCCCACAACAATAGCTTGAAAATTGGAGCGATCGTCTTCCACAGGCACGCCGCTACGCGGATCGGAAATAAGCAATAAACGGCTAGTAAAAGGAGTAACGCCGATGATTTGTCCCATGATCCCCGATACGTCGATCACCACTTGTCCTAGTGCCACGCCATCACGGCTGCCCTTATCCAAAACCACTTCTGCCGACGCCGCTTCTAAGTTCATCGCCAGCAATTTTGCTTCTTGAAATTGGCCATTAATGCGCGATGAAGATTTTAGCAAGGCGCGTAATTGACTATTTTCTTGTTGCATGTTGATCAATTGTTGTAAGCTGACTTGCATCAGTAACATTTGTTGCTTTAAACGAATATTTTCAGTGGCTAATTGGTGCTGTGTAGCCGCGCTGACTTTCAACCAATCGATGGCTTCCACCGGCGCGTCCAAAGCATATTGCAAGGGTATTAATGCTACAGACAATACATTACGCACATTATTGACGTATCGATAATGATGATCCGCTACCATTAAGCCCATCATTAACACTGATAAGCATAATACTCTTAAGCCCACACCCGTTGCGTGACGAAATAACATCGCAATCCCTATTATTCACGAATTAAAAAGTCACCGCCCAGGGTATTCATGAGTTCTAATGCACGTCCGCCACCCCTGGCCACACAAGTCAACGGCTCTTCAGATAAGATCACCGGCAATCCTGTTTCTTCCATTAATAAACGATCTAGTCCTTCCAACAATGCGCCACCACCCGTTAACACCATACCGCGCTCGGCGATATCAGAAGACAATTCTGGCGGTGCTTGTTCTAAAGCGACTCGCACAGCACCGACTATACCGGATAAAGGCTCTTGCAAGGCTTCTAATACTTCATTGCTACTCAAGACAAAAGAACGCGGCACACCTTCCGCTAAATTACGACCACGTACTTCTAACTCGCGCACTTCACTGCCCGGGAAGGCGGTGCCAATTTGGTGCTTGATGCGTTCTGCCGTACTTTCGCCGATTAAAACGCCGTAATTACGACGCACATAGTTGATGATCGCTTCATCAAAACGATCGCCGCCTATACGCACGGAGGCGGCATAAACGATGCCGTTTAAGGAAATAATCGCCACTTCAGTGGTACCACCCCCGATATCCACCACCATGCAACCGCGCGCTTCGTCGACGGGCATGCCTGCGCCTATAGCCGCAGCCATCGGTTCTTCGATTAAATACACCTCGCGCGCCCCTGCGCCTAAGGCCGATTCGCGTATAGCACGGCGCTCCACTTGAGTAGAGCCGCAAGGCACACACACCAACACGCGTGGGCTAGGGCGCAAGATTTTATTTTCGTGCACTTTATGAATAAAGTGTTGCAGCATTTTTTCGGTGATTTGAAAGTCGGCAATCACGCCATCTCTGAGTGGCCTAATGGCGGTAATGTTCCCTGGGGTACGACCTAACATTTGTTTGGCTTCTAGACCCACAGCGGCAACGCGTTTTTGCCCATTGGAGTCTTGGCGTATCGCCACCACAGAAGGTTCGTTTAACACTATGCCTTGATGTAAAACATAAATCAGTGTATTCGCCGTGCCCAAATCTATGGATAAATCGGTAGAAAACAAGCCCCGTAACTTTTTAAGCATAGTGATATCACCCCTGAGTAAATAGAACAAATTTTATGCAGGCGCAAACGCCCAGACTAATGGCTGCTATTATAGGCGCTATGGCGTTGGGGCACAACCTTCGGCCTTCTAGTCAATGGGTACAGATCTTAGACACTCTTAATCTACACAACCGCCGCTTCTGAAATAATACATTATTTTTTAGCTTTCCTCTTCACTAAGTATTTAAACTTAACCACAGCAAAATTAAGCTCTATACTTGCTTCAGCTTCATCCGTTTTGAGGTTGTCTGGTACCACCAGATCAGAAATAATATCGCCAACACGTTGCATTAATTTTTGCCGTCCGGGGCTATTTTTTTTCACTGCCGGCAGCTGATTAACAATCCGGCTTACTTCACGTACTTTAGCAAAGGTATCAATTATTGTCAAAGTTGTTTTGGTCGCTTTTGGGCTTTTTAGTATAGTGGCCAGCATGTATAAGCCTTTTTCCGTAAATACCTTAGGAAGGTATGTACGCCCGCCTTTTATTGAGGTAACAATCTGTGACCTCAATGGAGTCCACTCTGCCTCAGTGAGTTCCAGTAAATACCCCTCAGGAAATTTATCTAAGTTTCGGCTTACTGCTTGATTCAGAGCTTTGGTTTCTACTCCATAAAGTTCTGCAACATCACTATCCAAGATTACTTGTTGTTCACGGATGCTAATAATTTTATTTTCAACATCTTCATACTGAATCACGTCCATAAAACATCCTTTAAAACATCCTTTAAAACATTTAAAATGCATACCCACAGCAATTTTAACGGGGCTATATCCTCCTGTCAAACTTTATCCTCAAATATAAGGCAATTGTAAAAATAGATCTCATTTGCCACCAGCACCCTTTTTAGCGATAATACCCATTCACTTAGAGGACACTGTCATGACCCTATCGATCAAAAAAGTACAAGAAACGGCTTATTTAGCCCGTATTGCCATGAGCGAGGCAGAATTAACCCGTTGCCATCATGAAATTGAGCAAATTTTTACCTTAATTGACCAATTGCAAGCCGTAAACACCAAAGGCATCACGCCATTGGCGCACCCACAAGCAAGCCAACAACGCACAGTGGCCGATACAGTCACCGAAAGTGACCAGCACGAGAAATTTCAAGCCTTGGCTCCGGCGAAGCAATTGGACTATTACCTAGTGCCACTCGTCATCGAATAACCCTTATTTTTGGATACGAACCATGCATTTTAAAACCTTAACTGAATTAAAACTGGCTTTGCACAAAAAAGAAATCTCTAGTCACGAATTGGTAAGCCATTATTT
The DNA here is from genome assembly GCA_009885935.1 of Gammaproteobacteria bacterium. Taxonomy (GTDB): domain Bacteria; phylum Pseudomonadota; class Gammaproteobacteria; order UBA1113; family UBA1113; genus VFKP01. The sequence continues at coordinate 11,961 of VFJT01000100.1, forward strand.
AAAACGCATTGAGCGTTTTAATCCGCAATTAAATACTTTTATCACCGTCACCGGGGAAAGCGCCCTGCAAGAAGCACAAAAAGCGGATGATTTACGCGCTCGCGATCCAGAAAATGCACCGCCGCTCTTAGGCTTACCCATGGCACACAAAGATTTATTTTGCACCGATGGCGTTAAAACCAGTTGTGGTTCCAAGATGTTAGATAATTTTATAGCGCCCTATGATGCCACCGTCGTCACCAAATGCCGCGACGCGGGTTTAATCACCTTGGGTAAAACCAATATGGATGAATTCGCCATGGGTTCTTCCAATGAAAATAGTTTTTATGGCCCCGTCGCGAATCCTTGGAATACAGAATACGTACCCGGCGGTTCATCGGGTGGTTCGGCCGCTGCGGTTGCCGCAGGATTAGTGCCCGTCTCTACAGGCACCGATACTGGTGGTTCTATACGTCAGCCCGCAGCTTTATGCGGCATTACCGGTTTAAAACCCACTTATGGCCGCGTGTCACGCTATGGCATGACTGCTTTTGCTTCGAGCTTAGATCAAGGCGGTCCTTTTGGAAAAAGCGCGGAAGATGTGGCCTTATTGTTAAATGCCATGGCCGGTTTTGATGAGCGGGATTCTACCTCTCTTAATGTGCCTGCAGAAGATTACACGCAGCATTTAAATCGCTCTATTGCTGGATTGAAGATTGGTTTACCTAAAGAATATTTTAAAAATATGAATGCGCCCATGCAAAAAGCTCTAGACGAAGCCTTAAAAGTCTTAGAAAAGCTAGGTGCTACCTTGGTAGACATTTCTCTGCCGCATGCTGATCTGGCTATTCCTACCTATTATGTATTAGCTCCGGCTGAATGCTCTTCTAACTTATCTCGTTTTGACGGCGTGCGCTTTGGTTATCGCTGTGAAAACCCACGCGATTTAAATGATTTGTACCTACGTAGCCGCGGTGAAGGCTTTGGCACTGAGGTCAAACGCCGTATTTTAATCGGCACTTATGTTTTATCCGCTGGCTATTACGAGGCTTATTATTTACAGGCACAAAAGACGCGGCAACTCATCAAACAAGACTTCGATGACGCTTTTAAGAACGTGGATGTTATCGCTTCTCCGACTACGCCTACGCCCGCTTTTAAGATAGGTGAAAAAGTGTCTGATCCAGTCACTATGTATCAATGCGATATCTATACCCTGGCCTTAAACCTAGCGGGTTTGCCCGGTTTGTCCATGCCTGCAGGCTTTATAGATGGTTTGCCCGTAGGCTTACAATTAATGGGACATTATATGCAAGAAAGTAAATTATTAAACATCGCCCATCAGTATCAATGTCACAGCGATTGGCATAGTCAACATCCTACGGCCATGGAGTAAAATAAAAATGACGGTTACGAATTCAGAATGGGAAAGTGTGATTGGCCTGGAAGTACACGTGCAATTGGCCACCAAAGCAAAACTTTTTTCCGGCGCTTCTGCACACTACGGTGCAAAGCCTAATAGCCAAGCTTGTGCTGTAGATTTGGCTTTTCCCGGCGTGTTACCGGTGTTGAATCGCGAAGTGTTAACGATGGCCGTGCGTTTTGGTTTGAGTGTGAATGCGCACATCGCCCAGCGTTCTATCTTCGCACGTAAAAATTATTTTTATCCCGATTTGCCTAAAGGCTATCAAATCACGCAATTTGAACATCCTATAGTCGGCCGCGGCACTTTGCCGGTGATTACCGAAGATGGTCGTAATCTATCCATAGGTATAACTCGCGCCCATTTAGAAGAAGATGCGGGCAAATCCCTACACGATGCGTTTAATGGCATGACCGGCGTGGATTTAAATCGCGCGGGTGTGCCTTTGTTAGAAATTGTCAGCGAACCCGAATTGCGCAGCGCAAGCGACGCAGTGGCGTATCTTAAAACCTTGCATGCTTTGGTCTGTTATTTGCAAATCTGCGATGGCAATTTGCAAGAAGGATCTTTTCGCTGCGATGCCAATGTATCGATACGCAAAAAAGACGATCCCAAGCTTGGAACTCGCGCCGAAATCAAGAATGTGAATTCCTTTCGCTTTGTGGAAAAAGCCATCGACTATGAAATTGCGCGGCAAATTCAGATCTTAGAACAAGGCGGTACTATCGTACAAGAAACGCGTTTATACGATTCTAATAAAAATGAAACACGCTCCATGCGCAGCAAAGAAAATGCCAACGATTACCGTTATTTTCCCGATCCGGACTTATTGCCCGTAGAAGTATCACAAGCGTTTATAGATGAAGTCACCGCTACTCAGCCGGAGTTACCGTGGCAAAAACGGCTGCGTTTACAACAAGAGTATGGTTTAAGTGAATACGACGCCAATGTCTTAACCAGTAATAAAGCCTTGTGTGATTTTTTTGAAGAAGCGCTAGCACACACTAAAGCCTCGGCGAAAATCACTGCCAATTGGGTCATGGGAGAATTATCGGCACAGTTAAATAAAAATAACTTAGGCATAGAACAATCGCCTATCAGTGCACGCGCTTTAAGTGGTTTGTTAACACAATTGGCCGAGAACATCATTTCCGGTAAAATCGCTAAAACCGTATTCGAAAAAATGTGGGGGAGCGGCGAAGAAGCCAGTATCATCATAGAGCGCGAAGGCTTGGTGCAAGAAAATGACAGTGCCGCTTTAGAAAAAGTAATCGACGAACTTATGCTGGCGAACCCCTCGCAGTTGGCCGAATACCGATC
>VFJT01000142.1 GCA_009885935.1 Gammaproteobacteria bacterium
ATAAGGCAAGGTATGGCTTTGGGTGTGCAAGGAATAATGTACTATATGGAGCCGAGTAAAAAAGAGTCTATAACAAAAAAGTCCTCAGAAGAAGACCCCTTGATGATGAAGACTATAGATGAACCGGCAAGCGAATCTAGTGAAAGGGACGTTACAGTACAAGACGGGGAGACAGAAAACCTTTCCCTGATGGAAAGGCCCCCCGCACCTGAAACAACAAAAAGCGTATCTTTTGCATTCAAGGCGAGTAAAGCTTTATTGGCTATAGGCACTACAGTCGGCGCAGTTGCGGCAACACTGTGGATCATGAATGAATCCGCAGATCAATATAATAGATATACACCCGCAGAAGATATGGCTTTAAATACAGGAGTGGGTGGTATGGCAGGGGTTTTAAGCACAGCAGCCGTAATGGTTGTGACTGCAGGTGCGGGTAGGGTAGCCAACTATTGTAGTGAAAAAGCTGTCTGGGGATCAGTAACCAACTTTTTTTCTTGCTGCAAAAAGACAGAGTCGGGCGGAGATGAGCAGGATACTAAGTACGACAGCTACGAATACACACAATAGCTAATCTGTCGAGGTTTATGCATCATGAATAATATCTCTTAAACAGCGTCTGTTATAGACGCACGATCAGGGTCTAATAGTAACTATTTAAGAGGTATTATGATGCATAAACCTATTCAACTGAAAGATCTCAGTCTGTCTTTTCCACACAAAACTTGTTTTGACAATTTTAATGCGCACATTCATTATGGTAACCGCATTGCCATTATAGGTCGTAACGGCAGTGGAAAATCGACTTTGCTCAAAATATTAATGGGAGCATTTGCAGGGGTCACGGGCGATGTGCTGATACCCAAAGAGGTCATTTTTGGGTATGTTCCGCAAATTATTACGGATTTTGACTCTTTAAGCGGCGGACAGCGTTTGCATAAAGCGTTGACACAGGCGTTGAGCGCAGATCCTAATGTTCTATTGTTGGATGAGCCCACTAACCATTTAGATCGCCATAACCGTCAAAGCCTATTGCGGCTGTTACGCAATTACTCAGGTACCTTGATTGTGGTGTCTCATGATGCGGAATTATTGCGTAACAGTGTGGATACTATTTGGCATATTGATAATGGTAAAATCGAGGTGTTTTCAGGCCATTATGATGATTATAGGCGTGAAATAGCTCTAAAACGGTGTGCGTTGGAGCAGGCGTTGTCGCGTCTGGATAGACAGAAAAAAGACACGCATCAGGCCTTAATGAAAGAGCAGACTCGCGCTGCCAAAAGTCGCGCCAAGGGCGAAAAAAGCATTGCAGAGCACAAATGGCCTTTAGGAGGCAAAGCCAGTGCGCGTCGTGCGGAACAAACCTCGGGACGCAAGAAAGTGGCAATAGGCGATAAAAAACAAGCCTTGAGTGAGCGCTTATCTGAATTACGCTTACCCGAAGTCATTGTGCCTAAATTTTCTTTCACTGCAGCGGATA
>VFJT01000010.1 GCA_009885935.1 Gammaproteobacteria bacterium
ACTTCTAAGACTAACTCATCGTGTACTTGCATGATCATGCGCGCGGCAATGTTGTCCTTAGCAATGGCAACATCGACGCGAATCATCGCTTGCTTAATAATATCGGCAGCACTGCCTTGCATGGGGGCATTAATAGCGGCTCTTTCTGCGGCGCGCTGTAGCCCTTTATTCTTAGATTGAATATCCGGCAAATACAAACGCCGCCCCCAAATGGTTTCTACATAGCCTTGTTCACGCGCCAACAGACGAGTTTGCTCCATATACCGCGCAACACCGGGATAACGTTCAAAATAAAGATCCATATATCGCTTGGCGGTGTTATTGTCTACGTCTAATTGGCGCGCCAAACCAAAAGCAGACATGCCGTAGATCAAACCAAAATTAATCGCTTTAGCGTGCCGTCTTTGTAAAGAAGTCACTGCATCGCGTTCCACTCCGAAAACTTCAGCGGCAGTTGCACTATGTATATCTATGCCATCCGCAAAGGCTTTGCATAAACCCTCGTCTTGAGATAAATGCGCCATGATGCGCAATTCTATTTGTGAATAGTCGGCGTCTAGCAGCACGCAACCCGGTGGGGCAATAAAAGCTTGTCGTATACGCTGCCCTTCTACGCTGCGCGTAGGAATATTTTGCAAATTTGGGTTAGATGAGGATAAACGCCCCGTCGCTGCCCCCACTTGATGATACGAGGTATGCACTCGCCCAGTATGTGGGTTAATCTGCAAGGGTAAGGTGTCGGTATAAGTTGATTTTAGTTTACTGATGCTACGATATTCCAAGATGATTTTAGGCAAAGGGAAATCGTGCGCCAACTCTTGTAATACGGATTCCGCTGTAGAAGCTTGTCCTGTAGGGGTTTTCTCTAATACGGGCAAACCCATTTTTTCAAACAATATTTCTTGCAATTGTTTAGGGGAATTGATATTAAAAGAGGTTCCTGATAGCTTAAAAGTGCTTTCTTCTAGTTCTTGCAATTGTTTTTCAAAGGCGATGCTTTGCTGCTGTAATTTCTCGCCATCAATTAATACCCCCGTTTGCTCCATGCGCGCAATAACGGTGATCAAAGGCTCCTCTATGGTTTCATAAACCTTTAATAACACCGGCTGTTGTTGCAAGCGCGGATAAAAATAATGATGTAAGCGTAAAGTGACATCGGCATCTTCGGCTGCATATGCGGTGGCTTGTTCTAAAGCCACTTTATCGAAAGTGATTCTTTTAGCGCCTTTACCCGTAACATCATCATAGCTAATGGTACGATAATCTAAGTATTTTAAAGCTAAACTGTCCATGTCATTACGATTACCCGCCGATAAAATGAAGCCTTCTAGCAAAGTATCCATTAAAAACCCTTGCACGATAATGCCATAGCGCGAAAATAAATTGATATCGTATTTAATGTGATGGCCTATTTTAGTAAGCGTTTTATCTTCCAATAAAGGTTTTATTCTTTGCAAGACTTCGTCGCGCGGCAATTGCTGTGGGACATTGTCGTATTGGTGTGCTAAGGGCACATAGGCGGCTTCATATTCCGATACAGCAAAAGACAATCCAACGATATTGGCACGCATGACGTCTAAGTTATCGGTTTCGGTGTCAATGGCGAATATTTTCGTCTTTTTTAATTTATCCAGCCAAACATCCAAATCCTGCCAACTTAGGATGCAATCGTATTTCGCCGTTACAGTAGGCGCTTTAATTTTAACCCCGCCGTCCAAATCTTTTAACCACGATTTAAATTCTAATTTTCCCAACCATTGTAATAAAGCTTCTTTATTTTGTTCTTTGGTGTTGAGTTCATCTAAAGTGATGGGTAAGTTGACGTTGCAATCTATACTCACTAATTTTTTAGCCAATGGTAAATAATCTAAAGTAGCGCGTAGGCTCTCACCCACTTTACCACTAACATTATCCGCATCTTTAATCAACGCATCTAAGCTGCCATAGTGTTGCAACCATTTCACCGCTGTTTTAGGCCCTACCCCACTCACCCCGGGAACGTTATCTACCGTATCGCCAACTAAAGCCAAATAATCGATGATTTGCGATGCCGTCACACCAAATTTTTCTACCACACCCGCTTCGTCTAATAGCGTGTTATTCATAGTGTTGATCAGCGTCACTTCGCTATCTACCAATTGCGCAAAATCTTTATCACCGGTTGAAACCAGGCAATGCCACTGACGTTGTTTTGCCTGTCTGACTAAAGTTCCAATGACATCATCCGCCTCTACACCTTCGATCACTAATAAGGGCACGCCCATCGCTTTGATCAAAGCATGTAGCGGTTCGATTTGACAGATTAAATCATTGGGCATAGCCGCTCTATTGGCCTTATATTCCGGGTACAAATCGTTTCTAAACGTTTTGCCCTTAGCATCAAACACCATCACTAAATAAGTCGGCGTATATTCGTTGATAAGTTTACGCAACATGTTGATAACGCCATAGGCAGCTCCCGTAGGTTGTCCTTGACTATTGAGCAAAGGCGGCAGCGCATGAAACGCACGATACAGATAAGATGAACCATCGACTAAAATAAAAGGATGTTTAGGATCCGTGGGCAGTGTGCTCATTTGTTATTCCTCTACAATCCAACGCGTTATAAAAGCGCGCGCTTCTTCTATGCCTTGTTTTTTAAGCGACGAAAACAATTGCACGCTGATCAAATCACTTTGTTCGGCAAAACGTTTTTCTACGGCACGTTTGGTATCTTGCCCTTGTCTATGGCTTAATTTATCCGCTTTGGTTAATAATAAATGCACCGCGATGTGTCGTTGTAAGGCCCATTCAATGATGATTTCATCATTTTCTTTTAGCGGATGGCGGCTATCCATCACTAATATCAAAGCTCTGAGCGGTAGGCGTTCTAAAATATAACGCCCCAACATACGTTGTATGCGCTCCCGTATCGCTTCAGGCACTTTGGCATAACCATAACCTGGCAAATCGACTAAATATAATTTGGGGTGCAATTGAAAATAGTTGATCAGTTGCGTGCGCCCGGGCAATTTACTGGTTTTGGCTAATTTGTGTAACCCCGTGATGGTATTGATGGCGCTGGATTTGCCCGCATTGGAACGACCCGCAAAAGCGACTTCAAAACTGGGGTTATCGGGCAAATGATGCCATTCGGCCGCACTTTTGATAAAAAGGGTTTGATTAAAATTGCACTTTGTCATGATTTATCCACATGTTGGTTGCTCTGCGATGATAGCTGGGTTAAAATGAGCAGATTATATGGAGTATAGTATGCCCGAATTTCAGTCTATATGCCACTAACATCCCCCCATCAGTGTGGTTCACAAGGCAGATTTATTCGGCGTGCACCGCTCAGGAATCACGAAAGATTTGAAAAAGATATCTGTAAAGTGATGAGTTGGATGAAAAAAGCACAAGCCCCATTATGGAACATATGGGAAAGCAATTCAGAAACAATTGATCGAGAAAGAAGATAGGGGGGAATAGTGATGAACGATAAAAATTTGCTGAACCAACATCATAAAATATTTGAAGAAATTCGTCGCTATACTAAAGAAAATCAAGAATTTTGGTCTGCAAGAGATTTAGCTAGAGCATTACAATATTCTGAATATAGGCATTTTCTTTTAGTAATCGAAAAAGCTAAAAAGGCTTGTAAAAATAGCGGGAAATCTTCTAGAGACCATTTCGAGCATATCCTCGAAATGGTCAAAATTGGCTCAGACGCAAAAAGAAACATTTTACTGTAGGTAAAAAAGTACGCCAAACTATTGCAGATTTGGGTGGTACTATGCCAGAAGATTTACCTACACCCAAAATCAGTGTAAAGATACTTGAAAAGGAACAGACAAAAAAAGTTGCCCAAGAAGAATAAAGCCATAATATAAACCAAGGAAATACTATGTCATCTAAAGAACTAGGTTCATTACTACTCATACTCGGCACCTCCATCGGCGGCGGCATGCTGGCTTTGCCCGCAGTCACCGCAGACTTAAACTTTACCGCCATAACCCTTTATTTATTATTAGCTTGGGCTTTAATGTCCTTAGGTGCTTTGGCCATAGTTTCAGTGCAAACACGCTTTCAAAGCGACATAGGGTTCATGCCCTTGGCGCGTAAAACGGTTGGTCGGCTCATGTCTATAGTCACCTTATTGTTCTCATTGCTGTTACTCTACAGTTTATTGTGCGCCTACACAGTCGCCACCGGCGATGTTTTACATACCATACTCAGTTATTTGCATCTCACCATACCTAAACCCTTAGCATTGTTATTAACAGCGCTGCTATTAAGCAGCGTAGTTTATAGAGGCATAGGCGCTGCCGATAAATTAAACCGAATCTTTATGTTCATAAAAATCGCCACTTGTTTTTTATTGATAGGTAGTATTTTTCCCAGCGACCACTGGCCAAATTTACATTTAGGCCAAAATACGTATACTAGAGATGGGTTTTTAGTCATGATCACCTCTTTTGGTTATGGCACCATTTTACCGGCGATTGGCGAATATTTACAGTTTGATCGCAAACGGTTGTTTAGAGTAGCTATACTAGGCGGGCTTATTCCCTTAGCTTTGTATTTGCTCTGGGTTGCCTCTGTACATGCCGCACTTACTCCGGAGCAACTCACAACACTTATGAACAGCGACAATACTACAGGAACATTATTGCAACAATTAATCTCGATCACGGATAAACCTGTTTTACAAAGTTTTGCCTGGATATTCAGCGCCATTTGTACCTTCACTGCTTTCTTAGGGGTTTCTATTTCCTTATTGGACTTTTTATCGGGCGCACTGAAGATTAAAAGAACCAAACGCCCCAAGCTCGCTTTAATGGCGTTAACGTATGTGCCACCCACGCTCATCGCGATGCTCGCGCCGTGGTTGTTCATACAAGCATTGGCTTACGCGGGCGTTGCTTGCGTGTTCTTATTGATTATCTTGCCGCTGTGGATGTGGGTTAAGTGTAGAGTTAATGTTTCTTCTCCTGTGGAATAGATTCAATAGCAAGAAAATACCCATACCTGTCATTGCGAGCTTGCGAAGCAATCCAGGAAAATGTTGGATAATGAAAAGGCTCATCATTTACGGTAAGTCTAATAAAACAACGTGGTACTTATAGAAATAAGCTTTTGACCCCTGGATTGCTTCGCAAGCTCGCAATGACGGGATCAGCGCAATTAAGTAGATTCGGAGCATTTATACAAGTTATTATTTTTTGCTCACCGGATAAATCCGTATCTTAGTAATGCGCGAGCCCTGCACTTTTTCGATCACACCTGAGAATTCGCCAAAGTCTAAGCGCGCGCCTTCTTCAGGCAATGTCCCTAACCTATGCAAAATCAAGCCACTTAAAGTTTCAATGTCCTTATCCTCAGAATCGATTTCACAGTCCAATGCTTGTTCCAAAGCATACAATGAACAACTGCCCTTTGCCATTAAGCTCCCATCTGCTTGTGCGGTCCAATCTACTCCGCTTAAATTGAACTCATCTTTAATACGGCCAATGAGCACTTGCAATAAATTATCTAGAGTCACAAAACCCGTTAAACTTTTATAGCGGTTGTAGACTAAAGCAAAATGGGGCGATCCCTCGCGAAATTTTCGTAACAAATCTACGGCCAATTCATTATTAGATACTTTTAAAATAGGCCTAATAAAAGATTTTAACTCTTTAATTTCGCCTTGCAGATACAAAGTTGGTAAAATATCCTTAACGTGGATCATACCCAGTACATGTTGCGTTTCCGGATCGTAAACAGGATAGCGACTATAGCGATGATGCATTAAGGTTTTCATGATGCTGTCTACGGGTTCTTTAATGTCTAACATCACCATTTCTACACGCGGCCGCATTAATTCCGTTACTTTAAGATCAGCGAAATCTAAGGTATGTTCTATGATCTTAACCTCTTCTTGAGTCAACTCTCCATGCAAGTGACTGCTGTGTAAAAGAATTTTAATTTCTTCAGAGGAATAAGAATCTGCACCCTGATGTGTAGCGGCCAAACCTAATTTTTTGAGCAAAAAGTTGGAGCAATTATTAAATAACCAAATTGCTGGATACATCAACCAATAAAATGCACGCAAAGGCACAACGGTCCATAAAGAAATCTTTTCTGCCTGGCGTATGGCTAATGATTTTGGCATGAGCTCGCCAATGACGATATGTAGAAAGGATAAAAGAGAAAAGGCTAATAAGAAAGAAATGATCGTAACTAATTCAGCCGAGGCAATGCCCAAATGAGCCAGTATGGGTTCAAAAAGATAAGCAAATGCGGGCTCACCGACCCAACCTAAACCTAATGAGGCTAAAGTAATTCCCAATTGGCAGGCGGATAAATAAGCGTCTAGATGTTGATGTACATGAAATAAAGTGCGTCCGCGTAAACCATAATCGTCTTTGATGGTTGCCACGCGCGTTGCACGCAGCCGTACCATGCCAAATTCAGCGGCCACAAAAAATGCATTGCACAGTAACAATATTAAGGCCAGTAATAGCCACAAAAAATTAACCACTTTAACTCCTTAGGTTCGAATACATAGCCCACACTTTGTTCGTCATTGCGAGCGTTAGCGAAGCAATCCAGGGGTAAAAATTCTCAATTTATAAGTACCTCATTTCTTATGAGCCCTGTGATAAGATGACACGCCTTTTTATTGCCGCGCATTTTCCTGGATTGCTTCACTAACGCTCGCAATGACGGCTTTCGCGAAATATCTAAAAACCGCGATAACAACTAGTCTTTTTGAAGTCTATCAAAAGGTATCATAGGGATCAACATCCACCGACCAACGCACAGCGCGCGCGTTTTTAGCCGTGCTTAAAAAATGTGTCAACTGTGCTAAGGCTTGATGTAATTTAGCACGCTGATACGACCACAACAATAATTGATAATGATATACCTTGTCGCGTTTTTCCATAGGTGATGGCGCTGGGCCTAAACAACGCACGGCCTCATTATTGTCTACCGACAAGCTAAGTTTCGCCGCGGTTAATAACGCCTGCAAGGGTGCGGGTTTTGATCCTCGTACGCGAATGATCGCCATATAGGTATAAGGCGGCAATTGCGCTTGTTTGCGCTCTGTCAGCACTCCTTCGGCAAAATCATGATACCCTTTTGCTAACAACGTCGTTAACAAAGGATGTTCTGGATGGCGCGTTTGGATCCATATCTCACCGCTTTTCTCAGCGCGCCCAGAACGGCCAGCAACTTGCACTATCAACTGCGCTAAATGCTCCGTGGCTCTAAATTCAGAGCTGAATAAACCACTATCGGCATCAATAATAGCGACTAAAGTCACATTAGAAAAATGATGTCCTTTGGCCAGCATTTGCGTACCGATTAAAATAAGATAACGCTCATCGTGTATGGCTTCTAAATACGCTTCCATACTGCCTTTTTTACGCGTGGTATCTTTATCGATGCGCAATACTTCTGTATTAGGGAAGGCTTTTTTCAACACCGCTTCTATACGCTCTGTGCCCAAACCTACGGGCATCAACACGTCTCCTAGGCAATTTAAACATTGCGTAGGTTTGTCGCGTACCGTGTTGCAATGATGGCAATGCAAACGCTGTGGAGATAAATGCAAGGTCATATAACTATCGCAATGCGGACACGGCGCTACCCAGCCGCAATGGTGACAAATTAAGATCGGTGAAAACCCGCGCCTATTTAAGAACAATAAGCTTTGCTCGCCTTTTTCCATACGCGCCGCTATTTCTTTGATTAGACGAGTAGAGAGTCCTTCTTGTAATCGTTCATTGCGTATGTCCAAAACTTTAAAGCGCCCGAGTTGCGCGGCCCCGGCACGCTCGCGCAAGAACAAGGTCGTAAAACGATTTTCAGCTACATTGTATAATGTTTCCAAACTGTGCGTAGCCGAACCTAATACTACCGGAATATTATTTTGATACGCACGTTGCACCGCTACATCGCGCGCCGAATAATGCACACCATCTTGTTGTTTATAAGAACCATCGTGCGCTTCATCGACAATAATGAGTCCCAAGCGTGGCATGACAGCCCACACACTAGAGCGAGTACCAATGACTATCTGCGCCTTGCCTTCTGCTGCTAACAACCAATTGTGTAAACGTTGTTTTTCGGTTAAACGGGAATGCAATAAGGTAATGGGTACTGCAAAACGATCTGTAAAGCGCGCGATCATTTGTGGCGTTAAGCCGATTTCGGGAACCAAGACCAACACTTGTAAACGCTGTTCTAAGGCTTTGGCAATAGCTTGCAAATAGACCTCGGTTTTGCCACTGCCGGTAATGCCATCTAGCACAAAGGCTTTAAATTGCCCTAAGGCCGCCACAATTTGCTCTACGGCCGTTTGTTGTTCCTGGTTTAAATCATGACCCTGTAGCCGCACAAGTTCTATTACTTCCATAGCCATATCGGCTTTAGTCTCGGGCAGTGCATGCCCTTGACGCAAACGCGTAGGCAATGCGCCTGCTAAAACAGCCCCTAAGGGTGCATGATAATAATCGGCAGCCCAGCGGCACAAACGTAAAATATCGGCGGAAATACAGGGGGTTTCATCCAAGATAGCCGTTAGAGGCTTTAATTTATGGGCGGGCACAGCCGATTGCTCACTGCACGCTGCAATAAAGCCTATTTTCACACGCCCACCAAAGGACACGCGTACGCGCATACCTTCCTGTGGCACGGGCCCTTCTGTAGTGACTATATAGTCAAATAAACCCCTTAATGGCACATCTAGCGCTACTTTGGCGATGGGGGGATAAGTCAGTTCAGTCATAAATAAGTGCCTTGCTCAATAAGGCTAGAGTATAACAAAAACCACCCTATCATTCTTCTCGCCTTCTGTGGATAACTTTGTGATTAAGTTTATACAGTTCGTACAGTCAATTGTTGCAAATATTGACAGTGTTGATTCTACTGAATTTACGCCTTAAAAAATACTTATAAATCATATAGATACGAAAATAACACTAAAACAGCAAAAAAGCCTTGCCTTTTAATTTCTTTTTTGGTAGCCGCACCCCCTGTGGATAACTTTGTGAACAGTTAACATAATAATCATCGTTCAACTATGTGTTGATGGTTTAGAATGGCCAAAAAGAGGCTACATTTCGCCGATCAGTTTGCTTTATAGGCAATATAGGGACAGACACGGGGGTCTGCCCCTACGCGCTCTTTGCCATTGACAGATAAATAAACATAATATAACTTGTCTCTAAGATACCCAATAAGGACAATGATATGTTTAATTATTTATTGATAGGCTTAGGCGGCGCCCTAGGCGCCATGGCACGCGTGGGCGTGGGGCGTTTATTTCCCGCCACCCTAGCCGGTAGCATTCCTGTACAAATGCTGGCAGTTAACGTCATCGGTTGTTTTGCGATGGGAGTATTGTCTTCATGGTTGGAGTATCACGATGCCTCTTTGGCTTTACGCTATTTTTTAATCACTGGTTTTCTAGGCGGCTTTACTACTTTTTCTGCATTTGCTTTGGAAGGAATGCTGTTAGTACAAAAACAACAATATGTTCCCGCTGCGGCCTATATTCTTTTGACGGTGATATTGTGTCTGGCGTTTTTCTTTATAGGGTCTAAGTTGTTTATGCGGGTGGTGTGAATAGAATTACACGTTTAAATATCGTTCAAATAAAAATAGGCCATTCCATCCAATCGCTCTTTTATTCTTTCCCATTGCGGCATTACTTCGCTCACTAAACGATAGAATCGCTTACTATGATTATGCTCTGCAATATGGCAAAGCTCGTGTAATAGCACATAGTCAATACACTCTTTAGAGGCTTTTACTAAATGTGGGTTCAGAGTGAGTAATCCTTTTGGCGAACAGCTGCCCCATCGTGTTTGCATCGAACGCAATTGTATCAAGGGCTTATCCTTTACCCATAACGTTTGTGATATAATATGCTCAAGTCTGAGTTCAAAAATAGCTTTGGCCCGCTGTCTATACCAATTTAGGAGTAATGATCTTATTTTACTTGGATTGGCCAAAGAGATTTTAACCTCTAAAACCCCACGCAAAAGTCTCACTTCTGGCGCACATTTTTCTTCTATCACTTTTAGCAGATGACGTCTTCCTAGGTAAAAATGATTTTCGCCGCTAACATACCGTCGCGGCATAATATACTTTCGTTGATTTTCAAAATAATCTATTTGTCTATAAATCCACCGCACACGCTTTTTTACGGCTATTCTGATTTCATCACAAGAAACTTGTGGTGGAGCATGCACAACGACGCGACCATCCGCATGAACTTTTATTAATGCTTTTGTGCTATTAGTCACTCTAGGCTCAATACTAAAATGAATTGCACAATCACCATAAGAAATAGTACTCTGCTGCTGTTCTAAATGATTACTCATATCACACTCAGCCCTTCTCGCACAATCTGAACGATCCTTTCAACCATTGCTTTGGCTTGATCCATTCCCGAGCCTATTTTTTTACACTCAGAAAATATCATGGGAAGCATATTTTTTCGAATGGCTGCTTCAATATTTTGAGGATTGATAGAAAGCTCTGCAATCGCATCCGTAATAATA
>VFJT01000176.1 GCA_009885935.1 Gammaproteobacteria bacterium
CTAAACAAACCGAAAGACCCAAACTGAACCGTATTTCTTAGCCCCGCCGCTTGCGATTAAGCGGGGCTTGTTAGTAAGCGCCGACGGTGGGCAAAGGCACGGGCTGTGGATAAGCTGCAGACAAGGTTTTTCAAAACTTGTCGTAAGCTTATACACAGCTTTAAGTGCCGTTCGGCGCAGCCGATTGTCCACGGGCGGCGCGGTTTATTGAGCGCAAAATCTGTGGACAAAAAGGCGTGCGGTGGGTAACTTGGCGGGCAACGCGCTAGCGTTGTCCCCATGTTATCCACGGCCTTGAGCCTTGTTCGACGCAGTCGATTGTCCACATATTTTGTGCGTTAGCCACATAGGTTTAACAGCATCACTTGATATTTTTAAATTTCTTACCCTCCCCTTCGCCATTTTTTGACGATGACCTCAATCTGCGCTACCATTTTATGTACCTACTCAATACATCTCAAAATAAATATTAACAAAACCGCGGGGGCCTTAATGATAAACGTATTAATAGTCGACGATCATAAATTGATTCGTTTTGGTCTCAAGAGCATCTTCAATAAAACAAAGGATATTCACGTCATAGGTGATGTCGCCAGTGGCGAAGAAGCCTTTTTATTCGCTAAAACCCATAACCCACACGTTATCTTGATGGATATTTGCATGCCAGGTATAGGTGGTTTAGTCGCAACCCGAAAGATTGCGCACGCTTGTCCCAAAAGCCGCATTCTCATCCTCAGTGCCTGCGATACAGAGCCTTTCCCTTCTACCTTGTTAAAAATGGGCGCTACTGGCTTTCTAAGCAAAGATACGCCCAGTGATGAGCTGCTCCTCGCTATTCGAACCGTGGCATCAGGCAAACGATATTTAGACCAAAAGACCGCCCACACCGTAAATAACCAGATACTACATGGCGAAAAAGCTTCCCCATTTAATCTCTTATCTAATAAAGAATTAACGATAACTCTAATGTTAATCAACGGTAAAGATAATAAAAATATCGCGAGCATGCTATACATCGCCACAAAAACGGTATCTTCTCATCGTATCCGTATTTACAAAAAACTAAACATATCTACGGATGTAGAATTAACTCTATTGGCCATGCAGTACGGCTTAATAGATAACTTACTAATACCGTATGATAATGGTGCTGCAAACGGGGATATGGATGTAGACTAAAAAACAAATTCCCGCACTACTTTCCCAGATTGCCCAGTTACTAAAATAGATGTGTGGCTTTCATTTACCCGATCTAACGCACTCGCTAAAGAGTTCCTAAAATCAAAATATGTCATATTTTCCATATTACCCCTCATACATTGTACTTGTTATGTACAATCATTAGCGCTATGCAAGACCCCTCTCAGAAAGAAAGCAAGTAAAATTACGTACGTAAAAATTACGGATGGGTAGCACCTAAAAACCATATAATTGTTTGTTTTTCAAACGATTTGCCTTCATTTACCATTTTTTTTCCTGTTTTTCATAAATAATTAAAATATTTTTGCTTTTTTTTGCTATACCCCTTGATCTCTAAGGAAAAATGATGTTAGATCACGAATAACATGACTCATGCTATAGAAGGCCAAGGACAAAATGGTAAAAGTAATCGCAAATGCCACCAACAAAGGCGGCGAAGGCAAAACTACCGTCAGTATTCTTTTATCAGAATATGCCGCCTTAGTTATGAAAAAAAGAGTTTTGGCTATTGATTTAGACCCACAAGCTAACTTCTCTAAGTATTATCTTAACCTAGAGTACGACCCGGCGACCAGTGGCGGCAAAATTCCCCCTATCCACCCTGACTACAACGTAAAAGAAGATCCTGAATGGGATGGTCGTAGCTCAATCGCAGATATCTTTTATGGCAAACCAGTAATACCCTACCCTTCTTGCTTTGAAAATATAGAAATACTACCCGCCCACTCTCAAAGATTACAAGATGCAGAGGCGGTAACTAAGCAAGACGTCGTGGAAAAAGTGCATTTACAGTTGAAAAAATTTATATCTCTAGATGAAGTAAAACAAAACTATGATCTTATTATCATTGATACACCACCATCAAAAGGGCCTTTAACCATCGCTGGCATTAAGGCATGTTCTCATATGGTTATCCCATCACAAATGGAAGAAGACTCCATTGATGGTATCTATGGGATGTTACAGCTATGGAAACAAGAATCTTATATCCGCACTCTGGAAGACCCTATTACTTTAGTTGGAATTTTAGCCAATAGAGTGCGGAATGCATCATTACATGACAGTTTTTTCGATCAGCTGTCCAAAATAGATGCAACCAAGGACTTTATTATCTCTCATAGAATAAAAGAGCGCATTATTTATGGAGAATTGAGGGTAAAAGAAGATCGTCCTAAAAGCGTTTTTGAGTTGACTGTAGGTCATCCCGCACGGGCCGAATGCACGGTAGCATGTAAAGAAATTATGGATAGGATATTTCCAAATGGCTAAAAAAAAATCATTTGCAATTAAAGGTGAATTAACTCGCGCTTTAGACGATACAGTTATCGCGGCGACTTCTTATGCAGGCGATTTACACGTTGATGTATTGCCCACCCATAAAATTGAATTAGATCCCGAGAACCCACGGGTATTACAACTGACATTAGACGATATGTTTAATGGGATCTCTCCAGATGATCCTGCGCATGAAAAAAAGCAGAAAGAAAAAGAGTCATTGAAATCTTTAGCTCAAACCATTAAGGAAAACGGCCTTTTAAACCCCATTGTGGTCTACAAAAACAATACGAAGTATAAACTTATTGCAGGAGAGCGGCGCGTACTAGCCTCGATTCTTGCTGGCAATATAACAGTACATGCAAGGATACTAAAAGAACGCCCTGATCCATTAAAATTAAGCTTACTACAGTGGATAGAGAACAATGAACGCGCCGATCTAACTCTTTGGGAACGGATCAGAAATTTCGAAAAAATTACCACTGAATTTATACACGCTAACAATCTCTCTGGTATAAAAGACATACGCTATATGGATCTGAGTCAATTAACAGGTATCTCACCACCACAAATCATGTGTTATGTAAATGTACTCCAAGGCACGATTTTACTAAGAAAGGCCATTGCGGATAACCAGATCAAAAATTTAGACAAAGCATCTTTAATTGCAAAAGCAGACCAAGCCTATGAAAAACCCCTTATTAAAGCTTGTATAGAGGGCGCATCTCTTAAGAAATTAAAAGAGCTTGAAGCCTTATTGAAGCAACAGGTAGAAAGAAAAAGCCATAAAGCAAAAGGGCGTAGTCAAACACAAGTTAATTTCGGTACCACAACAAGCCTCAAAGCAGCAGAAACAATCGTAATAGCGCTAATAGAAAATAAACGCTTCCAACACCTTAAGCCTGTGCTTGAGACTATAGACTGGGCCAATTATAAAGCCATCACATCATTATTTAAAAAGATAATCAGCGAAATTGAGAAAGGTGAGACAAATGAACAATGAGATACAGAAAAGCACAAGAGTTAGTGTTGTTATTCCTGAGGCCCTACGTAAAGAAATGGGCGACAGCATGGCGCGATCTGGCTATGGACTACATAGCATAAGTCTCTGGGTATCCGAAGCTCTAGAGCTGTTATTAAAGAATCCGAAGTATCCAGATTTAGTTAAGATCGGAGATAGTATGTCTCATTTTAAAAAAACTCTTTTTATTGCTTTGGATCCTGATTTATATGAGCAGTTGAATAGGGCGGTAATCCATGTACGCACTGAATTTCCGGTTATGGATGGTGTAAAAAGCCGCTTACTCAGAACTGCAATTATTCAGAGGCTGCTAAGGCCAGAAGGAAATATTCGGTCACCGAATAAAACTGTAACTGGTTGATATATATTGCAATTTTGTTGGAGGAGGGCATTAAATGCCGTCACAGAAAAAAGAAGAAATACATATGTTTAGGCATTTATTCGGTCACCGAATTTTTACGTAAGTGCTTGTTTTTGCAATGAAAAGAGAATTGTTTTTTGTTTAATTATAGTGAGGAAAAGATATAAGAAAAAGAGGATAGATTTAATAAATTTATGGCTTTTTAAGGGTGGGAAGGAGCAGATTGCAGTCCGCTCCTTTCCGAGTTTTGCCATAACTAGAACTTGAAGTCTAATTGATACACTAGCAGCAGAAAACTAGTCGACTCAAATATTTACGTTAAGGCCTAAATCACAGGTTCAATTCTAGTTCAGTCGAAACTTTTTGTAAAGGTTTTTATATGTAAGGAACTAGAAATGGGTCAAAATAATTTGAATTTTGCGTGTATTCCATTCAATTTTTCACAACTTGAGGCAGTTAACCAGCAAACAGGGGATATTGATACAACCCTGCTTTACGCAGCATTGCGCTTCCAGATTGACAAAAGTAAGCTACTTTCCCACGGTACCCGAACCATAGCGCGTACTAGAGAACAGTTAGCTTCTTTTTTACGCTTAACTCCTGGCAAAATAGATAAGCGTGTTAAGCGATTAGAGAAGCTAAATTTTATCCGAAAAACAGTCGGTACATGGTATTGCAAAAAGCGTCTTTTCATTTCCAAAAAAGAAGGCGCACCTGAAATTGAAGTGCATTTTCGAAAATTGTTATTTTTGAATCAATATACGGGGGACAGTAAAGCGTCCCTTTTATGGGCAAGAATTGCTTTTGCTCTCAATAAAAGCCTAATCACGCACGAAAATACGCGCTGGTGCAATTTAAAACGCAAAACCATCGCAAAGTTACTTTGTGTTAGTTTACGTACAGTAGATAGTATTATTGATGATCTTGAGCAAAAAAAGCTCATTGTTTCACAAAACTTTGTTTGCCGCGGCAAAAGACAATTGCACTTTACCATTCCAGTGTCCTTGTATGAAAAAATAGAGACCGAACTAACTCAGTGGTTAGAACAATATGATACTCAGTTTCAGTCACCGAAAAAACCAGTAAAAAAAGCGCCGGAAGAAACGCTTAATCAACCCGAGAACATGGTCACAAAAGAAGCAGATCGTGATTTTTGCAGGGAAGAACCTGCAAAAACAGAGAAATCTATAAGATTAAATTCTTCTTTTCAATACAGTAATAGTACTATTACTTCAACAAACACAAAAAAAGAGAAATATGATACCAGTGATATTACTTTAAATCACATAAACGAAGATCTAACTTACAGGCAATTGTGCTTTTTACGCGTAGCATTCAAAAAAACCATAGAAAAAGCACGATTAACCGTTACTAACGAAGAAGAAGTTTTTGAAGAAATCAAATTTAGCATTTTAAACCCAGTCCAGAGAAAAGGTGTATCCAGCTTTAAACACGCGGTTTCCCGCTGTATGCAGTTATTACGCCAACGCACATGGCGTACACCCTTTGGTTTTCATCGCTATGCAGAATATGGCAAGGAGGTAAAATCTTATCGTGAAACGCAATTACAAGCCCACGAAGTGCGCAAAAGAGAAGAGTGCAATCATGAGCGCAAAACCACATTGCAAACAGATAGTTACACAGCTCAAGCGATACGCTGGGCGCAGCAATTAAGTACTTATGTCAAAGAAATGCAGGGCAAAATTGGCAATACTGTGGATCTAATGCCAAAAATTGAATTTGCGGCGAATAGGGTAGTTGAGTTCATAAACAAAGGCGCAGATAAACTGGCAATAAAACCATATTTGCCTTCTGAGACATTGGCTTGAGGTGTAGATTTATGGGAACAGGGTGTTTAAACTTTAAACATAAAGTGGAGGGAAATGTTCCACGTGAAACATTTGTGTATAAAAACAATACCGAAAGACGTTTTTTTGAACATAACTCTCGCTAAGTCGTAGTTATTTTCTTGACCGTCACGCGCATGGAAGTTAGACTCATGCATATACAGCACGTACAAAAAGGATAGATCATGCAATTTAAAAAACTGGGGAAAAGCGATTTAGAAATATCGTCAATTGGTCTAGGTTGTATGGGGATGTCGGAGTTTTATGGGCCAACGGATGAGGGCGACTCTATACGAACCCTGCATAGAGCCTTAGAGTTAGGGATTAATTTTCTTGACACTGCAGATCAATACGGTAGCGGTGCGAATGAAGCATTACTTAAAAAGGCCTTAATAGGAAAAAGAGAGCGGGCAGTTATTGCAACCAAGTTTGGTATAAAACGAGATCCTAATGATCCTAAGACTAGGACTATCTGCGGTACCCCTGAATATGTGCGCGAAGCTTGTGACGCTAGTTTAAGCCGACTGGGGATTGACTGCATTGATCTCTATTATTTACATCGTATAGATAAGGGTGTACCAATCGAAGATACCGTGGGTGCAATGGCGGAGTTAGTCAGCGTAGGCAAAGTTAAATACATTGGTTTATCTGAAGCAAACCCAGAGACAATATTAAAGGCGCATAAAGTCCATCCCATTAGTGCCTTGCAAACAGAGTATTCCTTATGGAGCCGTGGACCTGAAGAGAGTCTTATTCCTTTATGTGAAAAATTAGGAATAACCTTTGTTGCTTATAGCCCTTTAGGTAGAGGTTTTTTGACGGGCCAGATAACATCACTGGATAACTTAGCAACCGATGATTTTAGAAGAGGGATACCCAGATTTAAAGAAGAAAACTTCGGGGCAAATTATAAGTTAGTTGAGGCTATTAATCAGTTGGCAAGCGAGAAAAGGTGTACCTCGGCACAATTGGCCTTATCTTGGATAATGGCGTTTAGCGACAAAATTGTGCCTATTCCTGGGACGAAACGTTTAAAGTACCTTGAAGAAAATACCGCCGCTGTTGAGGTGGTTCTTTTAGCACAAGAGATTCATTTACTGAATCGGTTATCTGAAGAAAATAAAGTGCAGGGTAGTCGATATTCTGAATTTTGGATGACATTAGTCGATTCATAGAATGGTTTCTCTTCTTGTAATAGCGTTAAAATACTGGTTAACACAATGAGCTATCTGACTATCAAATATCTTTATTTCTGCTTGCATGAGGATTTTTCTGAATTTTAACTTGCTATGGGTTAAAAATAGTGATTATAATTCGGGCCATTGTTTTATTAACGAGCAGGAAGAAAATGACTGTTTCTCAGTTGCAAGAAGAAAGTATAGTCAGCACATCAGGTTTACTGGTGCATAATATTAAGCGTTTAATGGCGGTGACAGGGCTTAAAGAGGCAATCCTTGCTAAGAAGACGTCTATCCCACAACCTACATTGCATAAAATCTTATCTCAAAAAACAGCCGACCCACGCATATCGACGCTAAAGCGGATATGTGCCTTTTTCAACATTTCCTTGGATGCGTTGATGTATACACCAGCCCATGAACGACTGGATCTAGGGGCAGAGGGTGTTAAAATACAAACTCAAAATATCCCAGTTATTACATGGCAGCAATGTGTAGAGGCAGGCAGTTTCTTAACGCTGTTAACGCCAGAAAACTGGAATAATTGGCAGATTGTTAATGTAAAGTCCAACAAAGTTGTAGCTTTGGTGAGTAAAATTAACATGGAGCCTAGGTTTCCGGCTGAGACCTTGCTGTTGGTCAATTTAAACGCAAAACCTGTCGATGGTGATTTAGTAGCGGTGCATTACCCCAATACCGATGAAGCAACATTAAGGCTGTTGTGTTTGGATGGCCCAGTTAAACGTTTGAAAGCAATTCGTAACGAGCAGGACTATGATGTCTGTGATGATACGCGTATTGTGGGTGTGGTAATACAGGCTACGTGGAATTTCCATAAATCATGTAAATTTTGAACATTATGTTCTGGCTTAAAGAAAAAGAAAACACAGGAGAAGACTTGTATTCTTTAAGTATATATACATTTATATAACGAATTTGTTGCGAACGCATGCTGGAGAATATGCTTATAATGAAGGATTCTGGTTTTGTAAATTTATCTCAATTTCAACGGCAGATGCTTGTTTATCAGACAATAAATACATCTTCTGTTGAATATAACATTATTAAAATATTAGAAATAAATGTTTCTTTGAATGTGGCTTTACTAAAAAGGGCACATGTAAAAATTATTGAGCAGTATGAAATTTTACGTACACGCTTTGTTAAAAAAGAAGATGACTTTTATCAACAGATAGAGCCTATTGGTGTATCAGATATAGTTGTTATGCATTGTCATGAGTATGTATCTTCTATTGCGGATATGAATAGCGTTTTGGAAAAACCTTTTTCTTTATTTGAGCTTCCTTTGCACCGAGTTGCTATAGGAATCGGGTCCACTAATTTAATTGGTGTTTCACTGCACCATTCAGTTGCTGATGGCTATACGGCACTTAAATTATTAGAACAACTTTTAGATGCGTATTTTATCATAAAAATAAAAGGTAACTTAGAGTTACAAGAACAAAATATCGTGCAATATCGTAATTATGTTGCTTATGAGAAGAATGTAATGAATACTTTTAAAACAAAAGCAGAAGAATTCTGGGGGATTAAGTTAGATGCTTATACTGTTCCTTTGTTATTACATACACTAAGTTCTAAAAAACAGCGGGAAAATAGTAGGCGCTATACCAAGCTAATGAATACCCAGTTAAGTCAAATTCTAGTGTGTGGCAATAACATCTCAGCGTTTAACTTCTTTTTAACAGCATTTCAATTGGCTATAATGAGAGGTCTAGGGATGAGTGATTTTGTCATGGGTACGGTTATATCTTCTAGAGAAAATTTTTTAGGAAAGAATAAAAAAATTGCGATGGGTCCAATGATAAATTTAATTCCTATAAGACTAAATTTGTCTGAAAACGATACTTTCCTTGATGCATCCCTTCAAAGCAAATTAAACTATTATCAATGTTTAAAAGAATATTCTGCCTGTTCTTTTGCTAGCATCAATAGCGAAAGAAGATATTTTATGCATAATATAGGGGCGGCAACATATGACGTTGTTATGGTTTATGACAAAGAGTCTTCCATTAATAATATGGACTGTCAGGCATTCAACATCATTACTGCTAAACGACACGCCCCATATCAGATTCTTCTTACAATAAAGCAATTAAGTGAAGGGGTCATTGCAATAATTGATTATAATTCTTCTATATTTTCACATGACTTTATCGCCGCTGTTTTCCAGTATATGGTTACTGCAATAGAGTTAGTTATAAAAAAAGGAATAGACTTTGTTATAAGTAAAAGTTAGTTATAGCGTTCAACCTTATGTTATTAGGCACAAAATAAGCTCTTTTTTTTTGTGAGTATCATATTTCTTTTAAAAAAAGAAGATAATGATTAAGATAGCGCTGATATAATGGTTGCTTTATCTGTTCATTAATGTTACTATGCACGGACAATAAAAATTTCCAACCAACTTAATTTATGTAAAGGAGATATAAACTTGGGTATACGATTAAAGAATAAAGTCGTAATTGTTACCGGTGGTGGTCAAGGCATTGGGAAGCAAGTTGCTCTTTTGTTAGCTAGTGAAGGTGCCTCAGTAGTTGTTGCTGATATTAATGGATTTAATGGAGATGATGTGGTCGATCAAATAATGTCATCAGGAGGAGAAGGTTTATTTATTAATTCAAATGTTTCCGTTGAGAAAGACTGTAAGTCTTTAATTGAATTGACTGAGCAGCAATTTGGGAAAGTCAATGTCCTTATAAATAATGCTGGATTTATGCACGAACACGATGGAGATATTGTACACCTAGAGGAACGTATTTGGAATAAAACATTTGTAAATAATGTTAACAGTGTTTATTTTTGCTGTAAATATGCTATACCATCTATTCTGCGCGCAAATGGGGGGTCTATAATCAATGTATCTTCTTTTGTTGCCCTGAGGGGGTCAGCTGATGCAAAAATGGCATATACTGCAAGTAAAGGAGCTATAGTTTCGTTAACTAGAGATCTGGCAGCCAAATATTCAAAGTTTGGTATTAGAGTGAATACTTTATGTCCAGGACCAACGCGTTCAGAATCTTTTATGGCTACATTTAAAGACAATGATGAAAGATTGAAATCGTATTTAGGCCGCGTGCCAATCGGACGATTTGCAGAATCTTTAGAAATAGCAAGTGCTATTTTATTTCTTGCTTCAGAGGATTCATCATATATTACAGGTACGGAATTTGTCGTTGATGGTGGGATAACGACAACCTACATGAGTTAAATTGAAGGGAGCTATTTTCGATGTTCAAAGGTATTCAACACGAATCTTTTATCTCTATCTATGATATTTTTGAAAATCAGGTAAAATATGCTCCAGAAAATATAGCAATCATATCGGATAATCAAGTTACTTATCAACAGTTGCAAACGATCATACAAAATATTGAATTAAAGATACTATCAACATTAAATATAGAACATATAGATGTAGCCGCTATAGTAATGCAACCATCAATTGATTTTGTTGCTACAATGTTTGCTTTACTAAAACTAGGCATAACTTACATTCCAATCGATAGCAGCTACCCAGTTAGTTATCAAAGAAAAGTCATATCTGACACTAATGCTAGTGTTGTATTTATCAATTGTGATGACGAGAACTTTCACAATAGCATCAATATAAATAAAAAGGATAGGCCGGTTGTGTTGGGAAAAGAAAATTTTAGGAAAAAGTATAATGATATAGCATACATTATTAATACGTCAGGAACTACTGGGGGAAATAAAAGTGTAATGATACGAACAGATGGATTAGTTAATTTGTTTAGATCGTGTAAAGGTATTTTTCACATAACAGCCAGAGACATTGTTCCACTATTTCACTCAATAGCTTTTGATTTTTCGATCTGGGAGATTTTCATTGCGTTACTGAATGGCGCGTGTTTAAAAATTGTTCCAAATAAAATACGAAGAGATCCTTCAGCTTATGCCGAATATATTCACCGAGAAAAAGTCACTATACTAAATATCACACCCACCTATTTTTATCAATTAGAAAAATATATTATAAAAAATAAGGCGAAAGATGTTAAATTAAAACTTATATTGTTTGGAGGCGAAAGATTATCACCAGAAAACTTGAAGTGTTGGTTTCAAAATAAGCTTAGCAAGAAAATAGATTCTTATAACATGTATGGTATAACTGAAGGGACAATTCATAGCACATATAAAAAGATTGATCAAGAGTTTATTAATTCATCTGAATCTAATATTGGTTATCCACTGCCAGGTGTTCTTCTTGCAATTGTCGATGATAAGGATAATGCTATTATTAATAATAGTATCGGAGAGCTCTGTATATCCGGAGAGTCTGTTACGGCTGGATATTTGAATGAAGATAAATTTCAAACAACTTATATGATCTATAAAGATCTTGATGGAACTGGAGAAAGATTTTGGTTTAAAACAGGGGATTTAGTTAGTCGAAATAAATTTTTTGAGTTTATTTACCACGGTAGAAAAGGCGGTTATTTAAAAATAAATGGAGTTAGAGTTAATTTAGAGAATATAGAAAAATATATTCTGGAAGATTCTAACATTAGCAACGCAGTAGTGATGATTGAGAAGCCAAATAACAGCGATAGAGATTTTATTGTGGCGTATATTCAATCAGAAATTTTATCTGGTGACAATGAATGTAGTGTGTTAGAGAATTTAAAAAATAAATTGCCAATGCATATGGTGCCTAATCAGCTCTTTTTTGTTAAAAATTTCCCGAAAAATATTAATGGGAAATTAGATACAAAGGAGATAAGACGATTGGCAAAGAAAAATTTTAGGACAAAAAAATATGACAGAGAAGACATAGAGCAAGGAATAAGGCGAATTTGGGCTGATATATTAAATAATGGACAGCTCCAGTCTAATCAAAACTTTTTTGACGTTGGTGGAACTTCACTCAATTTGCTTACGCTTTTTGCAAAAGTATCAACATATTTTAATGTTGATATTCAGCTAATTGATTTAATAAAAAATTCCACCATTATGAAACAAGCAAAATTCATATATGAGCTAGAATAATGATTTTTAGCGAAATAGATAAACAATTACTTAAGCTATGGCAAGAAATTCTTGGTCATGTGAATGTGTTACCAACCACATCATTTATGTCTGTTGGTGGCGACAATATCACTTTCTCAGTGCTAGTGAAGAGGCTATCGAAAAAATTTAAAATAGACTGTTCGCCCATAAAGGGGGAAAAACTATTAACTTATTACCAACAGGCAAATTTTTTAAAAATTTCTTTAAAGAAAACTGATAAAAAAATAATAATCCCAATATGTAGTGGGAATCATAGCACCAAATTAATATTAGTTCATCCAATAGGTGGAGGGCTGTTTGGTTACGCTCATGTAATTAAACTGCTTAAAACAAAAATGTCTATTATTGGGCTGCAAGATGCATCTATGTGTGGATTGCTTTACTATTATAACTCTCTTGAAGAGCAGGCGAGAGAGTATATACACTACCTTAATATGTTACCAGACTTAAATTCAATTATATTATTAGGGCATTCTTATGGTGGCAGTTTGGCATTTGAAATCGCAAGACAATTGAAAAAAACAAATATTGAAGTTAAATATTTAATTATAATAGATGCATGGGCAGAACCTCCGTTTAATGTCGACTTTAAAAACAATTTTAAGAATATAATCTTACGACAAGTTGAAAAACTGAAACTCAATGAATTTATAAGTAGCGAAGAAGTAAAAAAAAGATGGCTTGATTTGCTCTGGCATAGAGCGGTTCTTTTGTTAAGATACAAACCTACAAAGATAGATGTGCATGGAACGGTCATAGCAGCTAAAGAATCGTTGCCTGAATATGACGTAAAAAAAGAAGGCATTCAGTTATGGAGCAATTATTTGCTATCAGCTGCAATATATCGTGTTTCAGGAAATCATGAAAATATAATGCATGAAGACAATGCCCATAACGTTGCTTATATTGTGAACCAAATTCTTAAATGCTTTTAAGGAAACTTTTGTGCAGAAAAATCATATAAATGAGAATCGCGAATCATTAGCAGTTATAGGTATATCATTAAGATTACCTGGTGCAAATAACAAAAAAGAGCTATGGAGTAATTTGATTAATGGTGTAGAGTCTATTAGGACATTCACTGAGGATGAATTAATGAGTGAACCCGGCTTTGATTATTCGCAGTTAACGAATAAATATTATATTCCAGCGAAGGGATATTTGTCAGAACCAGAACTATTCGCATATAAATTTTTTAAATTCTCAAAATTAAGAGCAGATATAACAAGCCCACAATTTCGAATTTTCATTGAATGTGTTTGGGAAGCATTGGAAGATGCGGGGCTTAATATTGATAGATACCCTGGTAAGATTGGCGTTTATGCAACATCAGGGTCTAAAGATAGTTATTATGAAAAGAATATATTAGGCAATAAAGATATTTTAGAACAAGTATCTGAGTACGAATTATTTATAAGAAATGCCAATGATTTTTTAGCAACAACAATTGCCTACCAGTTTAATTTTAAAGGCCCATGTATTAACATACAAACGGCTTGTTCAAGTTCATTAGTCGCAATTTGTAAAGCATGTGAAGACCTTAGACAAGGTAATTGTGATGTGGCAATTGTTGGCGGTGTTTCAATTAAATTCCCAACCAAGAGTGGTTACGTATATAAAGAAGGTATGATTTATTCAAATGATGGCCATTGCAAAGCGTTCTCTAAATTGCCATCAGGCATAGTGCCAGGAGATGGGGGAGGAGTTGTTGTACTTAAACGATTGACTTCTGCGGAATATGACAAAGATCACATATATTCCATTATTAAGGGCGTTTCTGTTAATAATGATGGCATGGAAAAATTAAGTTACACAGCACCGAGCATTAATGGGCAACTAGAAGTCTTACGGCAAGCTAGTGAAAATGCTCAGATCTCTCCTGCTACTATTTCTTATATTGAAGCACACGGAACAGGTACAAAACTAGGTGATGAAATTGAACTAACAGCATTAAAAGAATATTTATCTTTAGGTGGGGCACGAGAAATCCCATGTTATATAGGAACAATTAAGCCTAATATAGGACATTTAGATGTCGCGTCTGGTATGGCCGGATTTATTAAAACGGTACTATCAATTAAAAATAAATTAATACCAAAAACACTATATTGTGATATGGAACGTAACGGTTGTACAAATAGTAATGAATCAATAAGATTAGCCGTTGATAATGTTTTTTGGAGTCATAATAAAGAAAAACCTAGGCGAGCTGGCGTTAGTTCTTTTGGTGTTGGCGGAACAAACGCACATGTTATTATGGAAGAATATAATGAAATCGCGGAAAATTTTTCTGATTGTGTGCCACAAATAATTGTATTATCAGCAAAGAATAAAACAGATCTGGATAGAAATAAAGATCATCTGATTAAATATCTTGTCAATCAACGGAATGGTTTGCCTGAAATTGCACTAACCCTGCAGCAAGGGAGAAAACACTTTGAAGAAAGGGAAGCGATTATATGTGAAAACACAGAAGAACTAATTGATATGCTGTATTTTTCAGATATAAACAATTTTTTATCTGGCACTTCAAAAATAGAGTTTCAAAAAAATGCCTTTTTATTTGATCGAGCAGAAAATTCAGAAACAATCTACTATATGAAAAGAATGAGAGACGATAAAATAATTAGTACAATTTGGCCAAAATATGACGAAATGCTTTTGAAATCATGTGCACATAAAATTGATGATTTTATAGATAGCGATCTTAAAGATGCTGAATATTCGCAGAAGGTTATAGATAACATATTAACCTTTGTTTGGCAAGTTATAATGACTAATTATTGGTTAATCCTTGATGTCATTCCAAATGTCGTTTTTGGCGTTGGCGTTGGAGAATATACAGCTGCACATATTGCGGGCATTTTGAGTTTTAATGATGTAATTAGGCTAATAGAAGTTGAATATCAAGAAAAAATTGAGGAAGATCATAAGGAAACATTATTAGTAATGTGTTCTCATAAAAAACTACAAAGTATTTTCTCTGATAGAGAATTTAGCATTATTTCGATAGAGACAAAAAACAAGACAATTATTACCGTCGACCGCGATAAATTCGAATCAATAAAAACAGAGCTTTCTGAACGCGGGATACTTTCAAAAAGGATAAAATATAATCCTCAATATATAAATGATAAAACTTTATCAGAATATAATAAATTGTTAGATATTCTAGAAATAAGCGAAAAAAAGATAGAATGTATTACAGCGAGAGGGGACTATACAGATAAGCTTTATTGGCAGAATAGTTTGAGGAGTATTAAAAATACATATAAAGCATGTAGAGATTTATTGAAGTTAGAGAGTAACGTATATATAGAGATTTCTTTTGGTAGCAGTTTATCAAGTCAACTACAACAGGTCAATTTTCAATTTAATGATACCGCGGTAAAAACGGTAAGCGTTGCAAAATTGCCAAGAAAACCTCCGAAAATTGGGTTGCAAATGATGCTTGCAAAGGCGTGGGTACTAGGCGTAAATGTTAATTGGAATGTTTATAGTATGTACTACAATCCAAAGGCATTAAAAGTTTCTCTGCCTGGCTACGTCTTAGAAAGGGAAGAGTGCTTGATTTCGCATAAAGATAGGGCCGTTAAAAGCAGCAGGACCGTTCATAAAGAGTACTGTCCAGATAAAACGGTTCTAAATTACATATATCTACCTTTATGGAAACAGAGGCCAATTTTACATTTTAAGAATGGATCGCAAAATCCAGTGATTATAGCTGGAAATAATAATAGCATAAAATTCATAAAAGATTATCTGACACAGAATGTAGATTTACCACGTATTTATACGTGTTTCAGTACTGATAGTGCTTGGCCTTCTGTATCTACCGAAATATTTTTTGAAGAACGAGCAAGATATTGGCATGATGTTTTGGCAAATTATATAAGCTTTGGGAGCATCACGATTCTATACACGCATAGCTTAGATTATTTTAATGAGGGCTGTAATCCAGATGAACTTTCTTATTATTATGATCTTGTTTCTTTGGGAAAGGCTATGGGTAGACTATCCGGTGATAGTACCATAGATATAATAGTATTAACAAATAAAACGATGTCAGTTACTTTAGCTGACAATGTCGGGCCGGTAAAATCCAGTATTGTTGGCCCTGTGTTTTGTTTACCGGAAGAATACAATAATTTAAACGTTAGATTAATTGATCTTCCTTGTGAAGGTACAATACAGGAACATATAAGTTCTATCCTGAGTGAACTGTTTGCAGAAGACAATCATCAAATAATCGCATATAGAAATAAGAAACGTTATGCTAAGTACTATTTGGGACATAAATTAGATGGGAATAAAAAAAGAAATCCTTTGAAATTTAGAAATCATGGAGTATATGTTATTACTGGCGGGTTAGGTGGTATAGGCCTTGAAGTAGCGAATCATTTAGCTGTTGTGTATCAAGCAAATATAATTCTATTATCACGGACAGGCACACGATTTTTGAAAAATATTAATAAAGATGAGAACAAAACACCAGAAGATATAAATATAGAGAGACAGCTGGCGATAATTAATGGATATGCAAAATCTTTGCAAGTATATGATGTTAATGTTTCTGACCATAACCACATGATGGAAGTTGTAGAGACAATTGAATCTTCTATAGGGAAAATTAATGGTGTTATTCACGCTGCTGCAATTTACCCAAATGGATTAATGCAACAAAAAAAATTTTCAGAACATCAAAAAATGTTTGAGGCAAAAATAAATGGATTGATGGTTTTGGATAGCATTTTCCAAGCTAAATCATTAGACTTTATGATCTTGTTCTCATCTTTAAGCAGTGCACGTGGTGCTATGGGCTCTGTAGATTATATAGCTGCCAATAACGTCATTAATACATATTCAGAATTATATAATAGCAAAAGAAAATTTCCAGTAATTTCTGTTGCTTGGGATGCGTGGAAAGAAACAGGAATGAGAAAGAACTATCTTAATAAACATAAGAAAGAGCATAATAATTATAAGCAGAATGAATCCTCAGTGCATAATTACAATCTATCAGATGCACTCTGGATAGATTTTATTTTAGAGCATAGGTATACTGATAATAAAATGGTTATTCCAGCAACTGTTATTATTGAAATGCTTTGTAAACTTGAAATTAAAGAAAAAAGCAAAATGACACCTAAAGTTTTTGAGAATATATTTTTTATGGCGCCTGGATTTATAGTAAATCCAAATCAGGCTTATATTCAAATTAAAAACGATAGAAAAATGAATAAATATGAAGTTTATCTTAATGACTTAGATAAAGTTGTTTGTATAGCTAGCGCTACAGTTAGCAGTGATTTTTCACATGAAAATGATCACAAACCAGCATTAAAAACAGATTACGATTTTTCTGACAGTAAAAATAGTAATCCACTTGAAAACAATAGAAAAATTATAACTGGAAAACATTGGGGATGCCGTGTGTTGTCGAAAAGATTTGGTAGCGAACATGTTGCACAGGTAACACTTCCAGAACAATTTTGTAATGAAATAGACAAATATATATTGCATCCGTCTATGCTAGATGTTGCCATGAATACGCACACATATGCATATAAAGATCAATATCTGCCATTTTTAATAGAAAAACTGACCATATACTCAAGACTCCAAACCACTTGTTTCTCTAGCATAACAGTAACCTATGAGGGTGAAAAAAATGGTCTTTTAAAAAGCAATGTTATCGTGACAGATAGCTCCGGGAACATTTCATTAGAAATTAATAATTTTGTTCTAAAAAAAGATCCGTCATGAATACGTCACTAGAATGCTATAAGCATCATGCTAACGGAAATGCAATAAAAGCAGAAGTTGTTAAAATCAAAGAAATTGAACCAGATGATGTTGTCATGGAAATATATTGTGTTGTTACAGCCAACTTAAATTATGATTTCAAGAAGGATTCAAATTTTTATATTCACTATTATTTTGGCCGAATTATTATTCTTGAAAATGAAGGTCAAAACGATAATAAATCATCTTTTGTAATTTATGCAAATTCATCGCCATTATTTTTGAAACAATATCTTCTTGTTAAGAAAGATAAGGTGTTTAAAATATCTGATACATTAAACTGGTTTAATGCTGTATCTACATATCCTTTTTATTCTATTGCCAATATCTTCTTAAAGGAAATTTCCGCTTTAGACAGTAATGATGTTATTATTATCGACTATAACAACCATAATATTGTGCTTGCAATGATACAGATTGCACTTGCAAAAGAGGTAAAAATCATATTTATTGCGAGAACCAAAGAAAACTTTAATTCTTTCTCTAAAATCAATTCAATAGATTGTTTTTTCTCTGAAACAATAGACCCCACCGTTTTTGAGAAATATTACAACCATCATGTTAAATTTTCTGTTATTTCTGACAAAATAGATAAAACAACAGAAGAGTACTTAGATTATTTTAACAGCGAAATCACTTTTTATTATTTCTCTAGTGAAATTAAAAAAGAAACCAACATATCTATTATTAATGTAATTAATAAAGTAAACTTTAAAAGTGTTAGGTTAGTAAATATAGAAGAACAAGTTTTGCAGTCATTTAGCGAAATTGAATGTTATATTAATGCAGGGATATATCAAACTTTCCCGGTTAAATTTTACGCAGTTGATGATTTTGAAGAATCTTCATTACATATAGATGTTAGAGGTATACACGTTATTACTATTAATAATAAAGATGATCTCTATAGAAATTCTCCGTTATTGGAAGTTGCTGATGATAAATATGGATTAACAAACGAAGAGGGAATTGGACTATTGGAATATATTATTATGGAGCCAAGGCCATGCTACTTTATATCGCTCTTAAATAATTTTTTCGAATCGCGTAGTGCTATTAAGAAAATGGCAGACTATATAGAACCGAAACTAGACGTTCAAACTTATGAGAGGCATAACGAAAATGTTGTAGAAGAGAAAATAAAGTCGATATGGCGCGACACTATTGGAGTAGCCAATATTGATAATGACGATGATTTTTTTGACATTGGTGGAGATTCTTTATGTGCAATACACATAAGTTATAAGATTAAAATGGCATTAAATATCGACGTTCCTGTATATGTTATTCTAGAGAAGCCAACATTGTCAAAACTATATGACTATATAAAAAATAGGACTAGCATTTTAGTCGGTTAGAGTTCTGAACGCTATCTTGGAGTGGTTTGTTACAAATTTTTACAAATTCGGCTAGAATCGGCGCAATCACTGCACTGTTCCAGTAGACTTCCGCGTGCCCTAACTCAGGTAATATAGTCAATTTTACTATGGATTCTTCAGGAAACGCTTCAACATATTTTATATTATATGGCGCTACAGGGTCTTTTCCGCCAACTATTAAGTGACATGGTGCAGTAGTATTGTAAAAACAGTCCAAATGTCCTGGCCATGGAATTATGTTGGCCGCGATCATTGCTTTCGGCTCATTTTTTAAGAAAGTGGCTCTGATGCCTTCAGGGAGTTTTTTTCCTAAGGCAGCCTCAATCTTATCTACAAAAACGACCATCCCTTTGTTTAGCCAGGTTGTAAATTCTGCTGATAATCTTGGCCCTTCAGATCCAAAAGGCTGTGCGCTACATAGAGTATATGATAAAAAATATTCTGGAAATCGCTGAGCAAATAAAAAGCCCATGCTTCCCCCGCGAGAATTTCCAAAATAGTGGCATTGTTTAATGTCTAGGTGTTGTAAAACAGAAATAAAGTCCTGTGTAATTAATTCTATGGAATAAGATTCAGGGTCGAGCGGTTTGCTACTTTGGCCAAAGCCTCTCCCATCAACCAAAATAAGGCGGTAATCTTGAACTAACTTATCTACATAGCC
This sequence comes from Gammaproteobacteria bacterium, assembly GCA_009885935.1. Taxonomy (GTDB): domain Bacteria; phylum Pseudomonadota; class Gammaproteobacteria; order UBA1113; family UBA1113; genus VFKP01. Next base: position 19,780 of record VFJT01000176.1, read on the forward strand.
AAGTGTAAACCAATCCTCAATAGAGTTTCCGTTGCCATGATTAAAAAGAATTGTTGGATTTTTAGATTCGCCAACCACTTTGTAATGAATAAGCATATTATCGTTACTATTTTTTATAAAGTTTGATTTGACTGATTCATAATTCATTTTGGTTTTCCTTTAGGCCATGATTGCTTTTTAAAAATGGGTTAAATGAAACACTAGTACATTGTACAGACTGATGTTCATATTTCTTTATTATTGCTACGATTATACTTCCAGGAAAAGCAATCAGTAGAGCATATGTATACATTATCGCAAGTTCTGAAAGTGTAATAACTATAATCTCATGTATACTTAGCTTGTTGGCAAAGAATCCAATAAGAGAAATTGCAAAAGTAACAGTATCGCCAACTATTGATGAACCCATGCTCCTAAATGCAAAATAACGTCCTTGCGACATAACTTTTAATCTAGTTATAACATAAATATTGATAGTCTGTCCTACAAATATACTAATTGTCCCCGCAGCTACTATTCTAATTAATGGGTGCATGGCTATATTGTAGCTATTTGTATAGTCTTTCCAAAAAAGTGGTCCCGGTATTTTTGTGAAAAATGTTATAACTATTGAAAATATGATAGTTGAGAGAATAGACAACCATAATGCATTTTTTGCGGCATGACGTCCATAAATTTCAGCAATAATGTCTAATGTTAGACAAGTAAATGGATATATAAAAACTGTTGCACAAACATAGGTTGGGCCAATTAATACAAGGCGGTCTTGTAAAACCAGACAGATTAATAATAATGTTGAACATATTAAAGTAAGAGTGACCAAATATCTTGGCTGGTTGATACTTTTTTCCATTACGTTTCTCCAAAAATAAGTTGAAATTAAATTCAACGAGATAAATAATTATACGGCTATTCATGCGAGCTGAATATTAAAAACAAACAGTACGAGTTCAGTCTTTATTATAGAAATAATATTTTTCTTCCTCATGCCAGAAATTATCTAAGTTAATTGATAGAGGTTTGTTTCTTTTAAGCAATTTATTTTTTGTGATTTTTCTGAAATTAAACTCTCTTGTGCTAGGGTGTACCCTATTACTTGTGCATCATGTGGCCTTAATGCAGCCACAATCTCTTTTTCATTAATGATCTCATTTGCGGACTTTATAATAATATTTCTGTCCCCTTTTTTCTTTAATGCGAAAAACAATTTATCATCTTTTTCGGAGAGCCGTTGAGCTAATATTTTATACTTGGGGCCATTAATGTCCAAGTAGCCCAGATAAGTCAAAGTGCGAATGTCTTTAGGAGAAAAGTGATCCACCAAATCATCTTTTGCTAAGATCTCTTCTGGATATGCGGTAAAGAAAATGTTCTTTTGAATTATCTGCACTTTTATTATATACTGCTCTTCTTCATTTTGAATAATCTCAGACACTCTATATGTTGGGGTGTAAGAATCTTTTGTGTTTATTGTTTTTAAGTAATTTCTTAGATCTTTAAAAATTCTAATAATAGAAAGTTTTTTATTTTTCATTTTGTTACCTGTTCAGATATTTCCAAATGGCTGATTCTCGACTCGAGCAAAGACGCAATTATAACATCATTTTGATTTAAAAGCCGCATTTGTTCTTTAAAATCATGATTTAGTGATTTTATGTATCTCTGATCTATATCTATAAGTATTTGCCTAAAAACTGGGGGCAACCCGCTTGTTAATTTAACTAGAATATAGCTTCGATCTGTGGGTTCTTTGTTAGGGTCAAAAATCAGAATTGTGTTTTTGGGAAATAGCGGTTCCATTGAATGGTCGTGCATAATTAATGCAAAGCAATCATTATTGGTGTTAACTGTGAAAACAACATGTTCACTTTTTTCTTTTGCTTCGCGTATATTAGCAATATCTTTCCACGCTATGATGGGAATTGTTTTTATTCGCTCGTTCGCTAAATTATTAATACTGTTTTTGGATTCCCAGTTTGGAATAGGTCTCTCCCCGATTAGTTGCTCGATCTCTAATGAAAAATAATCTGCTATGGGTTTTAATGAGGATGAGTATGGACGTGTAGACTTACCTGTAACTAAGCGATGAACAGTTGGAATAGGTAAATGAGCCTGGCGCGCTAATTCAGAAGGAGTAATTCTTCGCTCATATAAAAGTTTTTGAAGAATTCTACTTAATTTTGGGTAATGTTTTGTCACACCGATTAAATTCCGTCTTATTAAATCAATATGCCCATATAGCTCATAAGACTGTCTGCTTTTACTATATGGCAACTACTATACTAAGAAAAGCAAAAAATTTCAACTAGAGAGCTTATTAGAGCAAATAAAACACAATTAAAGTGAAACCAGTAAATTTATTACGGAATAGAGAAAAAAAGTTGACAAAAACACAAAAACTTGAAATACTTATTACAGGTTAGCTGTTGAGTTGCCTGGCTTTTTGAGCAAAAAATGGCTGTGAAAAAATAAAATTTAATCTGGGAAATGGTAGTAGCGACTAGGTAAATGTTTGCAGCAGAGAAGGGACTCCTTCCCCCCGACTCAAAAAGAAGGAACTTGGCTGGTAGAGTTTAGAAAGCTCTACCGGGCATTTTAATAATGAATTGAATATAAAAGAACCAAAACCCTGCCCTGGACGATGGTGCTTGACTGGTAGGGCCTTCCGATTCTCGAGGCCCTGCCTTTCATTCTACTGAAGAAGACGGCAAGGAGAATAA
>VFJT01000047.1 GCA_009885935.1 Gammaproteobacteria bacterium
AAAAACCTTGTCAAGTGTTTTTAGAGAAAATTTTAAAATATTTTTGCCTACTCGCCCCGTCATTGTGAGGAGCGCAGCGACGATGCAATGATGGGGCGAGTAGTTACGTCCTAGGTTCGTATTTTATTTCACTAGAAAGGAGACGGCTCTTATATGTATTACAACGCATTTTTGCAATGATCTCATAATCACCAGTATTTTGATCGTATAGAGCATAATGCCCAAATTCTAGAGATTCTGCTTTTTCTCTGAATTTTCCTTTATTTGATTCAATGCATTCAAGAGTGGAAAATTTACGCCAACAATCAACAATCTTATAATCTCTGTAGTAAAACAACTTATCTAAAACTTTATTCGAAGATAGTATTGCTAGCTTATTAATTACTTCTAAAAATTTATTGTCAATATCTCCCCCAATTTGAGAGGCCTTGCTATTTGGATGAGTTACGGTTTCAATTAATATTGAAATAAATTTTCTGTAAACATCATTTTTTTCTTTTCGAATTTCTGCTTCACGATCTTTTTTCTTTGTTAGCCAAAAGACAGCCCCACCGCCGGCGGTTAATACAATGCTTGCAAGCAGATTATCGCCTATACAAAACCAATATTGTAAGAGTATACAAACCAAGCAAATTATAAACCATAAAATAACAAAGAACTCTGTTTTCTCTTTGTATAAAGATATTTTTTTTAAGAAAACCATTATAGCTATAAAAGGGCAAAATAAATGTGACTTTTTTGCCAAAGTAATCAGACAAGAACAGAAGCAAGTGGATTCTTTTTTTAAATTATTGTACATGCGGATCTCCCGATAGCATTTTTTTATATAATATTGCACCAAATTAAACAAATCATCCATAACACCAGGACAGGCACAGGGGCCTGTCCCTACGTAATAGAACACATTTTCCTGGATTGCCACGTCGCTACGCTCCTCGCAATGACGGCTTTCTTGATCGGCGGTGCTTGCTATTACTCATTTCCCTTCAATTATATCCACAGCCTTTTCCGCCAAACTAAACAAATCAGCGGTTTTAGCATACGCTAAACCCGCTGTTTGCCACGCCTGCCGCAAGTCTTTATCCTCAATCGCTTTTAGTAACAGCGCATTAAAATCTTCTTGCTTAAAAGGCGATGTTAACAATGCACCACAACCCGCAGCGGCAATATACGGCGCATAACCACACACATCGCTGACCAATACGGGTAAACCGGCGATCAAAGCTTCTAATAG
>VFJT01000081.1 GCA_009885935.1 Gammaproteobacteria bacterium
AAAAACCTTGTCAAGTGTTTTTAGAGAAAATTTTAAAATATTTTTGCCTACTCGCCCCGTCATTGTGAGGAGCGCAGCGACGATGCAATGATGGGGCGAGTAGTTACGATTTTTCAGCCTTTAAAAACCAAAAACATTACAGATACATTTACTGAGCAGACAAACAAACCCAGCATAAATCTAGAAAATCATTTTGAGATTATGGAAAAATTATTTAATATTTTGCCCTATGTATTTTGGAAAGATCGGCAAGGAAGGTATTTAGGGTGTAACTCAAACCTAGCAAGAGCTTTTCATTTTAATTCTGTCGCCGAATTTGTTGGGAAAACAATTTCTGAATTCTTTGATGATGCAGAATCAGCAAGAATCGTTGAAGAGAATGATAATGAGGTAATGAACAACGGTAAAGTGGTTATTTTAGAAGAGACCCTTGCAACTCCAGAGGGAATAAGAACCTATTTATCGCAAAAACAACCTCTCTATGATGATAAAGGGAATGTGATTGGGTTGTTGGGTTGTGCTGTGGATATTACCCAAATCAAAGAGCAAGAAAGATTAACAACAGAGCAGAACGAAAGATTAATTGGTGAAAAACATCAGTTAGAAGTAGATTATTATAAACAATTGGCGCAACAACAAGAAAAATTCACCAAACTAGCCAATCAAGTAGCGCACGATATACGCTCTCCTCTTGCCTCTTTAACGATGATTGTAAAGTCCTGCACACAAATCCCAGAAGGTGATCGTATCGCATTAAGAGAAGCTGCTATCAGTATAGGCGACATAGCCAATCATCTATTGCATCAATATCAAAAGAAAGACAAGATGGATGCAACTGAAAGTGAAGAGCGTCAACCCATTTTAGTATCTGCTGTTTTGCTAGAATCCTTAAGCGCCAAGAAATATCAATACGAAAACTTAGCCATTAAATTTGATTGCCATTTTAAAAGCCATAGTCATTTTGCTTTTATTAAAACGGGAGCCAGTGCTTTCAAACGCATGTTGTCTAATTTGATTAACAATGCAGCAGATGCTTTTGACAGTCAATCGGGGAAAATAGATCTACAGCTAGAAACGGATAATGAATGGGTTAAGATCACTATTCAAGATACGGGAAAAGGCATGTCACCCGAATTGATTGACAAAATCATGCATAAAACGGCAGTGACAGAGGGTAAAGAATCGGGTCACGGACTAGGCTTAACCCAGGTTTGGGAAACTTTGGAACACAATCACGGCGAAATGCATATTGCATCTCAGCCGGGCAAAGGTACTACTGTTACGCTTACTTTTCCCAGAGTGAAAGCCCCCTACTGGATCGCAGAAGAGATAACCCTAAGTTCTAATGATACGGTTATTATCTTAGACGATGATACTTCCATACACGGTGCTTGGCGTGCACGGTTTGAAAGCATTATAAATGAAAACACCCAGATACAACTCAAGCATTTTCAGGTAGGCAAGGAGGCATTGGAATTTATTCAATCTCTAGCCCAAAATGAAAAAGAACAAATCTTTCTGCTTTCGGACTATGAGCTGTTAAAACAAGAATTAAATGGATTACACGTCATTGCACAAAGTGGCATAAATCGTTCTATCTTGGTTACCAGCCATTACGCCGACCCACTGGTGCAAAATCAAACAGCAAAAACTGGCACTAAAATTTTACCTAAGCAATTGGCTTCTGAAATTGTTATCAAAATTAATGCGGCCGATAAAAGTAGCATAAAAGCAGCGGCAATGGAAAAAGTGGATGCTGTCATCGTCGACGATGATAAAGCATTTATTAACACTTTGTTACTGTTTTCCTTTGACGATCAAATTACAGAGGAATATCATAATCCAGAGCATTTTCTGAAGAATGTAACTAAATATTCTAAAGATACCAAAATTTATCTGGATAATAATTACGCCACTTCTAAATTAAAAGGTTTAGACGTAGCCCAAGAGTTGCATGCACGCGGTTATACGCATCTCTATTTATTATCCGGCGAGGCTTTTAAAGAAGGTGATATTCCTAGTTATTTGACCGTCATTGGGAAAAATGATATCGAGCGACTTAGAAATTTATAAATTGCATTTAATTTGCGCAAATATTATGGTTTAATGGCAACTCGCCATTTTTTTTGCATAATGCTAAACTACACCCATGCGAATAATACAGTCTAGACAGACGAAAGAGGACAACGATGACCGACAACGCTAAATTAATCTTAAATGGTAATGACATCCTAGAATTGCCTATTTATAAAGCAACATTAGGTGAACCCGTCATTGACATAGCGCCCCTAGCCGGTAAAGGGCATTTTACCTATGACCCAGGCTTCGGTTTAACGGCAGCTTGTCCATCCAGCATCACCTACATCGATGGTAACAAAGGCGAATTATTGTACCGTGGCTATCCTATAGAGCAATTGGCGGAAAAATCAGACTATTTAGAAGTCTGTTACTTACTCTTAAACGGCGAACTACCCAATGCGAAACAAAAAATCGACTTTGTGGATCATATTAAACAACACACCCTTATTCATGAACAAATGCGTTCCTTTTTTAATGGTTTTAGGCGCGACGCGCACCCCATGGCCATCATGATGGGTGTGGTGGGTGCCTTATCGTCTTTTTATCACGACACATTAGACATCCATAACCCAGAATATAGGCAAACGGCCGCTTTTCGTTTAATCGCTAAAATGCCTACTCTAGCCGCCATGTGTTATAAATACTCCATAGGCCAGCCCTTTGTATACCCACAAAACGATTTAGACTACAGTGCCGACTTTTTGCGTATGATGTTTAGCGTTCCTGCAGAACCCTGGAAAGGCTCCGCTACCCTTACGCGTGCCATAGATAAAATCTTCATTCTACATGCTGATCACGAACAAAACGCCTCTACCTCTACAGTGCGTATGGCAGGTTCTTCCGGCGCCAATCCTTTTGCTTGCATCGCCGCCGGTATCGCCACTTTGTGGGGGCCTGCACACGGCGGCGCTAACGAAGCGGTGTTGAATATGTTGCATGAAATTGGCGATGTTAAAAATATCCCGCATTATATTGAAAAAGCAAAAGATAAGAACGATTCCTTTCGTTTAATGGGCTTTGGTCATCGCGTTTATAAAAATTATGATCCGCGCGCTAAAATCATGCGTGAAGTTTGCCATGAAGTCTTGGCCGAAACGGGTGTAGGCGATACGCCACTCTTTAAATTGGCTATGGCTTTGGAAAAAATCGCCTTAGAAGATGATTATTTTATAGAAAAGAAACTCTATCCCAACGTCGATTTTTACTCCGGCATCACCTTAAGTGCCATGGGTATCCCAGTGAACATGTTTACGGTGATCTTTGCTTTGGCCAGAACGGTAGGTTGGACGGCGCATTGGATAGAAATGGTCAGCGCCAGTAATACAAAAATAGCCAGACCTCGACAATTGTATTTGGGTTCAACTCAACGCGATTTTGTGGCTATGGATAAACGCCCTAAGGCTTAACGGCAATAGCCTATTTATCCATAATTTAGCACCCGAAATCTCGGAGTGCATTCCTGATTTATCATGTAAATTCTGCCACAATTGGCAGACGCACTAACGGGTAAGATCCGTGAAAGTTTTGTCATTAACCAATTGCAAAATGCGGGCGTTGATTTATTTTACAGCGAGGTAGGTAATTTTATGATAGAAGATCATTATTTTGAGATAGGCGGCCCTAGCAAAACCACAAAACAATTGAAAACAGAAAAAAACAGCACGGTGATTGCCGATGGTATTTTAGTCGGCAGCCGTCACGTTATCCCTTTATATTTGTTTGGGTTTTTGTATTAATATGCAATCAACTGGTTATTTATTGATCGTATTGCTATACTTTACTTAGATGCTCTTCATTCATTTGGTACTGCCAGCAGCGAGAGCCTAAAACTCAAGATACAAGCATGGCGTCATATGAATGCGCCAAAAACGAATAGAGACTAGATAC
>VFJT01000092.1 GCA_009885935.1 Gammaproteobacteria bacterium
AAGCTGTAGATAAAACAAACACAAGGAGTTGTCATGACGTAATTTAACACATCATAAAACCGGCAATCTTAATTGTCGCTGACCGGCAAAGATAGTTGACGTTTGATAGTGATTCTCCTAACAATGTAAGAAGCGGTCCTCCTATAACGGGATCTGAACTGACTCCACGGGCTAAGCTTCTTCGGCATAGCTTAATGAGTTTTAATGTATTTACCACCTTACCCAGTTATTTTTCACCTGCCGAAGTGGGTGAAATGCTAGCAAAGGCCATAGGATTATCTAATCTGAAGGAGCTGTTCGCAATAGGGTTTGGGTCCTCTGGTGTAGTGGGCAATGTTTTCTTACGCAATGTGTCTGTATATCGCTTTTTTGAGGCTTATAATAAAGGGATATTAAAAAGAGATATGGTCTTGATTGTAGGGGCAATTAACACCGCTATATCAGATGCCGCTATGGCGACTTTATTGTCTACTATGATATATGAGGCATTTGATACAGCATTTTTACGTGCGGTTATTAAATTTGATTTTTTAGGAGCGGTTTTCGGGAATTTTTTTGTAAACTATCTTTCTCTCATCATGCTAGAAGCGCATTTATTCCGAGATGAGGAAGCCCTAAAAAAATACGAACAACGCTATGCTTTTTCATGTCACTTATATGGGCGTAGTGTAGAAGAGACGAAAACTATTCTACTTGATTTCATTAACTTCAATGGCGCGGGTGCTTTTAGTATCAATGACGACCAACAAGGGGGTAGAAACAGTGATAACCTTTTAGCAGAATGTGAAAATTTTTCTGAACCTGATTTTGATGAAAAAATAGAAGATTATTGTAAGCGTCATGGCTTATGGGATGGGCAGTCAACCCTATATGAAGGCATGAGCAAATTTGGCCGTGGCTGTGGCATTCTTGCCGCCATAAGCTTATTTAAAAATAATTTTAGTCTTTACTTGAACGATCTTCATCTGCCATCATCGGCTGCGATACCCTTGGCAATATTGCCTATACCGCCCAAAGGGGCGTTATATGATCGCTCTTGGGCACAGCTGTTACGCTATCTGCGACATGCTCCAGACACAGTGAGAAACAGCCTGTTTCTTGCAAGAGAAAACAAACGCTATTTATTGTTTTTAGTTCCGGCATCATTGCTTGTTATTTATCTGGCACCGTCAGGCGCTGGGTTTTATCTGGTGGGTAAAGGATTTTTAGATTTCATGTGGGATTCTGTATTTAATATTAAAGATGCACCAACCAGTGTTATTTTGCTTGCTTTATCCTGGTTGCTCAAAGGGGTGATAACCTCTGTAGGTCTGATGACGAATGAATCCGCTTTGTTGAGTGCTTTATCCTTATTTGCAGGTAAGGCTCAAGACTATTTGTTTCCAGATGAGAATAAAGAGGCTAAATTTTTTGGACAGAAAGCACAAGCAGTTTTGGATACAACTATGCCTACAACAACCGTTATGGAACGGGCATGTACTACGACTGTGGGAAGAGGTATTTGTACCACAGCGTCCGCTATAGGATCGTGGATATACACTGCAGCCTCCTATTGCGCACCCTCTTCCTTGGAAGGGTCTGGATCATTAGTGCCGGGTGGTCCAGGATATGGATCTTTTAGTTTTTTCTCTACTCCAAGTCCAACCAGAAATAGACCATGGTCTCCCAGCATCTTATCTAATTTATTGCCTAAAATGTAAAGATTAAATTTTTCTGTTCTTCTGATTAATCATTCCCAACACACCCCCCTCCGGCAGTGCGCGCCTAGCGGCACTGCTCTTGGTGTCGCTGTACAGCTCTTCTGCTTGTAAGGGAGTTAAGGCGGGAACTTGATTCAAACTGCGCGCGGTCAAAAGTACATCGGTTAAAGGGACGAAGGCAGCGCTTAAGTCATTAAACAACCCAGCCCAGCTGGGAGTGGAGACATAAGAAAGGCTGCTGTAGGCACTGCGTCCTAAATGAATAAAATAGCTGATGCGCACATGTTTACGCTCAGCACGGCCGGGAAATAGTCCGGCCAGCAACAAACATTTGTCGCCTACTTGTTGTAATTGTCCAGACCTATCTGCGACATTGTCATCAAAGGCCGAGAGAAAGTCTATTGCTAAAACGCTCTGGGCTATCTCTGGTTTGGTGCTAAAACGCATTAAGAGAAAAACCAGATAGCTTTCTAGGTCTTCATTTAAGCGTATATGGGCACCGACGGTGGCTTCACTGATCAAAGCCTGCCATTGTGCCAAGGAAGTTGGGTAAGTAACGATATTTTGCATTATAGACCTCTCGCTAAATTGTTATTTTCGTGTATAATACATGGCCTTAAGCCCTACTATTAAGCATAGTCAATTTTGAGGTTTTTGCATTATTAAGGGTTAAAAAACACTATTTTTCCAGGAGTTAACTGTATCTTATGTCTACGACTTTTTTAAACAAATTACGCAATATTGCTATTATTGCCCACGTTGATCACGGCAAAACGACCCTAGTCGACAAATTATTACGCCAATCCGGCACCTTATCGACGCGCGGTGATATAGAAGAACGCATTATGGACAGCAACGACCTGGAAAAAGAGCGTGGTATTACCATTTTAGCCAAAAATACGGCTATTCATTGGCATGATCACCATATTAATATCGTCGATACCCCTGGGCATGCCGATTTCGGCGGCGAAGTGGAACGCATTTTGTCTATGGTCGATTCGGTATTGCTATTGGTGGATGCCGTCGATGGCCCTATGCCGCAAACGCGGTTTGTGACGCAAAAGGCTTTCTTACAAGGCTTAAAACCCATTTTGGTCATCAACAAGATCGATCGCGAGGGCGCTAGACCCGATTGGGCAGTGGATCAAGTCTTTGATTTGTTTGTTAACCTGGGCGCTACCGATGCACAATTGGATTTCCCCATCGTGTATACTTCAGCCGTTTTAGGCACAGCTACTTTGGATATAGACATACCCGGCACCGATTTAACGCCTTTATTCCAAACCATTATCGACAAAGTATCGTCGCCGCAAGTGGATTTAGATGGCCCGTTTCAAATGCAAATCTCTAGCATTGATTATTCCAGTTACGTAGGCGCTATAGGTATAGGCCGTATCAGTCGCGGCCGTGCGCGTAACAATATGCCGGTGACTATAATCAATGCTGAAGGCGAAAGTCGTAACGGCCGTATTCTGCAAGTCTTTACTCATTTGGGTTTACAGCGCGTAGAAACGGAAGAAGCCTTAGCAGGGGATATCGTAGCGGTAACGGGTATGGAAGGCTTAGGCATTTCCGATACGGTGTGTGATCCCAATGCGGTGGAAGCAATGCCCGCATTGTCAGTGGATGAACCTACGGTGACAATGACCTTTTGCGTCAATAACTCCCCTTTTGCAGGCCGTGATGGAAAATATTTAACAAGTCGACAAATTCGCGAACGCTTGGCGCGCGAACTGATTCACAATGTTGCTTTACGTGTGGAAGACACTGAAAACCCCGATCGTTTTCGCGTTTCAGGACGGGGCGAATTGCATCTGTCTATTCTAATTGAAAACATGCGCCGTGAAGGCTATGAATTGGGTGTGTCTAGGCCTGAAGTTATAGTCAAAGAAATTAAGGGCGAATTGATGGAACCTTATGAAATATTGACGGTAGACGTGGAAGAAACGCACCAAGGCGCGGTCATGGAAAAATTGGGCTTAAGACGCGGCGATCTTAAAAATATGCTTTCTGATAGTAAAGGGCGCGTGCGTTTAGATTATGAAATTCCTACGCGCGGTTTAATTGGTTTTCACGGCGAATTTTTAACGATTACGTCGGGCTCAGGCTTGATGTATCACGTCTTTGATCGCTATGCGCCTATTAAGCCCGGTAAAATTTTGGCGCGTAAAAATGGCGTGTTGATTGCCAATGCCAACGGTGTTTCCGTGGGCTATGCTTTGTGGGGTTTGCAAGAGCGTGGTCGTTTGTTCATAGGACCGCAAGTGGATGTGTATGATGGCATGATAGTCGGCATCCATTCTAGGGACAATGACTTAGTGGTGAATGTGTCTAAGACCAAGCAATTAACCAATATTCGCGCTTCGGGCACGGATGACGCTATCTTGTTAACGCCGCCACAAAAATTAACTTTAGAACAAGCACTGGAATTTATTAATGATGATGAATTGGTGGAAGTCACTCCAAACCACACGCGCTTGCGTAAAAAGCTGTTAAAAGAAACCGACCGTAAGCGTCAGGGGCGGGATGGGAGTTAAACCTCTGGCGATTCCCGATTTATCTTCCCTTTTTTTAGGCCATTGTTTAATAGAAGGGGAGTTTCACCGTGAGCAGCAAAATGAGAAGAGCTGTTGCTAGAGAAGCTATGCCGCTAATAAAATAGTAAAAAATATAAACAAAAAAAACCAGCCGTTACAGTTTTAAATTAAGGCATAAAACTAGTTTTTGATAAAATTTTGGTCATAAGATGTTTTTGAGATATGTTTAATAAGGCTGTACTTTATTTAGTTAATTAAGCTATAATCTAAAAAAGCTTGGAGTAAAATTTTGAGTAAACCTATTTGGATGTGGCTTCTATTTCTTGGTGTAGTCTTTATCTTATTAATTGTAGATTTAGGCCTGTTTCATAAAAAAGATAAAGAAATAGGGGTAAAAGAAAGCCTATGGATGAGCGCTTTTTACATAGCCGTTGCTTTTTTATTTGGTTTATGGCTTTGGAGTGAATTAGGATTTCAGTCTTTTGCTGAGTATTTGACCGGATTTTTAGTAGAAAAATCTCTTGCTCTCGATAATATTTTTCTCATTTCTTTAATTTTTTCAAGCCTATCTATCCCACTAAAATATCAGCATCGCGTTCTATTCTGGGGAGTTTTGGGTGTTATTGTTCTTCGTGGAATCATGATTGCATTAGGAGCTCAACTCATAAATGAGTTTAGCTGGATTCTGTATGTTTTTGCAGCATTTATGATTTTTACTGGAATTAAGATGTTTTTTATGCCTGAACAAAAAATAGA
>VFJT01000213.1 GCA_009885935.1 Gammaproteobacteria bacterium
CTTTGGCCGTGGATCAGGCACGATCCATGTATTTATCCGAGCTTAGCTTTCAATTTGCCTCTGAAACGCTTAAAAAGGGCGGATTTTGGATATGTAAAGTATTCCAAGGTGAGGGCAGTGATACCTTATTGCGTGAAGCCAGAGCCGCTTTTACTAAAGTGACTGTACGTAAACCCGATGCCTCGCGTGCGCGTTCGCGCGAAGTCTATTGGGTGGCGCAGGGGTTTAAGCGCTAAAGATACTCAGATTAAATAAAGTATAAATAATACACAGATTGTAAGAAAGCATATTTTTAACATAACTCATTGAAATTTTTACATATTCTTATATAATGATGATTGCCATCCTATATTTAACTATATATATGTATCTAAAACTTGACAAATTTAACCACATATATATACTTAAAACTAAGTAAATTTAGTTATATTTATATAGGTAAACCGTGAAAAATAAACTTCTCGTTATAAGACAGCTTGATCGGCAGCTTTTAGCAATTAAAGAAAGTGGAGCGGCGTTAGTTCCTAAGGAAGGATGGATAAGAACGATAAGAAAAGCCTTGGGCATGACGATTAAACAATTAGCTGAACGACTTGGTACTAACCCCTCAAGAGTGGTCCATATGGAAAGAGCAGAAATAGAGGGTGCTGTAACCTTACGCACACTGAGAACTGTCGCTCAACAGCTAGATTGTTTTCTTATATACAGTTTTGTTCCTATGTCAACTTTAGAAAAAACAATAAAAGATCGGGCAAAAAAAATATTAACTGAACAGATAAAAAGAACCTCTCATACTATGTATTTAGAAGAACAATCTGTGGATACAGATTGGTTAGAAGCGCAAATAGAGGAGTTGACACGCGAATTATTATCAAAAAATTGGAAGCATTTATGGTAGATCTTTCTTATTCAGAAGGCGCAACTCCATTAGATCCGAATGAAGCAGAAGGATTATTGCCAAAGCATATAACTACCCAGAGTCAGCTTAACGAATGGGAACAAATGAATATTCTCGAAGCTGAAGAATGGGTGAGTTCCCTGAATTTAATGACCACTGAAATATTATCCATAGATTTTATAAGAAAACTCCATAAGAAAATGTTTGGTAAAACTTGGAGTTGGGCGGGTAATTTTAGAAAAACGGACAAAAATATCGGGGCTTATTGGCTAAATATTGCAATTGAAATAAAAACTTTAATGGATGATATAAAATATCAAGTAAGTCATAACACTTATTCAAATACTGAACTAGCCGCAAGATTTCACCATAGACTGGTTGCCATTCATCCATTTTCAAATGGAAATGGAAGACATTCTCGTTTGATGACAGATATTTTCTTATTATCCCACGGAGAAAAAAGATTTTCATGGGGTAGCCAAAGCCTTACAAAAGAATCCACGGTTCGTAAAAAATATATAAAGTCATTGCAAGAAGCAGATAAGGGAAATTATGATTTATTACTGCGCTTTGTTAGATCATAGATAATTCAAGCAGAATGAACCCCTGAATTGGCTATAAAATAACCAGCTTTGCGCTTTGGTGCATTTTGGCGTAAACTAGCGCATCTTCTATAATATTTGTATTTGCTGCCCAGTGCACAAAGGAGCGCTAATCTTGAACGACATGCTGAAGAATTTAATCATTTGGTCGA
>VFJT01000002.1 GCA_009885935.1 Gammaproteobacteria bacterium
AAAGCAAAAAGCGCTCGCGGGCTGTCTGGTATCATAGATCCAGGTTTACCGCCGGTGGGGAATTTCACCCCGCCCTGAAGGTTTAGACACGCATTGTGAAAGAAAATAAGGAGTCTGTCAAGGTGTGCAGCCCTAAAACGCAGCAATTCTCGGTGAAGGTGAAAATATAAACATACGCTATAAAATAAGCTTAAATACCATCCATCTTAAGTTATGCTAGAACTTCCTTAACAAATGGTATAGTCAACCGCTTCTTTTCGGCCAAAGAAGCGCTGTCTAGTTTTTCTAATAATAATAACAAGGCACCTAGATCGCGTTGGTAATGGTTTGACAAAAAGTGGATCACGTCAGCGCTGATTATCATACCGCGCTCTTTGGCACGCAATTGTAAAACGGCTATTCTTTCAGCCTCTGTTAACAATTCAATATGAAATACTTGCCCCCAGCTCAAGCGCGATTGTAGATCCGCTAAACTACACTTTAAACCGCGCACGGAAGTTTTTGCAGTACACACCAAAATAGTATTATTGTCACGCATGCGGTTGTAAGCATCAAATAAAGCTTCTTCCCACAACGGTTGTCCCAGAACGGCATCAATATCATCGATGCAGAATACATCTACTTGTTCAACATTCGTTAATATCTCTGGCGTGTATAAACCCGCATCTTTTAAGGATAGATACATCGTTGTTTTTTGTAGGTCGTTAGCCGTTGCGCACAGTGCATGTAATAAATGGGTTAAGCCACAACCCGAGCTTCCCCATAGATAGGTACTGACGCTTTGTGTTAACAATTCTTTTTGTAAATAATCAACAACATTTTTATTTAGGCCGCCATAAAAATTGGCGAAGGTCATGTGTGATTGCAGCTGTACGCCTTTCAACAGCAATTGAGTCACAGTGGATCCTTAATATAAAGATTGCTTTTAATATAGCGATCGCGTAGGTAGCGTACAAAAACCATAATCACTGCCGCTACCGGCAAGGCCAGCAATATGCCGAAGAAACCAAATAAACTACCACCGGCCAATACAGCAAAGATAACGGCCACCGGATGTAAATGGATCCTATCGCCGACTAAATATGGCGTTAGTAGCGCGCCTTCTATACTTTGCGCAATGACAAATGCCAATACCACATACAGTAAATGCAGCCAATCGTGAAACTGAAAAAATGCGGCGATCAACGCGCTGATGAGTCCAACGATAAAACCCAAATAAGGAACTATGCTCAATATTCCGGCAATCACCCCAATTAATAATGCCCAACTGATTTGAGCTAGAGACAAGCCTACGCTGTATAATATTCCCAGCCCTATCATCACCAATAATTGGCCGCGCAAAAAACCACTTAAAACAGCATCACATTCTTTTATCAAGCGTATGGTGACTGGTTCTATACGCCTAGGAATTAAGGAATGAATAGTCTGCAACATGCGGTTCCAATCGCGTAATAGGTAAAATAAAACCACGGGAACTAATAATACGCTTGTAAAAAAGCCAATAACCGCTAAGCCCGAACCGGCAAATGTTTTAAAAATACTGGGTATATACTGCCCTGCTTGTTGCCAATGCCCTTGTAAGGTGCTTTGTACCGTATCCTGCCATTTGGTTTGATCAAAATCTAGATTTAAACCAAAGTGTAATTCCATCCAGGGTAAAACCACTTCTTTTACGCGTAGGATAATATTGGGTAATGCTTGCAGCAAATTAATCAATTGTTGTTCTAAGGCAGGAATCATAAAGATTAAACCCATGGCAAATAGGCTTAGCAAAATTAAAAAAACGATGACGACGCTACTGGTTCGCCCTAGATGTAATCTTTGCAAAAGAACCACCCACGAATTCGTTAGATAGGCCAGTATTGCTGCCACTAAAAAAGGCGTTAATACCGCAGAAATTTTATAAACAAAAAAGCCTAGGGCCGCTAGAATGAATAAAATCATCCATTTTCTAGTATCGCTCATGGGAATCTCCTTTTCGACTGAATGCACGCCAACCCCAAACCCAGATATAGTGGATCATGCTGGTTGCTGTAGTGAATAAAACCGCATAGATCAGCACGGTGATCCACGTGTCGGTAAACAAGCCATAGCTATGGTTCGATAATACAACCATAACTAAAATGATTTGTAAACAGGTATTGGCCTTGCTGATTAAACTGGGTTTAAAATCATATTGACCTATTAAAAAGTGGTAACACATGCCGCCGGTGACGATCACCACATCGCGTGTTAGCACTATAGCCAATAGCCAAACCGGTAGTATACTTAAATACGTCAAGGCTAAATAACTGCTGACCATCAATAATTTATCGGCTAGGGGATCGACCATTGCTCCCCAACGACTGATCCACTGAAAACGACGTGCTAAATAACCATCTATGGCATCGGTTAACCCAGCAAGCAAGAATAGAAAAAAAGCTAATTTATAATTTTGCATGAGCAGACCCACGACTATAGGGCCTACTAATAGCAACCGAAAAACGGTAATAATGTTAGGGATGTATGCTGGGTTCATGGCGCCCACTGATAAATTAATGCATCACTGGCACTGTTTTGATCGGTTGATTCTGTTTTCACTAAAGTCAGTACCTGATCGGCAATGGCTTGTTGTAAAGCAGCACTACCCCCCTCTGCGTTAATGTTTAAGATCACTTCATCGGGCGACACTTCCACTACCTCGATGTCCTGCACCGGCGCTAATTGTTGTAAGTTATTCTTTAAGCCATCCAACGCCGTCAAATCAGCTATACCATAAACAACCACTTGCACCGGACTTACCGGTAAAGACGCTTGTGACACAGCCGCAACGCTGGTTTTAACCCCTTGTGACATCATGGATGATAATTCTGCCGTGCCGCCGCGCAAAGCGCCCGCTGCGTCATTAGCACTAAAGGCCCAGTCTACATTTTGTTTCGCTGTTTTTAATGTCCACTCGCTAGTCCATAAGGCCTGCGCACCATCCCCTTTACTCAGATGCACCAATAAAGTGCCATCATGAACATACCGTTTTGAAGCAGCACTGATGCTGGACCAATCGCCACGCCAGGCTGCTTCAGCACTCAAAGCGTTTAAATCACTTAAATCGAGTAAAGGCCATTCTGTACTGATAGAGTTTTGTTTTGCTTCGGCATCTATTATTTTTGCATATGCCGAAGCGCTGCCTAGTAGCTGTTGCTGAGCGGCATTTTCTACTACTAACCAAATTAATAGGCGCTGTGGCGGTCCAGTAGTGGGGATATTTTGGCCCTTGCTTTTTAATAGCTGTGCAATAGCCGTGGGGTCGAAGTCTACTTGTAACACAAGCTGCCCGCCATTATCAGCAGGGATGTATTGGTAGCTCGACATCCAATCTTTGGCATGATTTAAGCTATACGCCCAAGCGGGGGCTTTGTCTATATCTTGTATATTAGTTAACCTGGATAATACCTGTGCCAACGCCATTTTTAACTCATCGCTGCTGGGTTCACTTTCAGCACTAATAATGGGCAATTCTGCGCGGTATAGGCTGGAATCACTCGCGGCCACAGCCGTGGCGCACAGCGATGCCATGAATAGGATAAAAATAACTAGGCTTGTATAAGTTCTTTTCATGCTGTGCACAATCTTGTCATAGACGATAATGTGGCCTTATTTTACCCCATTTTTAGAATTGCAGCAACGACAGTCCTATTCGTCTTCAAAAATCATCTTCCCCGACAATCCATTGATTTCCATGATTTCACGCAAAGCCCTTAATGCCTCTACTTGGATTTGCCTGACCCGTTCGCGCGTTAAACCAATTTTACGTCCAACTTCTTCTAGCGTTGCTTTTTCTTGCCCTAATAACCCAAATCTATAGGCCAAAACTTGCCCTTGTTTGTCGGGCAATTGTGCCAACCAGGTTTCAATATTTTCACGCAAATTATCGTCTAATAACATGGTTGCAGGATCGATGTTATTGGGGTCTGCCAGTGTTTCCAATAAACTTTTATCGGTATCTTTGCCTATGGGCACGTCTACCGACGTAATTCTTTCATCCAAGCTTAACATGTGTTTAACATCTTCAACCGGTTTATCCAACATTTCGGCAATTTCTTCGGCACTGGGCGTATGATCCAATTGTTGCGTTAATACCCGTGCAGCGCGCAGATAGACGTTCAATTCTTTCACTACATGTATAGGCAAGCGTATGGTTCGCGTTTGATTCATAATGGCGCGCTCTATGGTCTGTCTGATCCACCAAGTGGCATAAGTCGAAAAACGAAAACCTCGTTCGGGGTCAAATTTTTCTACGCCGCGAATCAAACCCAAATTACCTTCTTCAATTAAGTCTAACAGCGCTAAGCCTCTATTAATGTAGCGTCTGGCAATTTTAACCACTAAGCGCAAATTACTTTCTATCATACGCCGCCTAGCATTGGCGTCGCCTTTTATGGCTAAGCGTCCATAATGAATCTCTTCTTCGGCAGTGAGTAAAGGTGAAAATCCTATCTCGCTTAAATACATCTGCGTTGCATCTAGCGCTTTTGTCGACAAATGAAATTGCCTTTTCTCGTTTACCCTAGCACTTTCCTCGGCAGAATCTTCCTCTAATATAGCTTCGTCGTCTAGATCTGCAAAAATGAATCCTTCTGGATAGCCTTCTTCATCCCCAATGACTTGCTTTTCTAAGGAGATATCCGCTTCTTCTTCAAAAGAAGCATCTTCCTTGTCTGTCATGTGCTTATTACCCAATGGGGCTGGCGTTGATGTTTTCTTTTCAATGAGTTCTACCGTTTTTTCTGTTTGTTTCTTTTTAGGAGCGGTTGCCTTAATTGCTACCGCCTTGGTCTTAGCAATCACTTTTTTGACTTGGGCCACAACTTTAGCCGCCACTTTCTTTTTAGGCTTATCGTCTTTCTTAACGCTTGCTTTAGCCATTTTCGTTGGCGCTGGCTTCTTCTTGGCCGTTGTCGCCGCCTTCTTCGTTATGATCTTTTTAATACCCATCTTTTTCCTCCTTGCTATTATCCCTGACTCTACTACTAAGTCAAAAAGAATTTCAGTCCTAAGTCCAGATTATTGGTTTGATAGTCTGGAATATTTTTATCGCTTATGAAAGCATTCATATAACGGTACTCTAAATCAAGTTCCACGGTAGGGGTAAAAGAATAAGATACCCCGCCCAAGACTTGCGCAGTAAAAGCCCCTTTCAAGGTAGAATTATTGTGTGTATTCCCTAATGAGCCGGGCCCTTGATAATCATAATCGATTGCAGAACCGCCTATACCTACACCCGCAAAAACACCGAAACCGGTATCACCCCGTATGTTAAGAATAGCATTGGTCATAGCGCTGTAACTGGTTGTGTTCCCATTTATATTGGTGTCTGGAAACCCGGGAACACGTAATGTATCGGCACCATTACGGGCCGCATTCAATTCTTCTTCTATGCGGAACCATCTGTAATCATATCCTAGGGTAATGCCACCGTTATAACCTGTATTACTGTGCAGCTTAACACCTTGGCCATAGTCTTGATCGCTAAGCAAAGTACCGCCGCCTTCTAGGCCTAAGTAAAATCCCCCATGGGGTACAGGACCACCATCGGCAGTAACCACTGAACCTGCAGGCGGTGCATTATCTTCATCCCAGCTGCTAGCATATGCTGTGCTAAGACTTATAATAGCTAGAGCCAAAAAGACACTGCTTTTTTTAAACGAATTGTACATAAATTATCCTCAAGCCAAAATTATAGATGAAACAACATCATACAGGGTTTAGGAGTGGCGGTAAAGCGTTGAATTGTAAAGCAACCGCAATTCTTTGGCTGAGGGCCAATAATAAACGATCGCTTAATTTAGCGCCGCTGATTTGTAACCCCACGGGTAAGCCCTGGGAGGTTAAACCACAAGGCACGGTAATGCTGGGTTGCCCCGTCATATTAAATAAACACGTAAATGGCGTCCAATTATCCAAAGCGCTGGTTGATTGTGCATTGGGTGAGTCTAGACCAATATCAAAGGCAGGAATAGGCACAGTTGGTGTTAATAAAGCATCATAGTCGCTAAAAAACGCTTGCATCGCTGCACTCACGCTAAAGGTTGTTAATTCCGCCTGCAAATACTCTAATAACGACATCTGCTCGCCCAATTTCGCAATGCGCACAAAGCCTGGATCCAATTGTCGCTGTTCTGCAACGCTTAAATCAGCATAAGATCCATAAGAACCCGCCTGCCAAATATGCGCAAATGCGGATAAATAATCCCCTACAGGCGGCGTTTTTTCCTCTAAAGCAAAGCCGTGTTGACGTAAAACAGCGATGCTGCGTTCGAAAATAGCGGCTACTTCTGGGTCTAATTGCGCAAACCCCAAATCAGAACTATAGGCCAATCGCTGTAATTCTTTGCACTTAACTTTAGATAAAGGAACATAATTCACTGCGCGCCTGTCTTCTTGATTTAAGATGGGCAATAGCGTTTCTATATCGGCAACGTCTAGGGCCAAAACACCTACGTCTACTAATTGCGCCAAATTATACAAAGGATAGCGCGGGAATAAATCGTGTGTAGGTTTATACCCTATAACGCCACAAAATGCGCCTGGAATACGAATTGAACCACCGCCATCGGTGCCTATGGCGGCAACTCCTAGGCCCAAAGCGATTGCCACCGCAGCGCCCCCACTAGAACCGCCACAGGTTTTATTTAAATTCCAAGGATTGCGTGTAATACCTGTAACCACGCTATCGGTTGCGCCTTTCCATCCCCATTGTGGCATAGTCGTTTTAGCAAATAACACCGCACCCGCTTGCCGCAAATGCTGTACGACCGGCGCATCCTCAGAGCTACTCGCCTCTGCTCTAATGGTTGTTCCACAATGCATAGGCCAACCGCGCACTGAAAAACTGTCTTTGATGCTAATAGGCCAGCCATCTATGGGCGACAAAGCTTTACCCTGCTGCCAACGTACACTAGACGCTTGAGCCATTGCTAACGATTCTTCTTCCGCCAAATAAGAAAATGCATTCACTGCGGGATTATATTGTTTTAAGCGTTGCCATAATTGCGTACAGACTTGCAGCGGCGTGAGTGAACCTTCTTTATAGGCTAGAGTCAATGCTTGTCCGCTTAGAATCTGTTTAGTCATATTATCTCTCAAAATAAAGAACCTTGTTCAACGATATTGTCTACAGAATGAAACCTCAATCCTATGCCCAATAAACGAATGGGTTGGGCCTGGACCAACAAACGATTTAATAGGCTTGCAAATACATCTAAATCGTCTGCATGACTGCTGGTTTCCGCCGATTTCACCTTAAAATTATTCAGTTTTATCTTTACAAACTGACTTTTTATTTTGTACGAGCACTCTACCCTACTTTGCGCTAAACGTGCATGTAAG
Organism: Gammaproteobacteria bacterium; assembly: GCA_009885935.1. Taxonomy (GTDB): domain Bacteria; phylum Pseudomonadota; class Gammaproteobacteria; order UBA1113; family UBA1113; genus VFKP01. The sequence continues at coordinate 7,366 of VFJT01000002.1, forward strand.
TCGCGTAAATCCTGATGTATTAAATCAATATCGCTACGATCCTGCTCAAAAGTGGTTTCTACACTGATGGATTTTCGCGGCCTATTTGGCTCAACGATACGCTCATCGATACCTCTAGATTGATAATACAGTGTTTGACCAAATTTACCAAACCCTTGGATCAATTGCAGCAAACTTAATTTTTGCACATCGGAGCATTTTTTCAAACCCCTATTGTGTAATTTTTCTAACATGACTAGTCCTACACCAGAAAGTTTTTCTACCGGCAAATCTTGGATAAAGTCATCTATCTGGTTTGGTGTGATTACGTACAAGCCATTTGGCTTATTCAAACCACTGGCTATTTTAGCTAAAAATTTATTGGGAGCCACGCCTGCCGAAGCAGTCAATTGTTCTTTTTGCCAAATTCGCTGCACGATGGCCTGTGCCATTAAAGTAGCGCTGTTGTTATACTCTTTGTTTAGACTCACGTCTAAATAAGCTTCATCTAATGCCAAAGGTTCCACTAAAGGCGTAAACTCATAAAAAACATCGCCTATGCTTTTTGAAACTATTTTATACTTTTCAAAGCAAACGGGTAAAACGATTAAGTTCTGACACAACTGTTTTGCTTTTTGCGTAGGCATACCCGAATGCACACCAAATTTTCTAGCCACATAATTGCAAGTGCATAAAACACTACGCGCAGAGTCTCCACCTACCGCCACCGGCTTGTCCGTTAAGCTCGGATTATCCCGTATTTCAATGGCGGCATAGAAACAGTCCATATCGATGTGAATAATTTTTCGATTTAACATAGGTAATTATTCGGCCTTTGTTTAGGATGGCTTTAATTATGCTGGTTATGGGGTGAAAAAGAAAGAAACCCTTGCTACGCATAAAACAATAATATATAATTACATTTATCGTGTAAATAATAAGGACTCAGAGTGGCAGGCGTACGATCTAAGCATGACGAATTTTTCAAAGCAATGATGAAAGATTTGTCACTGTCACAAGATTTCATCAAAACACGCTTGCCGGAGAAGATATTACGCTTTATGAAATTAGGCACTACTGAGGTGAAAGATTCTAGTTTTATAGACAGCCTGTTAAACGAAAGCCACAGTGACATATTGCTTAGTGTGCAGCGTAATGATTGTGACGCAGAAGCTCTATTGTATGTACTGTGTGAACATCAAAGTCGCCCCGACGCATTGATGCCGTTTAGAGTGTTGTATTACATCATGCAAATTTTAAGGCATCATGTGTTGGAAAACGAAGGGGATGAACTGCCACTGCCTTTTGTTTATCCCATAGTAGTTTATAATGGAGTGAGCCCTTGGCCGTATGATACTAGCTTTTTTGGGCAGTTTGGCGATTTGTCTGACTTGGCGCGAGAAATATTAATGCAGCCCTTCCCGTTGCTAGATGTAGAAACATTAGATGAAGCTGATTTACTTTCTGAGCATCGCTCAAATCTTATGTTAGCCAGTTTACGTCGGACGAAAAACGAACAAACCTTAGAAAAAAAGCTACATATTGTGAATAAATTACTCTCAAAATTAGAAATAAAAAACAGTAGTGAACTGGGCTATAATGTGCTAAGCTATTTAGCGAAAAGTATTATTAGTGCCGATGGTAAACCAATAGAACCTTATTGGGGCATTTTGAAACAAGGTTTTGCACCAGAATATCAGGAGACAGTTATGAATTTAATAGATGCTACTAAAAAAGAAGCAAGACAGCAAGGAATTCAGGATGTAGCAACCAACCTTTTGCAAACAGGTGTTGATTTAATCACTATTGCAGAATGCACGGGATTATCAGTAAAAAAACTGAAGGATCTTGAACAAAAAGCTCAAGCACATTAGCAAAAATTCAAACTCATTATGGGTTTTGACCCGCGCCCGCCAGGTCGCGGCTCGGATAATTGTACGGTACCCCACTTGTTTTCTGCCCTAGAATATGGTGCAATAGCCGCTCTTTTATGGTGGTTCGCCTATCCATTTGCGACAATACGCTGCAAACCCCGCCAGACTCGGAAGAGAGCAACGGTAGTGGTTGAATTGTGTGCAGATTGCTGGTGGGTGAACTGCCCTCATTAATAAAAACGGTGTAAGTTTATGCCTAGTCATGTCTTAGCGCGTAAATGGCGTCCCCAATCCTTTGCTGAAGTCATAGGCCAGGCGGTTATTGTGCAGGCTTTAACACACGCATTAGAAAGCGGCCGTTTGCACCATGCTTATTTATTCAGCGGTACGCGCGGCATAGGCAAAACGTCTCTAGCTAGATTATTGGCAAAATGCTTCTCCTGTGAAAAAGGACCTACGGCTACACCCTGTGGTCAGTGCAACCCCTGTTTGGCTATCGCCCAGGGCAATTATCTAGATCTACTAGAAATTGACGCTGCCTCACGCACCAAAGTCGAAGACACCCGTGAACTATTGGAAAGCGTACAATACCCGCCTATTATGGGCCGTTATAAAATCATTTTAATCGATGAAGTACATATGCTCTCTGGCCACAGTTTTAATGCCTTATTAAAAACGCTGGAAGAACCGCCTAAACACGTTATCTTTTTGCTGGCCACCACCGAACCCGAAAAATTGCCGAATACCGTATTATCGCGTTGCTTACATTTCACCTTAAAGCCATTAACTAACGACGCCTTAAGCCAACATTTTAATCACATTTTACAACAAGAAAATATTAACGTTGATCCCAATGCGCTGACTTTAATTGCCAAATCAGCGCGCGGCAGCGTACGCGATGGTTTAAGCCTATTAGAACGGTGCATTGCTTTTTGTGGTGGTGATATCACGGAGGCTAAAATCAGTGGATTATTAGGTTTAGCCGATAGCCATAGCGTGCAAAAATTACTGGATTCCTTATTGCAAAACGACGCTGTCAGCGGCTTGACACTCATTCGTGCCTTAGCCGAAAAAGGAGCTGATTTTACTGTAGTACTAGAAGCTTTCATAGAATTATTGCATCAATTGGCGCTACAACAAGTATTACAAAAAGAGTGTACTGTTGCCATTACGTCTGAACGCATACAACTGTATTATCAAATTGCCCTGATAGGACGACGCGATCTGGCGCTAGCGCCCGATCAGCAAATGGGTTTTGAAATGACATATCTTCGCTTATTGGCTTTTCAACCCTGGGATGACGACGGTGATACTGCCCCACCCGTAAAAAAAAAACTTTCAAACCCAGCGATGAATCCAATATAAACTGGGACGAACTGTACCCTAAACTCAATTTAAGCGGTTTATGTGCACTGTTAGCAAACCATTGCGCTTTATTAACCACCGTAGACAGTCATTGGCGTTTTGCACTGAACCAGGAACACAGCGCCTTACACGATAAACAGCAAGAAACCCTCTTGGCTACTGCCTTAAGCCACCATTTCAACACAACCATACAGGTATCCATTGAAATCGTAATCGATGCTATCGCTACACCGCAAAAAATACAGCACCAAAAGGCAAATCAAGCCTTAGCCAGTGCCCACAGTTCCTTACAAGAAAACCCCCACTTTAGGCAGATTTTGGAACAGTTTCATGCTACAATAGTCCCTGACTCAATAACGAGTCTAGACCATGACAACTAACGAGGTTTAAAACAATGAGTGATAATTTATCAAAATTAATGCAACAAGCAAAAGATCTACAGGCCAATATGAAAAAGGCGCAAGAGGAACTCGCTGCCATGATCATAGTCGGTGCAGCTGGCGGCGATATGGTAGAAATCTCTTTAAATGGCTTACATTATTGTAAAAAAGTAGTACTAAACGCCGCCGCCACACCCGGCATGACGCCTGAAAATATTAAGTTATTGGAAGTCATGATCGCCGCGGCTATCAATGATGCAACCGCTAAAATTGAAAAACGCTCACGCGAAAAATTATCTGCGCTGGCTGGTAATTTGGGATCGCTACCTGAAGGCTTTGGTGGCATGGGTGACGGTGCTTAAAATAACTACCCGCACCCTATGGAGTAGATTTCAATAGCAAAGAATAGCAGTACCCGTCATTGCGGGCTTGCGAAGCAATCCAGGAAAATGTTAAGTAATGAAAAGGAACACCACTTACAACAGGGCTAATAAACAACATGAAACCTTATAAAACAGTGATTTTTACCCCTGGATTGCTTCGCAAGCTCGCAATGACGGGGTCAGCGGGAATAAGTAGTTACGAGAAAGGAATGAATAGTTACAATGAGTTTTAGTCCGCTAATAGACAAATTAATAGCACAACTGCGCTTTTTACCGGGTGTAGGGCCAAAATCGGCACAACGCATGGCCTTTCAATTATTGGCCCGCAATCGCCCTGCCGGTAAACAATTAGCCGAAGCCTTATTGCTTGCTATGAATGAAGTCGGGCATTGTGATCTGTGCCGTACATTCAGTGAAAGCGCACGCTGTCAGTTGTGCGCTAATCCTAGGCGCGATCAACGTTTATTGTGCGTGGTTGAATCTCCTGCCGATCTACTGGCCATAGAACAAACTGGTTTTCATGGTTTATATTTTGTATTAATGGGCCATTTATCGCCCTTAGATGGCGTTGGCCCAGAACAATTGGGCTTAGGATTATTAAAACAACGATTCCAGAGCGAAGATATAGGGGAATTGATCATCGCTACCAATCCCACAGTGGAAGGTGAAGCAACGGCCCATTATATACACGAATTAAGCCTACCTTATGCCATGCGTGTAACCCGTATTGCCCATGGCGTACCCCTAGGCGGTGAGTTAGAGTTTATTGACGGCGGTACCTTGGCGCGCGCACTGGCCAGCCGCGAAATTTTGACGTAGCTTCAAGACAATACCAAAAAAATAAGTTATAACGGTCACCACAACCACCCGTGGTGGCACCAGCACCGAGCTAAGCTAACTCAGAGTACTGGCCCTGAAACGGGCCAGTGTTCAAAATGAAGACTAATCGCGCTGTTTACCTACGTGCGTAGTATCAAAGTACTGCGCTAGTTTTTTGCGTAAAGTACCGCGGCTAAGACCCAATACACGTGCAGCTTTAGATTGATTACCGCGCACATAGCGCATAATGCTTTCAATCATCGGCTTTTCAATTTCTGTCATTAATTTTTGGTACAAATTATCGGGTTGTTGATTCCCCAATAAGGCGAAGTAGCGATCTAACACCTCATTCACTTGCTGGGCTAAACCGTGGGCTTGATTTTGACTTTTCTGCTGAATCGATGCGACTTCTTCCGTGCTCATCATAAGAGTTTGGCTCCTATACAATCTAGTTCATACTTTCCTCGCTTCTATACACTGTACAAAAACGAGACACTATAACCTACTTCCTGAAAAAATCAGGAGGTGGATCTTTTTGGCTATTTATTATGCGGTTTGCCGACCACTGCTACAAGTTACCATTCCAACCCCAAATAATCAAGACTTTTTGTGAAAAATATCAACATTTTTTTAGGAGATGGCCTGAACGGCCTTTTTTCTATTGTGGTATACTGTTGCTCGATATTAACAAACCGAGTGGTCAATGCCCGATACTATCCTTAGCCCCCAGAAAATAAGCAAGGTGTTTATTCTCACCCACGGCTGCCAAATGAATGTTTATGATTCAGACAAAATATTGGCCGTTTTACGGGATAAAAAAGGGATGGAAGTGACCGAAGACCCTTCCAAAGCAGACTTATTGGTCATCAATACCTGCTCCATACGCGATAAGGCTGAAGAAAAAGTTTTTTCTGAGCTAGGTCGTTGGCGCGAATTGAAAGAAAATAATCCCCATATGCTCATCGCTGTAGGTGGTTGCGTAGCCAGCCAAGAAGGCGCAGCCATAGTGAAACGCGCTCCTTATGTCGATATCGTCTTTGGTCCACAAACGCTACACCGTTTACCGCAATTAATAGAATTACGTAATATTACACATAAAGCAGCCATAGACATTAGTTTTCCTGAAATTGAGAAATTCGATTGCCTGCCCGAACCCAAAGCCACAGGAGTAACTGCCTTTGTGTCCATTATGGAAGGCTGTAACAAGTATTGTAGTTACTGTATTGTGCCTTACACCCGTGGCGAGGAAATCAGCCGTCCATTTGATGATGTTCTGGCTGAGGTCGCTTCTTTAGCCGAACAAGGGGTTAAAGAAATTACTCTATTAGGGCAAAATGTTAATGATTACCGTGGCCCTATGCATAATGGCAGCACCGCCGATTTAGCACTGCTGATTCGCTACATCGCTGCTTTAGACAATATTAAACGCATCCGCTTTAGCACTTCGCATCCATCGGCCTTTGGTGACGATTTAATTGCGGCTTATAAAGACATTCCAAAGCTGGCTAGTCACCTGCATTTGCCGGTACAAAGCGGCTCTAACCGTATTCTGAAAATGATGAAACGCGACTATAGTGCAGAAAGCTTTATTGAACGCTGCCAAAAGTTAAAAGCCATACGCCCCGATATCGCTATTTCATCCGATTTCATAGTGGGCTTTCCCGGCGAAACGGACGATGATTTCATCGCCACTTTGGACTTAATACAGGCTGTGGGTTTTGATCAATCTTTTAGCTTTATTTACAGTCCACGCCCCGGCACACCCGCCGCTAAATTGCATGATGGTATAGACATGGCGGTTAAAAAGCAGCGCTTAAAAATACTACAAGATCGCATTCAACTGCAGGCACAGGCTATTAGCCTAGCCATGGTAGGTACTGTAGTCCCCATACTCGTCGTAGGTCATGCCAGGAAAGACAATACAGAACTCAGTGGGCGCAGTGAAAATAACCGTACTGTTAGCTTTAGTGGGCCCAAGGATTTAATAGGCCAGCCTAGGGACTTAATCGGCCAAATTGTATCTGTCCGTATCAGT
>VFJT01000069.1 GCA_009885935.1 Gammaproteobacteria bacterium
CGTTGACGTTGTTGGAATCGACGGCATTGGCCCAACGCATATCGGCTTTTTCAACTTCAGCCTTAGTGCAAGTGGCGAAAACAGAGCTAAAAAAAGTCAGTAGAATAAATCCACTGATAATATGAGCAGAAAAAGGTCTAAACACTGCTTTGATCATAATTCTCTCCATAATTTTGATAATTCATCCTCAGTATATACTAAATTTAATCCTTAGAGATCTCCTCATATTTACTTAAAAAGAAGCCATCTGGAAATAATGGATTTAGTATAAGTGTATGCGGGGATGCCTAAGGAAAAAAATAAGAAAAAACAATTATAAAACAACGGCTTACAGGGTTTTTTGAAAATTCTTGGCCGGGGGGTTCTTTTAAAAGCAAAGATTTACAGACAGCTTCCTTGTTGCTTACACCGGACAATAAGCATGTTACCGATAGGTTGACAAACCAATTTAATTCGAATATAATAAAAGTCGTATTATAATTATATTTTAGAGGGTAAACATCATGGCTGCAAGCGCAGAAAATATTAATATCAACATTTATAAGGTTCCTTATGAGCACTGGGTTGATGGTAACAGGATAAAGGCTGTTGTTTATGTCATGATTGATGACGATGAGAAGATCATCGGCATGGGCCAAGATTTTTTAGAGAGCCTTTCTGCTCTTCGTCGCCCTGCTGATCCTATAGTTTGTCCTGCTAACATGAAGAACTATCCTGAGATTATAGCCACAATCACAATCGAGGAAGGTAGTATTGAATTAGCCGCAATCAAAATCAAGAACCGTAGTATTGAATATTACTTGGTGAGAGATTTCGAGGCGGTAGAAATGCTTTTGAACGCAGCCTCCAGTGTGAAAACTTATTCTGATGATGACGTTAATGCTTTTATGAACCAACCCTATAAAGATGAGTTAAACAAGAGTTTTTCTAACGCTATAAAAAGTGGGGAAATAAACCCTATGACATTTTTCAATAAGATTAAGGATACAATTTCAGCGGCTGAAACAACATTTCTGGAAAAATTTGAAAATATACCGGTTACTGCTAACGATTATTCATCACAAGTGAACACTTTGATTAATAACACCTCAAATGAAGGCCATTCTAGAGGCTTGGAATCAAAACTTAAAGCTATGCAGCAAACGGCAATAAGGTGTAATCCAGATCAAGAAAATACACCAGGAAATATCATAAAATCTGCGAGGTCATAAGGGGACATCGCATTACCAGCCTTTATTCTTAGGGCTGGTAATCTATGTGATCTAAGGCGGAACCATCCACCACCTTTGCTTTATGACCAAAATTTAGACGCACAAGTTTGAGGGGATTCTTGAGAATTTAATCTGGATCCCCGGCCGGAGCCTGTACTCGGTACTCCGGGTAGCCGAGGATGACAATCATCTGGTTCTTAAACCTACCCCTGTTCAGTGAAGCTTCTCGTAATCACTTTCTGACGATCTCGGCTCGGAAAATTTATTCATGTTTAAATAAGAATCGTTATCAATAACCTTGTTTTTATGGCACTTTTTGAAAAAAAGCACAGTAAATAGGGCGCTTAATAGCGAAATTGAATTGACACAAAGGCTGGTATCGAATACGCTATGGGTGCCTTCTGACGCAGCATATTTAGGCTGCCTGTTTTATACTTTACGCGGTGGGGGACCTAATGTACAAAAAAGGGAACAAAGCATGATGAAAGCTATTACTAGTTTAATGTCTAGGCCCTCGATTAAGGGCATGCTTAGAAATCTGGGTGTCGTAGTGCTTGTGCTCCTGTCACTCGCTTTGAGCGGCTGTAACTACTCGGAGGGGATATTGGCACCTAAAGGCCAAATAGCGTTTGCTGAACATAGATTGATTCTCTTTTCAATTGGACTCATGTTGATCGTCGTTATTCCCACCATCTTTATGGCCCTGTGGTTTGGCTGGCGTTATAGGGAAAAGAATAATGCCCACTATGCCCCAGAGTGGAAGCACAGCACTCTTTTAGAAGTGGTTTGGTGGTCGATTCCCTGTATTATTATTCTTATTTTAGGCACCGTCACTTGGAAAACTACCCATAGCTTAGATCCTTTCAAACCTCTGGATTCAAAAGAAAAACCCGTGGTCGTAGAAGTCATTTCGCTGGATTGGAAATGGTTGTTTATTTACCCTGAATACAAAATAGCCACCGTCAATTATCTGCGCATACCGACCGGTAGACCTATAAATTTTAAAATAACAGCCGCAGCACCTATGAATTCTTTTGTTATTCCACAGTTGGGCGGACAGATTTATGCCATGACTGGGATGACAACCCAATTGCACTTGATAACGGATATCCCCGGGTCTTATAGGGGTTTTGGTGCAAATTATACGGGTATCGGTTTTGCGGGCATGCAATTTGTTGTGGATGCTACCTCCCCAGAGGATTTTGCGAATTGGATCAAAACAACACAAAAGATACCGGATAAATTGAATGCAGATGTGTTTTGGAATCGTCTGGTACCACAGTCTACAAATGATCCCGTTCGTTATTTTGGCCGTGTTACTCCAGGATTATTTGACGACATTATTATGAGTTACATGATGCCGGGCATGAGAGATAATGTAGCGCCTAATGAGAATACTATTATGAATCAAAGTAACCACTAAATAGGAAATTGCCATGTTAGAAACATTCATAGGAAAATTAAGCAATCCGCACGAGGTCTTTCCTTACCTCTATGAGCCATTAAGCCAGCAACTCATTATACTGTCTATGTTCGTATTCATCGTCATTGGTGGAATTGTCGTGGTAGGGGGACTTACCTATTTCAAGAAATGGGGTTATCTCTGGCACGAGTGGATCATTAGCGTCGATCACAAACGCATCGCGGTGATGTATTTCGTTGTTGCTTTTGTAATGCTGTTCAGAGGCTTTGTAGACGCGGCGATGATGCGAACGCAGCAGGCACTGGCGTCAGGCGACTCGACTGGCTACCTGATCCCACAACACTTCGATCAAATTTTCACGGCCCATGGCGTCATTATGATTTTCTTTGTGGCTATGCCGCTGATGTTTGCTTTATTTAACATTGCTGTGCCGTTGCAAATAGGCGCGCGCGATGTGGCTTTTCCGTTTCTGAATTCTCTCAGTTTTTGGCTGTTTGTGACTGGCGTTATACTCGTTAACATGTCCTTATTGATTGGGGACTTTGCCCATGCAGGCTGGTTGGCTTATCCGCCTTTTTCGGAGCTTGAGTATAGCCCCACGGTGGGAACGGATTACTATATTTGGGGGCTGCAAATTTCGGGTTTGGGCTCGCTACTGTCCGGTATCAACTTTTTTGTGACGATTATAAAGATGCGTTGTCCAGGCATGACCTTGATGAAAATGCCTATTTTTACCTGGACAGTATTATGTTCTTGCGTTTTAATCATGGCGGCTTTCCCGGTGTTAACGGTGGATTTAGCATTGCTGGCTTTAGATCGCTATATGGACATGCACTTCTTTACCACCGGCTTTGGTGGGGATCAAATGTTGTATGTCAATTTGATCTGGATGTGGGGGCACCCAGAGGTGTACATATTGGTGTTACCCGCTTTTGGGGTTTACTCCGAGATAGTGGCCACCTTTTCTAAGAAACCCTTGTTTGGTTACACCACGATGGTATGGGCTACTGTGGCCATTACCATTTTGTCCTTCTTGGTATGGTTGCATCACTTCTTTACCATGGGTTCGGGTGCAGATGTGAATGCCTTCTTTGGTATCATGACGATGATCATATCCATTCCCACAGGCGTAAAATTATTTAATTGGATTTTCACTATGTATAGGGGGCGCATTACCTTTACTTCCCCCATGTATTGGATGATGGGTTTCTTCGTGACCTTTACTATAGGCGGCATGACAGGCGTGATGTTGTCTGTACCCGGAATTGATTTTCAGGCCCACAATAGCACCTTCTTGATTGCGCATTTCCATAACGTCATTATTGGCGGGGTGGTGTTTGGTTATTTCGCTGGATTTACGTACTGGTTTCCCAAGATGTTTGGTTTTACCTTGAATGAACGTCTAGGCAAGTGTGCTTTTTGGTGTTGGATTATAGGCTTCTTTGTTGCCTTTATGCCTCTTTACATTTTGGGTGCTATGGGTATGACGCGTCGCTTATATCACTATGATGCTTCCACGGGTTTTCAACCCTACTTGATCGTCGCTGCTATAGGCGCTTCCATCATTGCCTTGGGTGTGTTCTTCCAGGTATTGCAACTGGTTGTGAGCATCAAGAATAGAGAAAAATACCGCGATCTCACCGGCGATCCTTGGAATGGTCGTACTTTAGAATGGGCTACGTCGTCGCCGCCTGCATTTTACAATTTTGCACACGATCCCGAGGTCAATTGCATAGATGCTTTTTGGTACGACAAGCAAAAGGGCTTGGATGTAGACAACAAGCCTAAAATACGCACAGAGCCTTACCAAGACATACACATGCCTAGGGATACTGCGATGGGTTTTATCATCAGCATATTTGTGCTCATCCTCGGCTTTGCGATGGTATGGCATATTTGGTGGCTGGCGATAGTGGGCGTAGTCTGTACCATTGGTTCACTTATCATCCGTGCTTTCAACTACGATATCGATTACTACGTCAAGGCAAGCACTGTTGAAGCAATAGAAACACAACATCTACAGGAAATGGCAGGAGTAAAACGATGAGCGCTACACCCGTTATGAATGATCATCATCATACGCATCATTTTGATGGTTCGAAGAATGTATTTGGTTTCTGGATCTACATTATGACGGACTGTATCTTATTTGCAACGCTGTTTGTAGTGTATGCAGTGTTGCATACCCATACTTACGGCGGTCCGCATGGTAAGGAACTCTTCAGTTTGCCTTTTGTGTTGACTGAAACCATGATTCTCTTGACCAGTAGTTTTACCTATGGTCTGGCGATGTTGTCGCGTACTATAGGCAATAAAAATATCGTCATTGGTTGGTTATGGCTAACATTTTTTCTAGGTGTATCTTTCCTCAGCATGGAAATTTATGAATTTCACAATATGGTTGTGGAAGGGCATACCTGGGCTACGAGCGCATTCTTATCTGCCTTCTTCACCTTGGTGAGTACGCACGGTTTGCATGTCAGCATGGGTCTCATCTGGATGTTGACGATGATATTCCAAATCAATAAGCATGGCATTACGCCAGTGACTAAGACTAAATTAACCTGTCTGGGTTTATTTTGGCACTTTTTAGATATCGTATGGATTTTTGTATTCTCAGTCGTATACTTGATGGGAGCAATTTAAGATGGCAAAACATGAACCTGAGTTTGATGTAGATACGGGTGCGACCTACGGTACGCACAAATCCTATGCTACGGGCTTTATATTATCGGTGGTTTTGACCCTGATTTCCTTCTATCTAGTGAGTTCGGGCGCATTGCCTAAAGCCGATTTATATATTACCGTAGGGGTATTAGCCCTGATCCAACTGTTTGTGCAGCTGGTGTTTTTTCTACACTTAAGCACGCACTCTAAAGCGTCGTGGAATTTACTCAGTTTTCTGTTCACTTTAGTGATGGTGCTCATTTTTGTGCTGGGCACTTTATGGATCATGTACCATTTGTATGAGAACATGGGCATGAATGCCATGTCTATGTAGGGAATGATGAAACATCTTTCCCTCATTAAGCCGGGTATCATCTTTGGTAATGTAGTCACTCTTTGTGGGGGCTATTTTCTGGCGGTGCACAGTCAGGGATTCTATTTCTTCAATTTTTTGGCGAGCCTCTTGGGGATGATAGGCGTCATTGCTTGCGGCTGCATTTTAAACAATTGCATCGACCGCGATATCGATAAACTTATGAAGCGTACTAAAAACCGCCTTTTGGCCACAGATAATGTATCGGTTAAAACAGCTTTGCTGTATGCATTTCTTTTTGGTTTAAGCGGTTTCTTATTGCTGTATTTGGGCACCAACGCTTTGACACTGTTCATTGCCTTCATTGGTCTATTGGCTTATGTAGTGGCGTATACTCTGTGGTTTAAACGCCGCAGTGTATTCGGTACCGTGATTGGGGCTGTATCTGGAGCTGTGCCGCCTGTAGTAGGGTATACCGCGGTAACAGGTCAATTTGATTTAGTCGCCTTCGTTTTATTTTTAATTTTATTCTGCTGGCAAATGCCCCATTTTTTCGCCATAGCTATTTGTTATAGTGAGGATTACGCCAATGCCGGCATCCCTGTTTTGCCCTTAAAAAGAAGTATGGCGTATACCAAATTTAATATTTTAATCTTTGTCATTTTATTTTTCTTAGTGACTTTGCTCCTGCCTATCCTAGGAGTTACGCATCTTTTCTACTTTATTACGGCTAATCTTTTAGGTCTTATGTGGATAGGATTGAGCGTATGGGGCTTTTTTGTGGACGATGATGTTGCTTGGGCGCGCAAACTCTTTCTTTTTTCTATAATGAATATTACATTGCTGTCTATTGCAATGGGGGTTTAGCGGTATCATGATCGCAACTATGCTATGGGCTTTACTCACTATAATCTGCAAATGGTTGCCGCATACCGCGAATTACTCCCCTGAAATCGCCATGACAGTCTATTTAGCCCGCCGCTATTCTTTTTTAAAAGCAGCGCTGTTGACTGTAGCAATTGTGGAAATAGCCGATATAGGATTGGCGCTGTTGTATGCTTATCCGGCTGTTGGCCTGTGGTCTATAGTCAATGCAGTAACATTATTGTTGATCGTGGCGATATTTGCAGGTTCTAGCTCAAGAATACGCTGGTTCAATTGTATCGCTAAAGTTTTTTGCGCCAGTCTTTTCTATTGGTTATTGACCAATTTAGGCGTATGGCTCTGCGCAGGGTATTACCCCATGACCGCGCAAGGTCTAATACTGTGTTACCACATGGCATTGCCATTTTTACCGGCGCAGCTGTTGTCGGGCGTAGTATTTGCAGCATTGTGGGCGATAGGGGGGTATATCTGTCTAAAGGGCAGTATACCTGACAAAACCATTAGTGTCGAATATACTTGACAATATTAACTCTGTCGACTATACTAGACACTAATGGCTAAGCGGGTTTATTTTATGATTAATGATCAAGAACTTACAAAAATTTGTGCTGATTGGAGCTTTTGGGATAGGGTGCCGCCCGCTTCCTTACAGCGTCAAGTAGTCTTGCCACCGGTTCTAAGCCAAGATTTGGCGCTGATCATTCAAGGCGTGCGTCGTGGGGGAAAATCAACCTTATTGACTCAATTGCCAGAACATTATAACTTACCACTAGTACAGTGTTATTACTGCAATTTTGAAGATCCTAGATTATTAAACCATTTAGATCATACCTTGCTAAGCCAAATTCTTGCGTTGGCGAGAGTTCAATGGTCGCAAGATATCCCTTGTTACTTTTTTTTAGATGAAATTCAAAATGTCAAAAATTGGGAAAAATGGTTGCACACGCAATTAGAACGACCTAAAAATAATTTTTTTATTTTAACCGGCTCTAATTCTAGCTTATTAAGCGGCGAGTTTTCTATCAGTTTAACGGGTAGATATATTGCACTGGAATTATTTCCTTTTTCATTTTCGGAATATAAAACCTTATTGCCTAAAAAGAAACTAACGGATTATTTATTGTCGGGCGGTTTTCCTAAGGCCGTGACGTATACACCAGCTTATGAGTTATTGCAGGAATATTTTGACAATATTATTCTGCGCGATGTGTTGCGTTCAGTACATGCGCGCACACCACAGGCATTGAAACAGGTCATACAAATGACCTTTGAAAGTTGCGGCTCTGAATTAAGTTTTAGAAAGATTGCGGGTACTATGGGTTTAACCGTAGATACGGTTAAATCTTATTTGGAAGCGGCTGAAGAATCTTATTTATTATTCGCTTGCCCCTATTTCGCCTTTTCAGAAAAGAAACGATTGCTTAGACAAAAAAAATATTATCCTATAGATCCAGGTTTACGGCGTGCAGTGATAGGTGCAGGAGGACAAGATCTAGGGAAAAGTTTAGAGCTTCTGGTATTTCTGCGCTTAAAAAAAATGTATGGCCAGGTTTTTTATTGGCAGGAACGAAATCAAGGTGAAATTGATTTTGTAGTATTAGACGGCAATGCAATCATTCCGTATCAAGTTTCGTGGCAGGGGATAGCGCCTAGGCATGAAAAGGCCTTAGAAAATTTTTATCAATTGTTTCCTAGTGCCAAAGAGGCCGTTTTTATCAATAGTGATAATGCAGCAGATTTTTTGTAGCGATGCGCTCTACCCAAAAGTAAACGCATAAGCTTCCAATCCAGGCCCACTCACTTGTATTTCCAACAGTCCATTCGCTGCTGCTTTTTGATCTACGAGCTGATACAAAGTATGTCTATCTACTACTATCGTCCCATTGGGGGTGATGGGTTTGCCATTCAATAGCAAGGTGATAGTAATGGGTTTGCCGCTGCTGCTTCCTAACACCAGAAAAACCTTCTGCGCATTGAAGTTTAAGCGTAATTTGGCGTCATTGCTCATGGAAGTAATCCTGTCTGCAGCCACCTGCCATTGACCTTGCACGCTCCAGTGGTCGCTGGGAATAAATGCGGGGAAAGAATAATTGTATGTAGTATCAGAGTGTAATCCTGCATCACTGCTAAAACGTTCTGCCCGGGCGTAGCCTAAATACGTTTCAGGTGTTTGATTGGTATTAAAGCTTTCTGCCGCACCGTGCACCATAGGGGCTTTGCTCGAGATGCCCAATAATGTTTGGATGTTGTGTTCGGTAATGTCATAATCGCCTTCACCAAAGTGGGTATAAACCACTTGCCCATTTTTATCGATGAGGTAATGCGCAGGCCAATATTGATTGTTAAAATTGCTCCACGTAGACAAGTTATTATCGACAGCGACGGGATAGCGTATAGTGTTCTTAATCAAAGCCGCTTTGATGTTGTCCACATTTTTTTCAAACTCAAATTCAGGAGCATGTACGCCGACTATCACTAGACCCTTGTCTTTGTAACGTTGATCCCAAGCAGTCAGATAGGGCAGAGTACGCACGCAATTAATGCAAGAGTAAGTCCAAAAATCAACTAAAATAACTTTGCCTTTGAGCGCCTGCATCGTCAATGGCTGGCTATTTAACCAGGTTTGAATATCGACGAAATTCGGTGCCGGGTAAGGATTCGGCAATGCATCGATAAGACCGGATTCGGAGTGTACAGGTTGTGAAACTAGCGATGCTGGGGGTGCAGAAGTACTGGACAATATTCTTTGGTCAAAACCCGTCGCAATAAAAGCGACAGAGAGTAAGATAATACAACCCAGCGTACGTCGAATGCCCTCCGCATGTTCTTTAAAAAAGTGCATCTTTTGCATAAGTTTTCTTCCCATCAGTGAAATGATCAACATAGGCGCCCCTGCGCCTAGTGAGAAAAAGAGTAGGGTGATAAATCCCTCAAAATTGCTTTTTTGCCGAATCACTTGGACTAAAACAGCCGCCAAAATAGGTCCAGCACAAGGAGTCCAAATTAAACCAATTAAGGCGCCTATGCCTAAACCAGAGACAAAACCGCCCTCATTACTGTTGCTTGAAAAACGATTGCCTACATCGGCCAGCCGTTGTGTAAGTGCATTGAATTTTTCCGATAAACGGCCAGATAACATCACAATACCGAGCAGGGTGAGCAATAGCAAGGAAGCGTATTTAACCACATCCAGACTGATGCCAGTGGTTAAGATTAGCCAGCGCGAAAAAAAAGCAAATAAGCAAAAGGAGACTATGAATCCAGTAGTAATACCGATGGGTCGGGTTTTGCCACCATCGATGGAAGCAGACAGGATGAGGGGTAAGATGGGCAAAATACAGGGGGATAAAATTAGGGCTACGCCCTCGATAAACGCTAATACATTATCTACCATTGACATAGTGGTTGGTCCTTATAAATGCCATTATTACAAAAATTCTACTATAGCCTGTGCCAATAATGCAAACTGGGGGTTATACAATAATTCATTTTTCTTAGGCTCACGATAATCGCTCTTTAGGCCATAATAGCCATTTTCAGGAGAAATGGGCAGGCCATTGTGTCGCAAGACATAAGGTGGGGTTTCAGGGAACTTATCATCCAGATAATGAATACGAGGATCTGCGGGTACCGTTGTTCCACTATGATGAATGACACAACGGCTGTCAGGCGAAGCATAGCGTGTAAAAAATTGTTCACAGGCTTTGGCTGAAATGACTTGATCGCTGTGAGAGTAGGCCATAAAAAGTTTCGTATCCAAATATTTTTTCTTTTGCATTTCTTTCAAAACCTTTTTACCTAAACGATACACTTCGGTAACGGGCTGCGTCGCAAAGGAACGATACTTAGTGTAATTATCTTGACTATTCTTTTCTAGCCAGGGTGAGAGTTTAGCAATCAGAGGTGAAAATGGAGCGGCAATATTTTTAATTTTAAGCGCTGGCGCCAGTGTAATGATGCTCTTAATAGTCATATGCGGATGTCTTAAATGATAATCTAAACACAATAAAGCACCGGTAGACATACCGCATAAATACAATTCATCTATGTTGTCTTTTAAGGCATTCACAGCAAAATCCATGGTCTGTTGCCAAGATTGACGATGAATATGCAGTAAATCTGCGGGCACTGTGCCGTGTCCGGGCAGTAATATGCTGTAGACTAAGAAGCCCTGTTGATAAAAAATATGGCCCAAATCTTTTAAGCTAAAGGGCGAATTGTATAAACCGTGTATCAGTAGAACGGCACGCTTTTTGTTTGCACTATTTTCTTTAGGCAACCACATAAAAGGAGCATTGGCATCGATGATTTCTTCGGCATAATCGCTGTGCAGATCTAAACGCGCCAAACGAATTTTTTTACGAGTGTGATCGATGTAATCGCCAAAGTCATTGCCGTTGAAGTCAAAACTTGAATTGTAGCCTGAGGGTTGATAGTATTTTTTGTTCATGTATTCTTAATACCTATTAAAACGTAACCTTTCTCTCCATTCATCCGCTCCCTGACGGTCGCGGCTCGGTTCATCAGTTTGTAACCGAGCCGCGACCGTCAGGGAGCGGGGCAGGGGTAAAATTTTGATCCAATATTTTCCTGGATTGCCACGTCGCTACGCTCCTCGCAATGACGAGTTCCGGGATAAGCGACGTATCGTGCAATTTAATAATTCGTAAAACAATTTTTTAAGTAATTGCCAACTGAAAATATTTTCCATGCAATTTCTTCACTGAATCTGCCAACGCATCCAAATGACCTTCATTCATTAAAATGTCATCGGCATGGTCTAAACGCTCTACACGACTGATCTGCGCCTGTAACATTTTATTTATCATGATTTCATCTAAATGATCTCGCTCCCGCAAGCGTTTTATTTGCGTCTCTACACTTACATCTACCATTAAAATTCTGTTTATTTCGGGATGAGGTAAAGTTTCGATTAATAAGGGGATCACATGGATGCAATAAGGCGAGATTGCTTCACGGCTGTAAGCAATCATTTTATCGCGTATTAAAGGATGCAATAATTTTTCTAACCAGATACGTTTTTCAGGATGAGTGAAAACAATTTGTCGTAGTTTGGCGCGATCAACAGTGCCATCATTTCCTATAATGTCGTTGCCAAAATACGCAACGATAGTTTTATAGGCACTTTCTCCAGGCAATATCACCTCTCTAGCAACGATGTCAGCATCGATGATGGTTACGCCATGTTGTGCAAATAGATCCGCTACAGTGGATTTACCGCTGGCAATGCCGCCGGTTAAGCCTACGGTGTACATTATGGTCCTACCCAGTTGTAGAACCATTGTATCCAATGTGGATAAATAAGGACGCTAAACCCTGCCAAGCATAAGTAAGGGCCGAAGGGTATAGGCTTCTGCATGCTATGGCGGCGAAATAGTATAAGAGTAATTCCCACTATCGCGCCTATCACCGACGACAATAACAATATGAAGGGTAGCGTTTGCCAGCCCGTCCAGGCACCCAGTAAGGCTAATAATTTATAATCGCCTTGGCCTATGCCTTCACGATGGCGCAACAATTTATAAGCGCCGCCTACTAACCACAATAACAAATAGCCTGCAGTGGCGCCTAAAATAGCATCTTCGGGCGTGATAAAGGATACGCTTAAGCTGAATAATAACCCTAACCACAACAGCGGTAGGGTGATGTTATCGGGCAGTATTTGTTGGTCTAAGTCTATAAAAGTCAAGGCGATTAAGCCTAGGCTCAATACACTAAAACCAAATCCCGCGAGCGTAAAGCCATACACCCACAAAATCCACACTACAATGACCGCGGTGAGTGACTCTACCAAAGGATAGCGATAACTGATCTTGACTTTACACTGCTGGCAACGCCCTTTTTGTAAGACAAAGCTCAACACGGGAATATTGCGCCACGGCGCTATAGGGGTTTTACAGTGCGGGCAGTGTGAGGCTGGCCCCCATAGATTGAGCTTTTCAGTATCGGTATTTTCGGGTTGGCTCAAGAAAGCCTGGCATTCTTGTTGCCATTGACGCATAAGCATTTTCGGCACTCTATAAATGACTACATTTAAAAAGCTGCCGAATAATAAGCCTAAAAAAAGAACGATTACAAATTGCAGCGCAAAAGAACTGCGTATAAAATCTAGTGTTTCCATTAGCGTATCACGGCTCCTAGTTTAAAGAGGGGTAAATAGAGGGCGATGACCAAACCGCCAATCAACACCCCTAAGATTACCATAAGTAGGGGTTCTAGTAATGCACTTAAATTATCAACCGCATGGTTTACATCTTCTTCGTAAAAATCGGCAACCTTGTTTAACATCAACTCCAGTGAGCCGGAGTCTTCACCTACCCCCACCATTTGTACTACTAAGGGTGGAAACAAATGGGTATTGCCCATGGCGCGTTGAATCTTTAGGCCGTGTGAGACTTCATCGCGTATAGTCAGCGTTGCCTTGTTAAAGATAAAATTGCCTGTAGCCGCTGCCACCGATTGTAAGGCATCGACTAGGGGTAAACCAGCGGCAAAAGTGGTGGCTAAGGTGCGCGCAAATCGGGCAATGGCGGCTTTTTCTAAAATAGCCCCTATTATAGGCAGTCGCAAAGACAATCGGTCGATTTTTTCTATCCAGACAGTATTTTTTTGATAGGACTTTTTGAGTAAATAAAGGCTAAGCATAAAGCCAATGAGGGCAATCCAACCATATTTTCGGATGTAATCGGATAGGGCAATGACGGCGCGCGTTGCCGCAGGCAATTCGGCATTAAAACCATCGTAGACTTCTTTAAAGGTAGGAATGATAAAAATCAACAAACCGGTGGTGATTAAGAGGGCAATGCTGATCACCGCCAGAGGATACGTCAGGGCTTTTTTGATTTTCTTCTTTAAGGATTCGCTTTTTTCGGCGTAGCTGGCAACCCTTTCTAACATCTGATCTAAAGAGCCGGCTTGTTCGCCAGCGGCTAATAAATTGCAGCTTAAGGTGTTAAAGCTTGCAGGGTATTTGCGCAAAGCTTTAGAAAAAGGCGTGCCGCTTTCTATGTCTGTTTTAATGGCTAACAGCATTTTCTTGCCATGGGCATTTACCTGTGCTTGTCCTACCATCTCCAAGGATTGCACTACCGGAATACCGGCATTGAGCAGGGTAGCGAGCTGGCGCAATAGCAAGGAGATATCGCTGGGCTTTAACTTTTTGCCGCCTGTACTGGCAAATAAGCCCCGTTTTTTCTTTTTAACCGACTGCACAGTAATACCTAGTCTACGGATCATAGCTTTCGCGAAGATTAAACTTGCCGCCGACAGTTCGCCGCTTAATTTTTCTCCCTTAGCATTGTGGCCATGCCAGAGGTAGGGTTCTAATTTTATTTGTTTATTCATCTCTTTATTCTCTTTCGTAGGGGCGGGCCCCTGTGCCCGCCCACTATAGGGCAGACACGGGGGTCTGCCCCTACGGAAATAGATACATTTCATTAATATTACGTAATACGATTTATTTCTTCTAAACTAGTCAAACCCTCGCGCACACGATTCAACCCCGAACGGCGCAAGGTTTGTAAACCTTCTGTTAAGGCTACCTGCACAATATCCAATGAATTGCCACCGGTCATAATAACCTCTGCTATGGCGTTAGAGACCGGCAACAGCTCATAAACACCGACACGGCCGCTATAGCCGAAGTGACAATGCCGGCAACCCGCGCTGTGCGGGCTAAAAAGCGTAAAACCGTGGCGCAGTTCATCCTCGTTAAAGCCCATTTCCAGCAGACTTTTCTCGGGAATATCGATTATCTGTTTACATTCGTTACATAAGCGTCGCGCTAAGCGTTGCGCCACTATCAAAGAAACGGAAGTGGCAACGTTAAACGCCGGAATACCCATATTCAGTAAACGCGTTAAAGTTTCAGCAGCACTATTGGTATGCAAGGTGGATAAAACCATATGGCCCGTAAGGGCCGCTTTTACGGCAATTTCGGCTGTTTCCAAATCGCGGATTTCGCCCACCATGATAATATCGGGATCTTGGCGTAAAAAAGCACGCAATGCGGTGGCAAAATCTAAGCCCGCTTTCAAGTTGACGTGGACTTGATTGATGCCCGCAACGTTAATTTCCACCGGATCTTCAATAGTAGAAATATTGACTTCTTCCGTATTTAAAATGCCCAAAGCGGTGTATAAGGAGACTGTTTTGCCGCTGCCGGTAGGACCGGTCACCAACACCATGCCTTGTGGTTTTTGAATGTAGTCTAAGAACAATTGCTGTTGTTTTTCTTCTAAACCAAGTTGCGCGATGCCTAGATGGGCCGAAGCAGGATCCAAGACGCGAATGACGACTTTTTCGCCGCTGATGGTAGGGCAGGTGTTGATGCGAAAGTCCAAGGATCTTTCTGGGGATAAAGCCATTTTGAAGTGACCATCTTGTGGCAAGCGGCGCTCGGCGATATCCAATTGTGCAATGACCTTTAAGCGCGCACTGATGCGGGGCGATAAAGCCTGCGGTGGGCGCGCCGCCTCATACAATATTCCATCGCGGCGGTAGCGTATGCGATAACTCGTTTCAAAGGGTTCAAAGTGTATATCAGAAACGTTGTTGTGAATGGCATCGAGTAAAATTTTATTGACAAAACGCACTATGGGCGCATCGTCGTCGTCCGTGAGGCGGCTTTGGTCTATTGCGTACTCGCTTTCTTCTAAATGAGCCTCTAAAGCCGATAAGGCAGAGCGGGCATGATGGCTTAATAATTTTTCTATGAGGGCTGTTAGTTTATGGTCTTCGACCAAAATAGGCTGCGTGTTTAAACCGGTTTTAAATTTAAGCTCGTTTAGTGCCGCTAAAGAGGCGGGATCAGCTATAGCCACATCTAAACGCTCGCCGCGTCTATGTAACACTACCATGCGGTGCTGGCGCATGAGTTTTTCATCGATGAAATCTATAGGAATGCGGGCCAGATCATAGGCATGCAAATCGATTAACGGCAGGCCAAAACGCTCACTGGCGGCAATGGCTGCAGCCAGTGAAGAAGATATTGTTTCCATTTTAGGTCATTCAATTAGCACAAGCTATTGCCGCTGGTTTTACAGCCGCTATTCGGATCTACAACCCAACTGATAGTGCCATCGGTAGTATTATAGGTGGGGGTTAAGATATAGGTATCTGCGGCCGTCATCGGGGTTTCATCCCAAGGAGTGGCGGTGATGACACAAGCAGCCGATACGCCAACGCCCGCTGTTTTTTGAGTGGCGCTGGGCGCACTAGCGGCTACAGCAGTACAGGTAGTCTTGCCTGCAGCAATGATCTGTACCGAAACATCCGGTTTTTTAGCGATGGCGGTGTTTTGAACTTGGACAAATTTGGCTCTGGCAGCGTAATTGCTGTATTGCGGGATGGCGATAGCCGCCAAAATGCCAATGATGGCGATGACGATCATCATTTCAATTAAGGTGAAACCTTTTTGCACAATTTTTCTATCTTTTAACATGATAATTCCTCTGATGGGGGAATTGCTTCAATAATAACTGCTTAAGATTGAACCTAAGCTACCCATAAGCATACAAAGTGCATTATTAGAGTTTTAGTGTGCTGCTATCCTTTGCCCATGCCTGGAATAGAGTATTGATTTATTGGCGTATTTTGTCAAGTGGGGATGTGGCAGGTATGATAGTGGCGATTTATGAATCGTCGATAAAAAAGTGTACGAAAAGTCTTAAAGTGATCCGTTCAATAAATTGACAATATTACTGCAACTTATTGATTTTCATTAAAATTGTTCAGTAAAATGTCTGTTGGTCGACCGGATATGGGCTTGTGTATAGAGAGAGACTGTTCTATCCTAAAACAGTGTACAGGACGTACATGTTTATGGAAGAAATACAGCGTAAGGATTGCGCAATCAGGGAAGAGCACGATGCAGAAGGATCTGTATCGTTCAAGGATGGTAACACGGTGCAAGGATAAGCACACAGGCAGGATGCCACAACGATGTACAGGGATGTATGCGTTCAGGGAGGATTGACTCGCTTAAGGATAAGCAAAAGTCCATCGTTCAGGGACGTGAGGGCGGGGCAAAGGACGGTTTTTACCGTCCTTTGTTTTTTTAAAGCCTTTTTTATGGTATCTACTTTATATTTCTCTATGTTTCTCTAGCAAAACCATATAATTGTATTAAGGTTGGTTTTTGCAAAAATTGAGTAGGCTAGTCTTTACATTAAACAAAAAATTGTTTTCATAATAGGCTTTTGCTTTAATTTATTTGAAATATATTTAAGTAAAACCAAGGCTTATATGTTATCATTTAAGAATTAAAATTTTAAAGCAAAAAGGTAAATAATGGCTCAAGAAAAATCTCCTATTCAACCCGCCACTGTATTACCAACGACTTGTCTATGGTTACCGTCCCTAAAAGATAAAATCCTTTCTCCTCAAGTGGGCGTCATGTATATTAAAAAAACAATTTCAGGTAATTTAAAGTGTTTTTACCTAGATGAAAATCGGCAGGAAGTTTCAGTGCAAGTTTTGGCTAAGAACTTTTCAAATAACGATAGATTTAAGGTTTTACTGAATGGATTAGAAAATACAACGGCAGTTGCGCCGCTTACTCCCCTAGATTCTGCAGAGTTTATTGAGCTAGCGTTTAAACTGAGACGAGTATTTACTGGGCTGAAATTTCATTCAGAAGGCGAGATGTTATCCGTTGTTAAGAAAATTAAACAAGGGGAAATGCCTGGGGATGTAAAGCCAGAAGAATTAGAACCCGTTGATGATGGCTATATTGTGTGGAAGGTATCTACGACAGAAATAAAATTTGATCCTGTAAAAAAAGACAATGAGAATAGTGCTGATTTTTGGAGTCATATCCAAAAAAATATTAAACTCATTAGACGAAAACATGGCCGTGAGCGTTTGGCTGCACTGAGTGGAGAGGTATCTAATGAGCGCTCAAACATTCAAGATATAGAGCAGAAGATAGATAAGAAGTCTAAAGAATTACAGGATAGTTGTTTAGCTTTAAAGGCGTATAAACAAGATCTGAATAATAGAGAAGCAAAACTTACTTTGCACATAGTGGAACTGGACAGAAGGATTTTAGAGTATAAGAGTGCAGTGGAAATCCAACAATTAAGCACTGATTATTCAGTCTTACTAGCTGAAGAAAAAAAGCTGGCTATAGAAAAACAAGATAAACTTACTTTATACAAAGCAGATATTGATAAGAAACACACGGAGCTTAGTGATCTTATAGAGAGGAAAGAATTTTATTTATCTGAAGCTTCAATGCTGGAAAAGAAAATTAATATACTGCGCTCTAACGTAGATATCAAGAAAATAATTGATTTTTTAGACAAAATAGACTCTATATTTGCATCAAGACCTCATATTATTAATGCACTGAACCAGGATATTTTCGCCAGCACTTTAAATACATTAGATTTAGAAACACTTCTAGAGTTAAGAATGCTGCTAAAAGAATTGCATATAATTTATGCGGATTTGACGGTGGAGCTGTACAGCCCAGACTATAATATAATCCCTTCACTTGCAACCGATTCCTATATCTTGAACCAGAAAACCAGTGAAATCAGAGCAGTGATTAATCAACGAATAGCAATGCTTAAGCTGAATATAACTGATGCCGAGAGAAGAGCCGTCTATAACGAAATGGTGAAGAGCAGGGAGTTCTTTTTAAAATTTTTAGCGTTTTCCTATATTGAAAGATATCCAAAATCAACAAATAATGCTTTTGAAAAATTACATTCGCATTATAAAGGAGAAATAATTTCTATAGGCGAGTTTGTTTTCTTGTGTCAAATTTTTGACAAAACCCAAGAATTTTTTGAAAAAATAATTGACGCTGCTAAAAATAGCGCTGTACAGAATGCTGTAAATGAAGAAATACTTGGAGATGAGTTGCTCTGTTTTATGCGCTTTGCAATCATTGCAGAGGAGACATATCTTTTTGTGCGCGCACAACCTGCTAGAAATCACAGATTTATCTCTGTTGCTATAAGAAATTTTCATGGTGAAAATAAGGAAATCTTTGATGCTTTCTTGCGAGATTTTGTGAGCTTGCTGAATGATGGCTATATTACGATAGAAGATGTAGAAGAATGTGCTAAAAATAAAAGTGAAAAAACACGATTAATGAATAGGTTAATAAAAGAAGCTAAAATGAAGAGAGAGCAAATACGAGAACTCCCTTATACTGAAATCCAAATTATGCCAGATAACCATTTGATAAAAATTAAACAGTATATTTTAGAAAAAACGAACGAAAATTTTGAGTTAAATATTTCTCTGGCTGATCTTCTTAATGGAATTAATTCAGAAGAATCTAAAACACAGCCTCAGTTTTCTTTTCCATCTTTCTTTTCTTTTATAAAGACTATATCACCCTTTCAAGAAAAAGCATTTTTATTTCTACAAAATGTTTTTAAAGAGGAGAGTTTTGAGGGGGTTATATGTGTTCTTGCTGAGGCAGCTAAAGCCAACTCAGAGGATAGCGTATTTTTTGAAACGCTTATTAAGCAGAGCCATCAGTTCCAAGAGGTTTATACTGTACCGCCTGATTCAGCAGAAAACAAATCTGGACTAAGTAATATGACTCAGTCATGCTAATCCTTTTTAATTACATTCTAGCAACCAATGTTCCCGGATCATCTTGCAATAATAGTTAATGCGACCGTAAAGTAAAAACCCCTTATCGATAAGGGGTTTTTAGTCAGACAAGGGTATAAATTAAAACGGAATATCGTCATCAAACATTTTGCTGCTGCCTGCATTCAGATTCATGTCTGCAGTAGCGGGTGCGGCTGATCTAGCACCGGCATTCTGTTGATTAAAGCCAGCACCACCGCCTGCATCAGCGCCAGCGCGATCCAGCATTTGCAGTTCATCGCCATAAATTTCCGTCGTGTAACGATCCTGACCGCTTTGATCTTGCCATTTACGCGTACGAATTTTGCCTTCCACGTAAACTTTGGATCCTTTTTTCAAGTATTCGCCGGCAATTTCAGCCAGACGCCTATAAAAAACCACGCGATGCCATTCGGTGCGTTCTTTATTTTCACCCGTTTCTTTATCTTTCCAGCCTTCACTCGTGGCTACTGATAGATTAGCCACAGCTTCGCCATTGGTCATATAACGAACCTCTGGATCGGCGCCTAAGTTGCCAATTAAAATTACTTTGTTGATACCACGTGCCATGTTACTTTTCCTCTTAAATGTATAAATATCTTCTCATTATTAACCCTGTGGCTTTGATTCTAGAAGGGCGGACACGGGGGTCCGCCCCTACAGGCTATCTATTCCTACGGCGGCCTCATTATTTTCCACCGGTTTTTTCCGCACTACGCTTAGTGTAAACCAAATCACAGCTAAACCCAAGCCCAGTGCGAAAATAGGGGTGCTGCCTAAATGACCGTATAAAAAACCACCTACGGCGCCACCGCAAAAGATGCCCAAAAATTGACAGCTAGAGTAAATGCCCATGGCAGCGCCTTTATGTGCTTGAGGCGCAAGGATAGAAATTTGCGCCGGTAATTCGGCTTCTAACACATTAAAAGCGATGAAAAAGAGTATTAAATTTGCGGCAATGAAAGATAATTGGTTGTGAAAGAAAATGAACAATAATTGACTTAGGGCCAAAACAGCAATCATTATGGGCAATAGAGTAGGAGCCATTTTTTTACGGTGGGTATAGATAATAATCGGTATAGCGACGGCAAAAGCGGAACCGATGATCAATAAATAGAATAAAGGGCTAGGGTGATTGTTCGGCAGCAGTGTATTCAATAACAAGGGTAAGATGACAAAATTGGCCGTTAAAATGGCGTGCTGGCTAAAAATGCCGAAGTTAAGTTTTAATAATGCTTTATTCTTAAACAAAATGCGCAGCTGTTTTAAATGCGGACTTAGCTTTTCTGGTTTGCGGTAAGATAAAGGTTGAGCTACTTGGCTGTGTAAAATGACGATGCCGAGGAGGGCCAGCATTGCCGTTAGTACAAAAATACCCTGGATGCTAAAGTAAAAACTCACTATAGGCCCTACGACCAGAGCCAAAGAAAAAGAAAGTCCTATCATTGAGCCCATGATGGCCATGGCTTTGGAACGCTGTTCCTCACGGGTTAGATCGGCCATTAAGGCAATCAAGGTGCTGCCTATAGCGCCGCTGCCCTGCAAAGCGCGGCCAATGATAATGCCGCCTATAGACTCCGAGAAAGCAGCGACTAAGCTGCCCACGGCAAAAAGTATTAAGCCAAAGGTGATGATGTGCTTGCGACCAAAACGGTCGGATAACATGCCAAAGGGTAGTTGCAACAGCGCTTGGGTTAAGCCGTAGATGCCTAAGGCAATGCCTATCTTACTGGCAGTGGCTCCGGGCAAGCCCATTGCATAGAGGCTGAAAGTAGGTAAAATCATGAACAAACCCAATAAGCGAGTGGCAAAAATACCCCCTAAAGCTATGGACGAGCGGAATTCATTGGGAGTCATTGCGTATATTTTGCTCATGTTGTATTCTTGCTTTGCTCACAGTAGGATGTAGTCCGATCCAACTATTATACCAAAAAGAGAAGCAATAATGAATTATATCGTTATCCGCGGTGCCAGAACGCATAATTTAAAAAATATAGACCTAAGCTTGCCGCGGGATCGTCTGATTGTAGTCACGGGATTGTCGGGTTCGGGCAAGTCGTCGCTGGCTTTCGATACTTTATATGCCGAAGGGCAGCGCCGTTATGTAGAATCCTTATCCGCCTATGCGCGGCAATTCTTGTCGGTGATGGAAAAACCCGATGTGGATCACATCGAAGGTTTGTCACCCGCGATTTCTATAGAGCAAAAAGCCACCTCACACAATCCGCGTTCAACCGTAGGCACCATCACGGAAATTTATGATTATCTGCGTTTGTTATTTGCCAGAGTCGGGCAGCCGCATTGCCCTAAACACAAAACCGAATTAAAGGCGCAAACCGTCAGCCAAATGGTGGATCAAATTTTAAATCTGCCTAAAGAAACCAAGATCATGTTATTGGCGCCAGTGGTAGCGGCGCGCAAGGGCGAGCATGTTAAGTTATTAGAAGGCTTACGCGCCGAGGGCTTTGTGCGGGCGCGCATCAATGGCGAGTTGATAGAATTAGACCGTTTACCCAACCTAGCTTTAAAGCAAAAGCACAGTATTGAAGTGGTGGTGGATCGTTTAAAGATCCGCGACGATCTGCAAACGCGTCTCTCGGCCTCCTTAGAAACTGCCTTGACCAAGGCCAATGGCATAGTCAAAATCGCTTTTATGGATGAGCCGGATCGCGAGGAATGGCTTTTTTCCTCACAATTTTCTTGTCCACAGTGTGGGTTTAGTCTAAGCGAATTGGAACCACGATTATTTTCTTTTAACAATCCTTTAGGCGCTTGTACCGCCTGCGATGGGTTAGGCGTAGAGCGCTTCTTTGACGAAAAACGTTTATTGGAAGACGAAGACTTAAGTTTGGCAGAAGGTGCCATACGCGGTTGGGGCGAGGGCAATCCTTATTATTTTTCCATTTTAAAAACTTTAGCTGAAAATTATGATTTTTCATTGACAGTGCCCTACAAAAAGTTATCTAAAAAAGCAAAGGACATTTTATTTCAGGGATCTGGAAAAGATAAAATGGTGTTTAAATATGTGAGTGCCAGTGGGCGAAAATTTCAACATAAACAAGTTTTTGTCGGCATTATTCCGTTGATGGATAAACGCTATAAGGAAACCAATTCCGACACGGTAAGGCTGGAGCTGGCGAAATATTTAAGCAGTGAACCTTGTCAGCGCTGTCAGGGCAGTCGTTTAAAGCCCGAAGTGGTGCATATTTTGATAGAAGAGCACTCTATTGCCGATATTGCGAGTCTTTCTATAGAAAAAGTGTATCAGTTCTTTAAACAATTGGTGTTGCCCGGTTATAGGGGTGAGATTGCCAATAAAATTCAAAAAGAATTATTGGAGCGTTTTGGTTTTTTGATCAATGTAGGGTTAGACTATTTGAGTTTGTCGCGCAGCGCTGAAACTTTATCGGGGGGTGAAGCGCAACGCATACGCTTGGCGAGCCAAATTGGCGCGGGCTTAGTAGGGGTGACTTATATTTTGGATGAGCCTTCTATAGGCTTACATCAACGCGATAATGGTCGTTTGCTGCAAACCCTAACGCGTTTACGCGATTTGGGTAATACGGTGATCGTCGTTGAACACGATGAAGAAGCGATACGCATGGCCGATCACATCGTCGATCTAGGGCCACGTGCGGGGAGTCATGGTGGCGAAATAGTTGCAGAGGGAACGGTAGAAGATATTATCAAAGCAAAACGATCTTTAACCGGTGATTATTTATCGGGGCGCAAAAAAATAACGTATCCAGAAAAACGCGCGGTGAATGATAAACAGAAACAAGTCGTTGTGCATGGCGCTAAAAGCCATAATTTGAAAAACATCACGGTGTCACTACCGGTAGGTTTATTGATTTGCGTCACGGGGGTGTCTGGTTCCGGTAAATCGACTTTGATTAATCATACTTTATATCCTTTGGCGGCCAAGCATTTGAATCGCGACAGCACCTTGAATGCAGGTGTTTATGACAGTGTGGAGGGCTTAGAGCATTTTGACAAAGTCATCAACATCGATCAAAGCCCTATAGGGCGCACCCCGCGTTCCAATCCTGCTACGTATACCGGATTGTTTACCCCTTTGCGCGAATTGTTTGCGGGCACGCAAGAAGCCCGAGCGCGTGGTTATGCCGTAGGGCGTTTTAGTTTTAACGTTAAAGGCGGGCGTTGTGAGGCTTGTCAGGGCGATGGCTTAATCAAAGTAGAAATGCATTTCTTACCCGATATTTATGTGATGTGTGATATCTGCCATGGAAAACGCTATAATCGCGAAACCTTACAGATTTTTTATAAAGGAAAAAACATACATCAGGTATTGGACTTTACCGTTGAAGCGGCGCGCGAATTTTTTGACGCCATTCCAGTGCTGGCGCGTAAATTGCAAACCTTGATTGAGGTGGGGCTGTCTTATATACGGTTAGGGCAAAGTGCCACGACTCTATCTGGGGGTGAAGCGCAACGCATTAAGCTTGCTAAGGAATTGTCGAAGCGCGATACGGGACGTACGCTGTATATATTAGACGAACCGACTACGGGTTTGCATTTTCACGACATCCAACAATTATTAACCGTGTTGCATGAGTTGCGTAACCGCGGCAATACCTTGGTGGTGATTGAACACAACTTAGATGTGATTAAAACCGCAGATTGGTTGATTGATCTAGGCCCCGAAGGCGGCGATAAGGGCGGCTATGTCTTAGCCACCGGTACGCCGGAAGAGGTGGCTAAAGTAGAAGCTTCGTATACGGGGCAGTTTTTGAAAGGGTTGTTATGAGGTAATTGTTTAAAAATTTTCCTTTTTCACAGATGTAGTACATTATACGCACCATTTAATCTTAAATTACCATGATAATATAGTTTACAGAAATAAATAATTCTGTTATCATTGTATCTTGCATTATAGATAAATTAATTTGGATTAATCGTTATGAAAGTAAAAAAATGGCTAGATGATACGCTGATTGGGTGGTATGTAAAAAGGGAAGAAATTAAAATTCTTGATGAAGTAGCCGTTCGTCAGAATGAATTACGCAAATCAAGAGACGATTATCATTTATCTCGTTTACTCGAGTGGTTTGTTGGAAATTTTCTTGGTTATCGAAATGATCAAGATAAATTTAAACAGCTATGCGCATCATTAATCAAAAGAAAATTGCTGAGATTGGAGTATATATGTCAATCCAGATATCTTGACGAAACGGAAGAAGGAAAAAAATATCTTGCAGAATACGAATCTTTTGTAAGGTCATCATGCTTTCGTAAACTTTCAAAAATACTCGAACATCATTTTTCTTCAATATTAATCACGCTTATTGTGGGTATTATCAGTAGTTGTTGGGCTGTGTATAAATGGTTACAATAAATTTCTCATAACTACGTATTCTCTCGGGCCCCGTCATTGCGAGCAAACGAGTACTAGATATTATAATAGAAACTATGAACGGTAACAATAACAGAATAATTTTGTGCGCGATGAACTAGACGAGTGCAGCGCGGCAATCCAGCGTTTGAATAATGAAAATAGCGTTACATGCAATGAAATTTATAAAGCACTGTGATACTATGTGGTTAAAACCAAGAATTTGGATATTGAAAAATGAAAGAACCTGCCATTTATATCATGGCTAATAAAAAAAGGGGTACCCTGTATACAGGCGTTACATCCAATCTTGCTCAGAGAGTTTATCAGCACAAGGAAAGTCTGCACAAAGGGTTTACAGCAGACTATGGTTGTAAGAAACTTGTATTTTATGAATTACATGAGAATATGTACTCTGCGATCGCAAGAGAAAAGCAAATTAAAGCAGGCTCTAGAAAAAATAAAATAAATTTGATTGAGGGTATGAACCCAGAATGGAAAGACCTCTACAACGAGGTTATTTTTTAGATCGCATACATTGATTAATTTTATGGTGCATCACGTTCATTTTCATTGTTCAAACGATGGATTGCCGCGCTGCACTCGTCTAGTTCATCGCGCACAAAGTCATTCTGCTGTTGTTACCGCCCATATTTTTTATTATACATCCAGTACTCGTTTGCTCGCAATGACGGTGCAGAGCAATTGAATACATTAAGAGTGCGCAATAAGTTTTCTGCTTTTTTATGTAAAGTCCACGGAGCGTAGGTTCAAAGCTATTGCTGCAGAGTTGTGGCAAGCCGTGAGCGACAGGACGTCGCGACCGAGCCCCCATGGATGGGTTCACGGCGTGTTTGACACAACGGCAGCGATAGCTTTGAACTATTTTGCGCGAGACCATTTAAAATATAGTGAGTCATAACAACCGCTATTTATTACCCAAACTCGCTTGCACTTCTTCCATCTGTGCTTTTATCTTTGCTTTATTTATCTCTGAATTTTTGGGTAAAGCCTGTGCCATTTTTAATTGATCCAAGGCAAGCTTGGGTGCGCCCAGGCTCATAAGATAAGCGGCACGGGTTTGATAAGCATCGGAGATAAAACCGGCGCGTCCTTGGGCTTGTGATAATAATTCGTAGGGGATAGGATCGTCGGGGTCATCTAATTGATGTTGACGCAATAGTTCCATGGCCAATTTAGGCTGACTGTTCTCCATCAAGGTATAAGCGTAATAATAAACGACGGCATAATTATCTTCATCGGCAGCATGTAATTGTGATAATAACTCTAAAGCCATTTTGAATTGACTATTGAGAGCATAACTACGGCATAGGGCGATGCTGATCCATAAATTATCGGGATTTTGCTGATGCAAGCGTTCTAATATGGGCAAAGCTTTGGCGGGTTGACCTTCATTTTTTAAAGCAACGGCATAGCCGTATTCAACGGCAGCGCGTTGATCGGCAGGGGTGAGTGTTAATTCTTTTTGATATTGCGTGACTAAGCCATGACGGTTGTTGGTGGTTAATGCACGCAAATGATTTTGCAGAAAAGCAAAACCGGGATCTTCATGATAAGCCTTAGGCGCAAAATGGCTGGCACGGCTTTGGCTGTCGGCGATACGATTCGTGGTCAAAGGGTGAGTGCTTAAGAATTCAGGAACAGTGCCATAAAGACGTTGATTGCGCTGTAGGGTTTCAAAAAAATCAGGCATGCTTTTGGGATTAAAATCGGCATCGTACAACACCTGCATGCCTATGTTATCGGCTTCTTCTTCATTGCTGCGTGTAAATGTCAACATGCTTTGTTGAGCGCCAGCCATAGTGGCGGACAGTGCGCCGGCGCCAGCATTCGGATTATAAACGCCGATGGCAATAGAGGCGAGTAAACCCGCCAGCGCGGATAACTCCACTCCTTTTACTTTCTCCATTGATCGTGCCAAATGGCCTTGGGTGACGTGGCTGATTTCGTGAGCGAGCACGGCGGCCACTTCACTTTCATTTTTGGCTTGTATGATGAGGGCGCTATTGATGCCTACATATCCGCCTGGACCGGCAAAAGCATTGATATCGGGATTGGCTAACACAAAAAAGTGAAAGGTCTGGCCATTGGTTTTAGAGGCTTTCACGAGGCGGTTGCCTAGGGTAGCTACATATTCGTTGGTCAAGGGATCGTCTATAATCTGGCCGCTGGCCTTAATGGACAGGAAAAATTGCTTCCCAAGTTGGGCTTCTTGTAAATCACTGAGGGCCGGCGCATTATTGTCTGCTATAGAGGGTAAGGGGATATCGGCATAGGCGGTTTGCAGGTATAATAAGCTCGTTAGACTTATGCTCATACACAATAGCAAACGCTTAAGAAGTTTTCCTATAGCCATAGACAATCCATACAGTCTGAATTGAGCAAAGTATAGCATATTGAGGAAAAATGCATCTAGATGATGAATAGTGACGAAATTACTGTAGATACTAGGGGCTTAGTTTGCCCTTTACCCTTGCTCAAGGCCAAACAAGCCTTAAAAAAACTGTCTGTGGAGGAATCGCTGCGTATTTGGGTGGACGATAAGGCGAGTATAGAGGATTTGCGCTTATTGTTCAGTACTGCCACAGTGCGGGTGGAAGAAGTCCATACAGCAGCAGGGACTTATTTTTTGATTCAAAAGAAGGCATAAGTATGTTAAATATTTTACAGGTTTGGTACAAACGCTATCTATCTGAGCCGCAGGCCGTATATTTACTGATTGCCATCGTGGCCATTTTAATCTTCATGACCTACTTAAGTGAGTTATTTGCTCCTTTATTTACCAGCCTGGTCATAGCGTATTTGTTAGAAGACATCGTGGTACGCCTAGAGAAATGGCATTGGCCGCATTGGTTGGCCGTAAGCGCGGTATTTTTATTCTTTATCAGCTTGCTGGTTTTAGGGTTATTGGTACTGCTACCCTTATTATGGCAGCAAGCATCCGCCTTATTGCTAGAGCTGCCTGCCGTGTTAGGGCGTAGCAATCGCTTTTTAGCGGCATTGCCTGAGCGTTATCCCGATTTAATTTCGGCCGATCAATTTAATGCACTAGTGGCTACCCTAAAAACAGATGCCTTAAGATATGGGCGGGTCATTTTAACCCTTTCAGTCGCGTCTATTCCCACGTTGATTGCCTTGGCCATTTATCTGGTTTTGGTACCCATGCTGGTCTATTTATTTTTGTTGGACAAGGCAGGCCTTACTGCCTGGTGTAACCGTTATTTACCCAAAGACAAAACGACTATCTCCGCCATTTGGCATGAAGTCGATGTGCAATTGGGGAATTATATACGCGGTAAGCTGCTAGAAGTGGTGATTGTCACAATAGTAGCCTTTATACTGTTTTCATGTTTACATTTAAACTATACGGCATTATTGGCGGTGCTAGTGGGTTTATCGACTTTGATTCCCATTCTAGGTGCAGTGATGGTATCAGTACCGGTAGTATTGGTCGCTTTTTTAGAATGGGGCTGGGGATCATCGCTTTTGTATTTGTTGATTGCGTACAGTGTGTTGTTAGCCATAGATGCCAATGTGTTGGTGCCTTTATTGTTTTCTGAAGCGGTCAAAATTCACCCGGTGGCGATCATCATCGCCATTTTATTCTTCGGTGCCATTTGGGGTTTCTGGGGGATTTTCTTTGCGATTCCATTGGCCATTTTGTTGAAAGCATTGTTGCAATCTTGGCCGCGAGCGGGGTGATTGGCTACGACAGATCATCGTTTCGCCTATCATTTCGAGTTTAACCGAATGCCATTGTTAATAAAACCACCTGAAAAATTTGCTATTTCACCCATTTTATAGTAATATATATTACTGTAACCCGCGTTACAATAAGAGGTTTCTATGAAATTCTATGGCCGTGAAGATGAATTAAAGCAACTATCTGCTATTGAGCAAAAAACAGCCAAGCAAGGGGCTATGACTGTTTTAACGGGGCGTAGGCGTGTGGGTAAGACCGAGCTAGCCTTAAAGCACGTGCATGGTAAGAAGTTTATTTATCTTTTTGTCAGTAAAAAAGCAGAATCGCTGTTGTGTCTAGAGTATCTAGCAGATATTCAACGACACTTTACTCTGCCGTTGATAGGGGAAATTCGCTCCTTTAGTGACATTTTTAAGGTGTTGTTAGAATTAAGCAAAACGGAGTCGTTTACCCTTATTATCGATGAATTCCAAGAATTTATGTCTATTAACCCATCTGTTTACTCGGATATACAAAAACTCTGGGATCGGTATAAAAAACAAAGCCATTTACATGTTATTTTTATTGGTTCTATAGACTCGCTGATGCGTAAAATTTTTCGTGATAAAAAAGAGCCCCTATTTGGTCGTGCGGATGCCATGATACGTTTACAAGGGTTCACGCTAAAAGCGTTAGCACAGCTGTTGAAGGAATACCGTATCTTTAACAATAAAAATCTATTTGACATTTATTTGGTGACTGGCGGCATGCCTAAATATATAGAATTATTGATGGATGCCTCTATTCAAAATTTACAAGATATGTTAAATGTCATTTTAGAAAAAAACTCACTTTTTCTAGAGGAAGGAAAATATCTTTTAATTGAAGAATTTGGGTAACTACTCGCCCCATCATTGCATCGTCGCTGCGCTCCTCACAATGATGGGGCGAGTGGACACAAATATTTTAAAATTTTCTCAAACCCCCTTATCCAATAAATTC
>VFJT01000101.1 GCA_009885935.1 Gammaproteobacteria bacterium
GTAGGACAAGATTCTAAAATCGCGGCCGTTGTTGCCGTTAATGTTTTGGTGGCCGGATCATACAAATCGGCCAGTGATTGGGTTGCAAATACAATTCTGGCGTTTTTCTTTCTTAAAGTTTTTAACCAATCTTTTAACTTGGTTGCAAATAATGGGTGCGATAAATACAGCCAAGCTTCTTCTAGTACAATCAGGGTAGGAATACGGCCTTGGTTTTTTTCTAAGCGCCGCTCAATTTGGTCAAAAATATAGCGCAATATAGGAATGTAAATCTCGGGTCGTTGTGATAATACCCAATTCATCTCGAAGGTCTGCAGGTGCTTGGTCTTTAGCGTGTCTTCTGTTGCATCTAATAAGCTGATTTGTCCTTCCAGGGTGTAGTATTGGATGGCCTTTCTCACTTCATCGTGTTGTACTACAGAGCGAAATACCGTTAGATTGCGACTTTGTGCTCGTTCATCTTTAGCTAATTGTAGGATGGCCGTGTGTATGGCGGCGCGTATATCTGGGTTTAAGGCAATGCCTTGTAATACCACCAAGTCTTCTATAAATTGCTCTGCCATGACGCAAAGGCTAGACGTGGATAAGTCGGCCAATGGACAAAACGATAATTCTTCGGCATTGCCTATATCATAGTGACTACCGGATAAAGCGATAGTTAGAGCCTTGTGTGAAAAGTCTTTATCAAAAACAAACACCTCCGCTTTCTCGTAGCGTAAGAACTGCGCGATTAGAAACCCTAGAAAGGTGGACTTCCCCGCACCGGTAGGCCCTAATACAATTTGATGCCCCACATCGCCTACATCTATAAAATACCGAAATGGCGTTTTACCGGTGGTTGCCGCATAAAATACCGGCGGATGGTCTTTAGGTAATAATGAGCTTTTAGGGCCCGTAATAGCCCCCGCCCATACCGACTGCAGCGGGATAAAGTGCGCAAAATTATAAGCGCTAATGAACAGGCGTCGTATATTACAACTGCCGTGTCCTGGAATGGTACCTAACCAAGCATCTATGGCATTCACCGTTTCCGACAAAATTGAAAAACCACATTGCTCTATATAGCGTTTTAATGCTTTGGCTACAGTCTCCAATACCACCATGTCTTCATGAAACAACACCAATTGGCTACTCCAATAACCAAATCGGGTTTCTTGGCTGTTATTGGCCGTCATGGCACCAGTTGTTTCCTCACTCATTCTTAACGCATCCACATTTAGCTTGTCACTCACACGTCCCGTGACAGATTCTTTAACTATCCCCATGAAGCCTTTTACTTTATTATTCCAGTTGCGCTGATAGCGTTTGATTTCCGTATCGGCCGTGCCTTCGCTTAGAGGGATAAATCGGTTAGACCATCGGTACACCGTGGGATAAGTGGCTAGCTCAGACAATAGCCCAGGAATGGTGTCTTCATTGAGATAGCCCATAATGGATAGAACACTGAGTGATTGATCTCCTATTTTAGGTACAAAACCACCCACCACAGATTCCCGGGCTAAGGCCACATCTAAGAATAATCCATCCGGCGGTGGCGTCACTGGCACTCTTTTGCCTGTAATGCAGAAATTCAGAAAAGACAGTAATTCAGGAGATGTAAGTGGCACAAAATAAATGTGGTTTGATAATAGTGACACGCATTGGTCTGTGGTTTCTTGAAACTGAATCAGCAGCTTGGATAGATTCTCATCCCCATCGCGCGCATCTAGGCCTTCTACAAACCAGTGTTTGGAAACCTTGACCTTAGACATAGGAAACTTCCACACAAAGGTGAAATATTGCATGTTCTCGTAATGGTCTCCTTCGGATAAATACACTTCACGCCGCTCATCGTCAATTAAGGCCGATACACTGTCTGGAAAAGGGCAATGGGGTGGGTACTGAAAACTGGGCACGCGCACTTCATCCACATGTATCATCCAACCATCGCTTAAATAGCTCATCATGCGATTCATCATGCCGGTAATGCTGTCTAGTTCTTCGCTGCTCACTGAATATAAATCAGGGCCCCGAAATAAAAAGCTTTTGACATAGGCGCCATCCTTATTCAGAATAACCCCTTCATCGACCAAGTGGGCGTAATTCAATAAATCGGCGAGTCCCTGCTCTTTGCTTTGGTGTTGATTTAAATGCATATCACACTAACCCCTTCTTGCCAATATAATAAGGAACGGAAGGTTTCAGTATTTTTCCTTGTGCGTGAATACCCGCTATCGGATCGTAATATTTACGGTAATTAATGTGTCGCTTAAAGACCTCTATCATATTGGGATCCGCCCGGGTAATGAGCACACCCACACCATGCAAGAA
>VFJT01000060.1 GCA_009885935.1 Gammaproteobacteria bacterium
CCTTTAGAATATCGTAGGGGCAGACTCCCGTGTCTGCCCTTTAGAATATCGTAGGGGCAGACTCCCGTGTCTGCCCTTTAGAATATCGTAGGGGCAGACTCCCGTGTCTGCCCTTTAGAATATCGTAGGGGCAGACCCCCGTGTCTGCCCTTTAGAATATCGTAGGGGCAGACCCCCGTGTCTGCCCTTGGATAAGAGAACAATCAAAAATGACAATAACTCCAGATTATCGCGCCGCAATAGCAGCACTACAAAACGATGGTGTTATCGCCTATCCTACTGAAGCAGTCTATGGTTTAGGGTGCTCGCCTTTTTCAGAAAAAGCCGTTCAAAAATTATTAGCACTTAAACAGCGTGAAGTGAACAAAGGCCTCATTTTAATTGCTGCTAATTTTGCGCAACTAGAATCGTTGCTACAACCGTTGCCACCAGAACGCTTAGATCAGATCTTAGCGACCTGGCCAGGGCCGGTGTCGTGGGCATGGCCTAAAACAGATAAGATACCTGCTTATATACATGGCGATTGGGACAGTGTAGTGGTGCGCGTCAGCGCCCATCCCATAGTACAATCTGTGTGTATGCAGTT
This sequence comes from Gammaproteobacteria bacterium, assembly GCA_009885935.1. Taxonomy (GTDB): domain Bacteria; phylum Pseudomonadota; class Gammaproteobacteria; order UBA1113; family UBA1113; genus VFKP01. Next base: position 587 of record VFJT01000060.1, read on the forward strand.
CGGCGGGCCATTGGTATCGACCAGCGCGAATCGCCAAGGCGAAAACCCTTGCCGCAGCGCTGCAGAAGTGGAAGCTGTTTTTGGCGCTGTGTTGGATCACATCATCGTCGGCGATGTAGGCGGATTAGATAAACCTACGCCTATTTTCGATGCGCTGACGGGGAAGGCGTTGCGGTAGGTTTGTGATTATGAATTAGCTCTGTTTCATAGGGACAACCACAGGGGGTGTTCTTATCGCGAGCGTATTGAATTTCTGAGATCTGTCATTGCGAGGCGAGCGCAGCGAGGCGTGGCAATCCAGGGGTAAAAATCCTAGTTTTATAGGGCTTTTATAAGAGAGTTACATCTCTGCCTTTGTCTTTATACTGCAATAATACCCCATTTATGGTGTTATTGCAGTATGAAGACAAAAATAAGGTTTTCATTCAGCTGTATAAAATATAGACAAAAATTTTGCTTAAATTTTAACTCTTTGTTTTAAAAAGGTATTTTTCTTATTACTTTTTAGAAGATATTTGTTTTATAGGGAGAAATATGCTAGATTTATATTACTCCCTATAAATAAAAGAGGTTTGTTGTTGAACATGATAATTGGCAGAAAGCCAGAAAAGAAAATTTTGGATGCAATTTATGCTTCAAAAGAAGCAGAATTAGTCGCAATTTATGGTAGAAGACGAGTAGGAAAGACCTATCTTATTAAGCATCATTTTCAATCAAAAAATTGTGTTTATTTCCATATTACTGGCATAAAAAATGGCGCGCTCAAAGTTCAACTTGAAAGATATACTAGAGTACTGGCGGAGGTTTTTTATCCAGGGGTTTCATTAAAAACACCAGAAAGTTGGATGGACGCCTTTGAGGAATTGACAAAAGCCATTAATATAATACCTAAAATTAAAAAAATTGTGTTATTTTTTGATGAGCTTCCTTGGCTAGCAAACAGAAAGTCTGGGGTATTACAAGCAATAGAGTATTTTTGGAATAGATATTGGGTTGATAATAATCGATTAAAGCTAATTCTATGTGGTTCGTCATCATCTTGGATGATAAGTAAAATCATAAAAAATAGAGGAGGGCTCCATAATAGGGTAACAAGAAAACTGCGGCTTATGCCATTTACTCTAGAAGAATCCAGAGAATTCCTTTATAGCCAAGGAATGGATTTATCAAAAGCGCATTTATTAAAATTATACATGGCAATAGGTGGTATTCCCTATTATCTTAAACAATTAGATAAAACCCGCTCAATTGATCAAAATATAAATAAGTTATTTTTTAATTCTGATGGATTGTTTTTTAATGAATTTGATGAGGTTTTTTCTTCATTATTTGATGAAGCAGATGCTTATAAAGAAATTATAAAAAATATTGCTAAATCATCAAACGGGATACTTAGAAACGACTTAGAGCAACAAAGTAGATTAACAGGAAAAGGTGGCCATCTTACACAGCGATTGAATGATTTAGAATCGGCGGGCTTTATAACCGGATATATTCCATTTGAACATAAACGACGTGGCACATACTATCGTATATCAGATGAATATTGTTATTTTTATTTAAAGTGGATTGAACCTATTAAGCCACAATTAAAACAAGAGTCTAATACTCATTACTGGATGAGCATGATAAATACTCCAGTCTTTTATAATTGGAGTGGCTATGCTTATGAAAGTATTTGTTATAAGCACATAGGGCAGATTAGGAAGGCTTTAAATATTCCTTTGTCGGCATTGGCTTCACCGTGGAGATACTCGCCTGTAAAAAATAATAAAGAAAATGGGGCGCAGATAGATTTGTTATTTAATAGAGCTGATGATTCAATCACATTATGTGAAATAAAATATACTGATAAGCCATTTACTATCGACAAGCAATATGCAGAAAATTTAAAAAATAAGATAAATACTTTTACAAAAATAACACGAACGAACAAACAAGTTTTTATGACGATGATATCAGCAAACGGTGTTAAAAAAAATAAATATTCTGATGAAATTTTAAGTCAGATTGTGTCGCTGGATGATTTATTTATAGAAGCAGGTAATATGTATGTCTAATGAAAATATTGCAAACAGATTTAGTCAACTTTATAAGCATGAGACAAAAATGTATGATGATTCATCAAGGTTTCGTGTCAGGGTTTACACATATTTAGATAAAATTGCTGAAAAGGTTTATCAAGAAATGGATGAGACCACATTATCTGTTGTGCGTCAAAAGATTGAAGAGTTTAAAAAATGGACTGATTCTGCACAATCTTATAGACATGGTCAAGCAACAGAGAATATTGATGAGCCACCGTTAAGTTTAGCCATTTTAATAATATCCACTGGAGTCTCTTTTTTAAGATGGTTGGCTTGGCTTGATCAGGCTATAAGAGAGATGAATACAGCAGATAAATAACTTTTATTTAAAAAACATATACAAATTGTGTGGATATTTTTACATTAGGGGCTGGATGAAGCCAAAGCCTCATCCAGCTTCGATACGACTGGCTATCGATCAGACCCTGAAGAATGCGCTTCAAGGTTGCTAAACACCGGCGATGGCTCATCTTTTCGCTAAGGCGCGATCCCGGGCAGGGATTTAAAGGTCGCATCCTCAGAAAAGCCACCGTGTCATCGCGCCTAAGTTGGATAGGCGCAGCATTTCGCGCTTACAATGCCCCAGCACTTTCATACGCTAATAACACCTCACCCCAAACTTGACGGCAAAGTGGCAAACACGCGCTAAGAGGGCGACAGCTACGACACCCTAGTCCTTGCAAAAGGAAGAACCTAAATAGCGGCGTTTATCCACCTTAACCGTTTTACGGCAAGGCTCGCGCATGTAGCGCGGACAAAACAGCCACTATGTAGGAACGACTCCGGAATCGTTCATCTCATTTCGCAATAGCAAAGCTTCGGCATGTGCCTTTTGAGCACATAAAAGCGGTGTTATGATTGAAATTTTTACAGATCGGTTCGATCTATGTACAGAGTGTGTGGGAATATAGCAAGGAATCCTATATTCTTCTTGTGCGAATGCGGGTGAGTGAGTTAACATTTAAATAGCCTCCAATCTTCGTTGCTCGTTGATTGCGGGTTAGCAGCTTACCGGGCCTGAATACTCGGTTTGCTGCGCATACTTCCTCAGTAAGCACCCATCGTATTGTGAGCTTGCACTTGCGGTTAAACAAGCACTTATCACATCTTTCATTATGAACTTTTTAAATGGTTTGTCAATACCCTTAACGGCATTTTTTTAAAATATTTTCAATCCGGTTTTAAAGCGGCTTATTTTCTCTATATAATGTTCTGCAAACAATTTCATTTGTTCTATTTGCGCAACTGATAACTGTGCTTTTATTTTTCCGGGCACGCCTAACACCAAAGAGCCATCGGGTATAATTTGATTTTCAAGGACTAAAGCCTTAGCACCAATCATGCAGTTTTTACCGATTACGGCATTATTCATAACGACTGCACCAATGGCTATCACAGAGTTATCGCCAACGGTACAACCATGTAACATGGCGTTATGAGCGATGCTGACATTTTTCCCTATTTTCATCGGGATTCCCGGATCGGTATGCAAAACAGCGCCATCTTGAATGTTTGTTCCGTCGCCTATTTCTATCGTGTCATTATCGGCGCGTACTACAGCATTAAAAAGAATAGAAACATTATTGCCAATAATCACTGAGCCTATAACACTGGCGTTATCCGCGATAAAATAATGGTTCCCCATAAACGTGGGTGTTCTATTTTCAAAAGAATAAAGCATAGTTGTATTCCATCTTAGACTAACGACGGTTTTCTGTCATAGCTTTTTTAGTATTCATGTCATCATCCCAGCGGATCTCTTTACGCCATTTATAAAAAGCTTTGAGCACTTTCTTTTTTTCTTTAGTTTGATGCATATCTTTCCTCCAAACCAGATCAATTAGTATCGCGAGTTAAGCATATTCAGAAAATAAAAGCTATTGGGGGCAATTTTTGAGGTTCTAACTAGGTGCTTCAGGATGCCGCGACCTAACTGAGCGTCGACCGTGAGGGAGCGGATAAGCAAAAATCCGCTCCCTCACGGTCGACGCTCGGTTAATTCATTTTTAGATGTGTTCCCCTGTTTAGACTAAACCCCCTCTTGCATTTGCCGTAAAACTTTGCTATAAATGCTTCCCTTATAATGAATTTATCAGCTAACCAATGAGGATGTACTAAAAATGTCCAGAGTATGCCAAGTTACTGGCCGCGGGCCCATGAGTGGGAACAAGGTTTCTCACGCCAACAATAAGACTCGCCGCCGTTTTAACGTTAATTTACAATCACGTCGCTTATGGATACCCTCTTTGGGGCGCTTTATTAAGCTCAGATTGAGCAATCAAGGCTTGCGTTTAATCGATAAACTGGGTATTGATGTTGTTTTGGCCAGGCTGCTCGAACGCGGCAAAAAAGTATAAATAATACACAATAATTAGGACTAAGAGTATGAGTGAAAAAATTAAACTAGTGTGTGAAGAAGGTACCGGCGAGTACTACACTACTACCAAAAACAAGAAAAATACCCCCGAAAAAATGCGCTTGAAAAAATACAGCAGAAAGCTGCGTAAGCACGTTTGGTTCAAAGAAGATAAGATTAAATAATTCCCCTCTTTATGGCGGCTCGTGAGCCGCCCAGGGATTTTATTAACCAAATGCCACTGCCCTACAACCCCCTCTAAACCCTCTAAAACGAGCAATTTGGCTCAATTTGTGTTAAAATAATCAACTGTGAACTGTATAACAAAGAGTGGTGTATGAGCGAGCTAAGTAAAGAAATTCTTCCTATTACCATTGAACACGAATTAAAGCGTTCTTACCTAGATTATGCGATGAGCGTCATCGTAGGTCGCGCTTTGCCGGATGTGCGCGATGGCCTAAAACCAGTGCATAGACGCGCTTTATTTGCCATGCATGAGCTGGGCAACGACTGGAACAAGCCGTATAAAAAATCCGCGCGTATCGTCGGTGATGTCATCGGTAAATACCACCCTCATAGTGATACCGCTGTCTACGATACTATCGTGCGTATGGCGCAACCTTTTTCTATGCGCTATCTGTTGGTCGATGGTCAAGGTAACTTTGGCTCGGTCGATGGCGATTCTGCCGCCGCCATGCGGTATACCGAAGTGCGTATGTCGCGCTTTGCGCACAGCCTATTAGCCGATTTAGACAAAGACACAGTAGACTTTGTAGATAACTACGATGGCAGCGAAAGAATTCCAGCCGTTATGCCTACGCGTGTGCCGCATTTGCTGGTCAATGGTACTTCCGGTATAGCCGTGGGTATGGCCACCAATATTCCGCCGCATAATTTAGGCGAAGTGATCGATGCCACGGTAGCATTATTGTTAAATCCCGATTTAAGCATAGAGGACTTAATGGCCTTTATTCCCGGTCCTGATTTTCCTACCGCCGGTATTATCAATGGCCGTGCCGGTATAGTAGCGGCTTATCGCACCGGTCGCGGACGCATTTATGTGCGCGCGCGTACGCACATCGAAACGGATGAACGCTCTGGCAAAGAAACCATTATTATTACCGAATTGCCTTATCAGGTAAACAAAGCAAAGTTAATCGAGAAAATTGCCGACTTAGTGCGAGAAAAGAAAATAGAAGGCATTACCGCGCTGCGCGATGAATCCGATAAAGACGGCATGCGCGTGGTGATAGAACTAAGACGCGGTGAAATGAGCGAGATCCGGTTAAACCAATTGTACACGCACACAGCGATGCAAAGCGTTTTTGGTATTAACATGGTGGCTTTGCACGATGAACGGCCTAGAACCTTAACCTTAAAAGACATTTTAGAAGCGTTCATTAAACACAGGCGTGAAGTGGTCACCCGTCGCGTTTTATTTGAATTGCGTAAAGCCAAAGAAAGAGCGCATATTTTGGAAGGTTTGGGTGTAGCCTTAGCCAATATTGAAGAAATGATAGCGCTGATTAAAGCCTGTAAAACAGGGCAGGAAGCTAAAGAAGCCTTATTAGCACGCACCTGGGAGCCGGGTTGGGTGAAACAATTGTTGTTGGCGAGTGATATCAATGTGACGCGTCCTGAAGATTGCGCGCCACACGAAGGTTTGCATGGCGATGGGTATCAATTAACCCCTACGCAAGTGCAAGCTATTTTAGACTTAAGGCTACAACGTTTAACCGGTCTAGAGCAAACTAAAATTCACGATGACTACCAAGAACTGGTGAAAGTGATCATAGATTTAATGGATATATTATCGTCGCCGGAGCGTCTAAAAGCAGTGATTAAAGAAGAACTATTGGCTGCCAGAGCCGATTTTGCAGATGCTAGACGCACGGAAATCATCGGGGCTCAAGAAGATATCACCATGGAAGATCTCATTACGGAAGAAGATGTAGCGGTGACCTTATCGCATGAGGGGTATGTCAAAGTACAATCTCTGGATAACTATCGCTTGCAACGACGCGGTGGGCGTGGTAAAGCCGCGACCAAGATGAAAGAAGAAGATTATATTGAAAAATTACTCATTGCCAATACGCACGATACCTTATTGTGTTTTTCCAGTCGGGGCAGAGTCTATTGGTTGAAGACCTATCAACTGCCTGCAGCAGAGCGTATGGCTAGAGGCAAACCCATCGTCAATTTACTGCCTTTAGAAAGCGGCGAACGCATTCAAGCCATTTTGCCGGTAAAAGATTTTAAAGCAGATGTGGCCGTGGTGATGGCCACGCGCGATGGCTTAATTAAAAAAATCCATGTAGAGCAATTTGCACGCCCACGCAATAGCGGCATTATCGCCTTAGAACTATTAGAGGGCGATAGCTTAGTCAATGCAGAGTTGGTCAACACCAACCAAGAAATTATGTTGTTTTCCGATGACGGCAAAGCGATTCGTTTTAACAGCGATGAAGTGCGTTTGATGGGTCGTAATGCGCGCGGCGTCATGGGCATACGCTTAAAAGAAAATGCTAAAGTTATTGCTTTGTTAAGCCTAAAAGAAGGCGGCGCCATTTTAACCGCAACCGAAGGCGGCTATGGTAAGCGCAGTGCGTTGGAAGAGTATAGAGCCACGGGACGTCATGGCTCAGGCGTTATTTCTGTTATTGTCAACGAACGCAATGGCAAGGTTGTAGGCGCTTGTCAGGTATTTCCGGGCGATGAAGTGATGTTGATTTCCGATCAAGCCACTTTAGTACGCACCAGCGCGGATGAAATCTCACAAGTAGGCCGTAACGCCCAAGGGGTTATTTTGATACGCCTAGAAGAAAATGAACATCTCATTGCCGTACAATCCATTGCCGATGTGGGCGGCGATGCGCTGAGCGAAACAGATGAGAGCACAGTTGAGCCGGATTGATATCAATTAAAATTACCTAACAGTACAATGAAGCTATGCAATACTTATAAAACCAAGGTTGGCATCCTTGGATAATGATTATGAGGGTATACTAATATGAGCATATCGAAATCTAAAATTTTAGCATTATTTGGAAAAAAATTAGTAGACAACAATGATGATTTTACGATGCCTATTGCTACTAGTGATGATGAAGGTAAACTAACAGTAGAAAAATATGAAGCTTTCAAACATCAACTTGTAGATGGAATTCTGATAGCGATGCAAGCTACTCCATTTGCGAAACGCTATATTACAGACGTTTTAAATAGTCCAAAATTTAAGTTGGGCGTTAGTGATGCAGAGAATCCGTGGACTCATGCTTATTATAATCGCGAAAAACATTGTATTGTTTTTTTTATAAGGGAGCCACATTTTTTGGATGGTGGGATTGAAGAGGCTTTTGTTGTCTTTATACTTCATGAATTTGGACACGCCTATTTTGCTACAATACACGCACCCAAACATTATCCACCGTTGTTAGCCAAGAAAGATCCTTTAGCTTATGATTATTGTACGGTTCCTTATTATCCTATCACAGAAAGTTCCCTCGAAAATTTTGATAAGGCTATTAAATTCTCCACAGATAAACTTTTTTGGTTGTTAAAGTGGTTTAAGTATGATCCTGCCAATTTTGAAAGAGAAGAACCGCAATTGTTTTCTAAAATTAAGAGCGCACTAGAGCGCTACGTTAAGCTTCCCATAACCTACGATGGGGATTGTGAACACTATGCACAAGAAATTAGTGATCTTGAAAGCGGTAAGCGGGTAACCATTCCCAATGTGATCTCGCTGGTAAATGACGAAACAGGAGCGATGCTTATTCCCAAACGCTATTATCGTCTTGTGCGTGATGGAAAAGAATATTGTCATTTTATGGGAACAGTTGGCAGTGCTTCTGGTGATTTTCCAGAGGATAACATTCTTGCTGCTTTTTCCAACTTAAATATTTTAATGACTCGACCACATACAGAAGCTTACCGGAGGCGGTATGCTTCTTATGGAGCTTCTGTATCACATAAAGTTATGGGAGAAACCCTTGCGGTTCTTTTTGAATCAAACTCGTTGCTAGCATTCTATCCGAAAATTATAGAATTACATTTTGAAGATCGTTTTTCTGCTGCTGAACGCTGGAATTTACCCACGAAGCGGAATGAGCCGGAAATAGAAAGCATTATTTCCGATACAAAATCTTCATCAGCATTATTAAAACCAATAAGATTCACAAGAATAGATAAACAGCTGCGAGCGAAAGAATACGCTATAAATATGCCCACTATACCAGAATTGCTTCCAGAGAAATCAGCTCAGCAAATTGCTGAAGATATCCAGGCGCAACAAAATAAATGGGCAGTGACTTTATTTGCTGCGGTCACTGCAGCACCACAACTAGCTGGAAGTATCGTATACGGCATATTATCAGCAACAGAGCAACTTGAGCGTCTAGCGTATGTTGGAGATGAGCACAGTTGTTCTGGTGATGCTGAATCTATTTCTCCACTGTTTCTAGTTGCTGGCGTGGCTGTAGCGGCTGCTACTGCATACGGTTTCTGGCGATGCAAACAAAGCCACAAAGAAACTGAAAAAAAGGCTAAAGTAAGAGAAGGCGAAGACGCCCCCCGGTTTCGTCGAAAATGATGTTTCTCAGAGAATCTCGCATCTTGAAGTGTAACGGGTATAGATTCAAATTATAGACACAAATACAGGTTCTGCCGCAAATTCAGGGCGAAGGATGATCGGTAAGGATATGGAGATGCTAAGCTTTAATTTTACGAGTTTGCTCTTTTAAATCAAGAGCTTACAGCCAATTGTCAACAGACCCTAATAAAAAGCAACTAAACTTGTGTTATAATATAGCTGCAAGGATATGGTAATTAATAATAATATAAGCGGGGTGAATCATGGCGGCTGGTAAAGATATAGTGATTGATATTCAACAACAAGTAGAGCAGATTCAAGAGGCATTGAATGAATTTGACGAATTCGCTGGGAATCTAGAAGGTAGTAATACCAAAGAGTATAAAGTTCTTCGGGCGCTGCTTAAAAAACACCTTGGTTTTACGTATGAAAAGTCAGGAAAAAAATATGAATGTCCTTTGGTAGAAACTTTTGCAGAACTTTCTAAAATAGAATCTGAGATAAAAGCCTATCTTGAAGAACAGTCCTCTCTCGTTGAAGGGTTCACTGAAGATTTTCTCAAAGAAGAGAAGAAGAGAATAGATATTTTAAAAAAAGGGGTAACAGAGATAGGTGAAGAAATTCATAATTGTCAAGAGAGTGGGAAAATTCTTGAATTAGAAAATAAGTTGAATGCTTTGATAGGGGATATAGAATTTCGAGAGGGCTATGTAAATGGAGAAGATTTCTATCAGAATTGTGAGACGAGTATTAACTATGACATTAAAAATGAACTGAGGGACCATTATGGGTCCATAGCTGAAAATTTAGAACAATTGTTGAAAGCGGTAAAATTAGGGAGTAAGAAACTTCAACAGGATGCTTTAATCTTTACTCCTAAAGAAGCAAAAGACTATGGTATAGACTCCGATGAAAGTCAGACTCGCGGTGAAATAGAAGAGCGTAGGGCAATAGATTTAAGGATGATTGAGGACCGTAAAAAAGATATTCTTTTAGCCATAGACGCTCTAAAAGAGTCTATGGGAATGAAAGGCGCTGCAACAAACAGCACAGTCACTCCACACGAACCAACAGAAAAAGCCAAAAATCTCATAGAAGGAATTAAGCTGGCTATTAATCATTATGAACAAAAAAAAATAAAGGATTTTTTTCCTGAACATGCTTTGGAAGAAAATGAAGCATTTATAAAAGGGAGAGAAGATTATTTAGGTGAAATCAATACTTTAAAACAAGAAGCCGAGGCTCTACGCCAATATTGTATAAAAAAATCAAAAATGCTCTCTTTGAAGGAGGATGTGGAAAGAAGTATGGGAAATATTCTCAATAGAAACCTTGCCAATGAATTACATGACCATGTAATGGCTGTTTTGGAGTTAGAACCAAATCAGCAGGACCTAGCGTGGGTTGAAGGTATTAAAAAAGAGATTTTAGATGTTCTTAGAAATGAAGCGATGCGTATTTTTGAACGTAATTCTAAGGAGCAGTTGTTGCCAACAGGCGACGCATTAACGAAGGATGTAAATAGGCTTATAGAAATAGAAGAAAGCATGCTAAATTTCTCAAATGAAGGTTTTCCGACAGGGGAAAAGGAAGCGCTTATTGCTAGACTTAAGGACGCAATAAGGGTTGCTACTATAGAATATACGGGAGAGCTCAGCGAAAAAGAAAAAGAAAAAGGAAAAGAAAAAGAAAAAGGAAAAGGAAAAGGAAAAGAAAAAGAAAAAGAAAAAGAAAAAGAGAATGAAAAAGAGAATGAAATGGTTTTATTGAATTATGCTCTGATGAAATTAGCAGGACAAGAGGAGAGTATTAATTCTTTTGCAAAGTCTTCAATAGCAATAATGGGACATAAAGAACGGGCGAATGAAATTATTGCGGGTTACATTGGAGCGGGAGAAAATCTACAGACCCCAGCAACGCACTTAAAAGAATTAATTAAAATTGAACAGGAAATTATAGGACTCTTTAGAGGGTTAGGAGATGGAGCGGATCAACGTTATGATGCTCAAGAAACGCTTCTTGTAGAAATTTCCGCAGGGATTCTCCAAAATTTTCCCCAGAATATTACTGATGATGAGAGGAAACGTATGTTTTCTTTTATGCAAGAAAAAAATTATAAGGCCGTATTGAGCGACAATTATCTTTGCCGGTCAACGACAATTAAGATTGCCGGTTAGGAGGCATTGCCGTATCCTGCTCTGTACTATTAAAAAACAGAAGGAAAGAGGTAA
>VFJT01000175.1 GCA_009885935.1 Gammaproteobacteria bacterium
CCAAATCGCTTTGTTAATGCCGCTGTCAATGTCGTCTTTCCATGGTCTACGTGCCCTATGGTCCCTACGTTTATATGCGGTTTTGTTCGTTCAAATTTCTCTTTAGCCATTGCTCTCTCCGAATAAATACTACCATTTAAAATAAAACTTTTTCCAGCCGCTAAGATTAGCATAAAAATCTGTCGCCAGCTATACCCTATGGACTAATGGAGCCCATAACCGGACTTGAACCGGTGACCTCTTCCTTACCAAGGAAGTGCTCTACCGCCTGAGCTATATGGGCCTAATTCTTGGAGCGGGTGGTGGGAATCGAACCCACGCTATCAGCTTGGAAGGCTGAAGTTCTACCATTGAACTACACCCGCAGCGCATACTTCAGCAACCTCATAATACTGCTTAAAACCCGCTTTCTGACCTAACAAGCCTAAAAAACTGGTGGAGGGGGAAGGATTCGAACCTTCGAAGGCAGAGCCGTCAGATTTACAGTCTGATCCCTTTGACCGCTCGGGAACCCCTCCAAGCAATAGAGCCGCTATTCTCCTAAACTGCGGGGGGAATGTCAATAGACAGTCGCCCCCTTTCTTTTTTTGTCAAAACGCGCTCTAATAGGCTCTTGCAAATTAAATTGAATATAGGGTTAACACGATGAGCGATAATGCGCAAAACTTGAACGGTAAAATTGATGCTGAAAAGACATTGGAAAAGCTATTGCTGGCTACGTTGCAGGAACAAAAAAGCCAACGCCGTTGGAAGATATTTTTCCGTTTATGCTACCTGATTATTTTTATTGCTTTATTCCTGTTTATACGCAACAGCATGGGCCCTTCTTCTACCGATAAAACAAAAGCACATACGGCATTGATCACCCTAGAAGGTGAAATTTCTGCTACCAACAGTGCCAACGCCAGCGATATCATCGATAGCCTAGATGCCGCTTTTACAGACAGCAATACCCAAGGTGTGATTATAGACATAGACAGCCCTGGCGGCTCCCCGGTACAAGCCAATGAAATTTATAACGAAATTAAACGACAACGCCAAATGCATCCTAAAATTAAATTATACGCCGTGTGCGAAGATATCTGTGCCTCCGGCTCTTATTATGTGGCCGCAGCCGCCGATGAAATTTATGTGAATCCATCGAGTCTGGTTGGCTCCATAGGCGTATTGATGGATGGTTTTGGCTTTGTAGGCACAATGGATAAATTAGGCGTACAGCGTCGTTTAGCCACTGCCGGCAGCCATAAGGGTTTTATGGATCCTTTTTCTCCTGAATCAGCGGGCGATAGAATCTATTTACAAACGATGTTAGATGATTTACACAATCAATTTATCAATAGTGTCAAAGCTGGCCGTGGTAACCGCTTACAAGATGATCCAGACTTGTTTTCCGGGTTAGTGTGGACGGGTTCACGCGCTGTGCAATTGGGCTTAGCCGATGGTTTTAGCTCGGTGAATGAAGTCGCCAGAAATATCATTAAGGCAGAAGATATTGTGGACTATACACAAAAGCCAAATCCTTTGAGCAGCTTAATGTCGGTGTTGGGCACTTCGTCTGCTAAAACATTTGCGAAAGTGACGGGATTAAGTGCTGAACCGCATTTGCAGTAAGAAGAAAACAAAGCTGTAGCCTATCGTAAGGGCAACCCCCTGTGGTTGCCCTGGTTAGGGCAGGCACGGGGGCCTGCCCCTACGAAAAAACTGTTTTGCTCTGCAATGACAGATCCTACAACAACCCTTGCTGCTGCAAAAATAGCCGCATCTGTTGGTAGGCTTTAGCATCGAAAGCCGTAGGTCTGCGTGCAAAATGCGGTAAGGTTTCAAACCAAGCACGGCGATTCAATTCATTGTTCAACTCTGGATAAGCCTTAGCAAAAGCCCGCCAAGATTCTTCTGGATGGTTGACTAAATAGGCCGTGCCTTGTTGTAATGCGGTGGTAAATTTAGCCAAAGCCGGATCGCCCGCTTCCTTTTGATTGGTCACTAAAATGAGCTCTTCATAATTAGGAACCCCATAGTCTTCTACATAAAATAATTTTGGTTTCTGGCCCGCTAAAATAATTTCATTGGGTTCAAAATTACGCATGGCGCCCGTGACCACATCCACTTGATGCGCTAACAAAGGTTGCGTTAAATTGTAGTGTATATTAATGAGCGTCACATCTTTAGCGCTTAATCCTGCTTGTTTTAATATCCTCGTTAACATGACACCGTCTACACTGCCTGAAGAATAGCCTATGCGTTTCCCTTTAAAATCTTGAATGCTGCGAATGCCACTGTCTTCCAGTGTGATCATGCTATCTAGTGGAGTGGCAATTAAGGTTGCAAGCCACACTAAGGGTAAACCTTGTTTTTGTGCAATTAAAAATTTAGGTTCATAGGTAATGGCGATATCCGCCTTGCCTGCGGCTACCCATTTGGGCGGATCAGCCGGATCCGCTGGACTAATCCATTCTACATCCAAACCTTGCTTTGCAAAATAACCTTGCCACTTAGCAACAAATAGCGGCGCGTGATCGGGATTCATGAACCAATCTAAAATAACGGTTAAATGACGTGGTTTAGGCACTGGTTTAACAGCCGCAGATACATTGAGGCTACAAGCCCACAACAACACTATACTCAATAATAAAATTATTTTCACAGCTACTCTCTCTTTGGATACTGCCATTGCGCTCAATATCTTCGTAGGGGCGGGC
>VFJT01000161.1 GCA_009885935.1 Gammaproteobacteria bacterium
CCGGTCTTGAGAAAACCGGTAAGGGTTGGCAGAGCGGGTTGTAGGGGTTTTAGGTAATGCGCCCAGTGGATTGTTTCATGGCATGCCACTGGGCAGAGCATTCATTTTTGCGGAATTTCATTTTTCCCTTCAGCAGATAGTTTGCAAAGAACGGTAAGTTCTGCTGCTGACACCGTTGGTAGGGTAGTGACAGAGACGGGTGATGAGCTAGAACGCGCTATATCCACGGCCGATTTAACTTAGTAGAGAAGGACAGCACTTATTTTTCATTCATGCAGATAGACTTATCCATGGTGGTGATCAAAGACTGGTTCCACCGCCGAAAAGCCAACCCACCTTTGGCATGAAAAAGTAGGTTTTAGAAAATTGATCACGATGACTTTAATGATGGGAGAAAAATATGAACGTGAACGACTCAGAAGATAAAGAAGAAATTTTGAAGAGTGACGACTTGCCCGAGAAGGGCAACAAAGCGAGCGAGCAATGGAGTAAATTTATTGCCGATGAAAGGGTGCAGGCGTTAAAAAAGAACGGCGGACTATATTTTTGCTATTTTATAGATGCCTTGGCGCATCCTTATCGCAGCATGAAATCATCCGAAAATACGGGGCTGAAAAATGCAGCAATCACCATAGGCTTAGTGCTGCTATTGTCAGCGTTGTATTGTTTTACCTGGTTTTGCAAATTAGGATTTCAGGCTTCTTTTACGCACGGGCTATTAAAGCCATTGGTCTTAACGGCTATAGGATTAGCAGCAGCTTTTGGTTTAAGCTATGCCGTGCTGCGTATGGAAAAAATAAAGGTGTGTCCTAAGGTGTTAATGAGCCGTTTTGCAATTTTACTATCGCCTAGCGTGCTTTGTTTGCTGTTGGCGGCTCTATCGTTGCTCATGGGGATGCTGGTTTTTTCATTATGGCTGCAGCTTATCGCCTATCTTTTTATATTTGTGGGCATGAACGTGCTCATACTGCAATATCCGCTGAATGCAGAGCCTAGAGCGATTGATAGCTTTTATGTCATTGTGGCGGCTAATGCGATTATGGGATATATTTTTTACAAAATAATCTCTAGTGTTTTTTTAACTGCTATGGGAGGCTTTGGTATTTTCTGAGGGGCTTGTGCCAGGGGATGGCAGGATAACGCTAAAAATTTGTACGACTTTTCTTAAAAGAATGCGTGAAAAAAGCCTTTTCTGGTTTTGAATCAGGTAGCCTGTTGATTTATATCAATTTTTCACTAGCTGTTTAAAAAACAGCGGTCTACAGCTGGCTTGCATAAATAAAAAGCTGCTCTATGCTTTAAAGACCGCATAAGGACATGAACGAACAAACACATTGAAGGAACGGTGTTAGCGATATAACCTCCTGGCTAGGAAGCCATTGGAAGTGCAGGGTGGCATATGAGCCGCTCTTGCTTCTAAAATCCAATAGGATACGGCGCGGTGTGAATACTAAGAATCTGGGCAGCTAAGGGAGAAAGGAAAAAACCATGGCAGTGACGTTGAATGAATCTATTAAGCCGTTTAGTCCGATATCCGTTGAATACACGGCACACCTTAAAAATACCGAAGAAAAAGCCCAAAATGACGTTTATTTTAAGCAAAATCCAGAGCTTGTAAAAAATGAGAGTGAGACACCATTTTTCGATGAATTTAAAAGCATTGTAGAGGCTGAGCGTAAAAAGACTTCGGCCTGTCTAGGTAGAATAGCCCACGATAAAACCCGAGCTCAGATGAAGTTAATGGCCTTAAGGAAGACTTATGGCGTTATTCTAAACAGTGGGGACAAGACAGATGGAAATCTTCTTAGAGAGATAGAAGCGCACAAAACCTTTATAAGGCATTGTTTAGAGCAAAGTACCTTGGTTAGAGATCGCCTTTTAAGGCTAGAAACATCCTTAAAAACAATGCTTCTTTCTAAAAATGTTTCAGAACACCCTGAAAATACTATTCTAGAAATTTCAAATAAATCTGCTAAGTCCGCTGGGCATTCGAAAAACCAATGCAGTTTTTGGCATCAAGCGACCAAACAAAGACTTACATCCGAACAGCAAGAAGCAGCTTGTGAATCGATTCCGAGCAACAGAATGTGATCTTGTAATAAAGGCGGAATTATACTACCCTGCGCGGACTGTAGCCACGGTACTATTGGTGTGGTTGTTGTTAGGTTGAAAATATCGACATAATCGAAGGGTTATCCACAGATTCTGTGGATAACTTGTATTTAAATCTTTAATGATGATCGGTTGTTCTTGATTATTGCTTTCAATTCTTGGTTTGTTCTGAAATTTGGAGACAATTATGGCCGTAGATTTGGAAGAAGCGCACGTTTCGTGTATAGTGAAAAGAATAACAATAGATATCTGAATGTGCAAATAGAAATGAATATGTTGTTTGCTGTAACGAAGGATAGGGTGGTGATTAACACGCCATGGAGTTGAATTATTTAGTAAGGAGTGGAAAGATATGGCGGCACGTAATGTTTCTAAAAACAATAAGAGCAAAATATTTAAGCAAGCACAACAATTAATGCGTATGCAAGGATATTATAATACATCGATTGCTGATATCGCGGAGCCTTGTGGTTTAAGTAAAGCAAGCATTTATCATCATATTTCTGAAAAAAAAGATCTGGTTGGTATTGCAATAAAAGACGTACAACAATTCTTTAAAGAAAACTGCTTTGATTTAATTTATGATGATAGACTGTCTAGTGATAAAAAGATTGATTTGCTGTTTATTACTCTACGGCGATATTTGGCAGAATACCAAGGCGGTTGTTTAGTACATAATTTAGTGCATGAACTGGTAGATTCTGAACCTGAATTTTTGGGGTTATTTCAAGACTACTTTACGTTGTGGCTGGATGCGGTTACCCATATTTTTAAACAATCATATTCCTCTGAAAAGGCGCGAAATTTAGCTGAGAATATCGTTGCACAATTAGGTGGCGCTATTATGATGGATCGTTTATACCGCACTACTCAATATGTACAGCAGGTTGAAGCGTTAATGAATTCATATGTGGCGGAAAAAGAAGTGGCTACAGAACCCCTATAAAGAGATAGAAATATCATTCTACCGTCTTTGAGAAATGCCGGAAGAAGGAAAAAATAGCCTTTAAAAAAGGCCAAAGAAAGCGCATTTTGGCGGGGTATGTGATTAAAATTAGAGCGAAAATATTGACGCCATTTAAGTTCTAGGATAAACTGGTTTTGTTTAGTCTATAATTTTAAGAGGTTATTATGCGCTTAGAAGTAGTAATTAGAAAACTGGACCAGCAAGGGATCCCTCAAGATAGTATACAAAAGGCTATAGATATGCTTTATGAAGGTATTGGATATTCTCTCATTTCTGAAAGCACACAGCTTGCAATTGCAGAGCTTCAAGATCTGGAAAACAGTATGTACGAAATTTATGTTGGAATGGTGCTGCCAACACTGCCTATACCGGCTACAAACGGTAAAGAAATCACTCTCGCTGATAGTGTAGACCATCGTGTATCTGGTCCCATTGTTGTGTATTGTTATCCACAAATAAACGGGGTTAAGACGTCTTTTCCTGAAGTAGGGAAAGGAGAACAACAATCTTGTGCTTTTAGAGATTGTTTTGAGGAATTCAAAAAACTTGGAATTACCGTGTATGGTCTTAGTACGGAAGATACAGAGCATCAAAAAGACGTTGTGCAAAGATTAGCTTTACCTTTTGACCTATTAAGCGATAGTGATCCTGCTGCATGGAGTTCTGTATCGAATACACTAGGCTTACCAACAGTTCAAATTGATGGGAAGTTTTTCCTAGAACATATGGCGTTTATAGTTGAAAAGGACAAGGTAGTTAAAATATTTGATCCAGTGACTGTGCCTGAGAAGAATGCAGAAGATGTTTTAGCGTGGTTTTATAATCGACGTATATGAGCATAGCAGGTTCATTAATTGAGGGTTGAATTAATGGATGTATTTTATTGTGTTGTAATATCTTTAATAATAGTAGGTGAAAAATATGTCTAAAGTACAAAAAAGATTAAAAATGGCTCAATTTATGTGTAATTGTAATTTACAGAGAGAATACCTATGATGATTAAAAAGGAAGAGCACTCTTGTTCATGTGCAAGTAAAGCAGAAGCAATGAAGGCTAAAATATTAGAGAACTTAGAAAACAAAGAAATAAATCAGTCGGCAGTAAAAGAAACTTTAAATCAAGCTGAAAAGAGCATGGAAGGCTTTTTAAAAAGAGAGCATGAAATAAATAGGAAGTTGTCTGCTTCACTTTTCTTTTATCTTTTTTTATTGGTAGCGTTTATGTTTATTAGTATTTTTTTGCAACAAAAAAATAATTTTATTTATTTCGTTCCTCTTAACACATTCATTGTTTTTGCGATGGTAAGTATTTGTGTGTTTTTTGCTGCTTACTGCAAAAATAGTTATTTTAGTTTTCCTGGAAGTTATCCCCATGAATGGTTGCAGAAGGATATTATATCTGGTGATGATAGAATGTTTTCTCTTCATATGCTACGTCTTATTTTTCAATGCAAAGATAGAACAATTGAAATTGAAAAGAACAATAATGAGAAAATGCGGCTATGCAATACGGGGCTACTCATAGGTTTTGTTGGATGTATCACTGCGATTATAATTTTTTTGACCGGGGAATGGGTTAGAGATCTTATTTCGTCGCTACTTCATGATGTAAATTATTTATCGGCAGTTCTATTTGCATTTTGGGGGATTCTTGTCGCTTTGTTAGTATATTTTTGTTACTTTTACGCTAAATTGGAGTACAGACGAGATAAACCTTGCAAGTATTGCCATCTGTAAAGGGGCATGGTTCAAATCAGATGTACAGTGACCTTAGTCGGTAGCCAAAGTTAAAGGTAATCATTGGGCAAGGAATTGGCTTATAATAGGTCAATTTACTCTCTCAAACAAAAGGACTTTTAGAATGCCGGCTAACAAAAATAACCACCGAAATCGTATTGCATCCTCTATAAAACGGACTATCGCTTTAAAAGCCATAGTTCGTGAAGATATTGAAAATAGACTTGCCCAATGGAAAGATGATTTATCATTTATCCAGGATGCATTAAAAGAAACCATAGAAACAACTCTTGATGAGCTTCAAAAGCAGGCTATCGGATATAGTCTGGAAGGTTTAAGCAATAAAATAGGTGAATTATCAGAACAAAATCAAGAACTACGATCACCGGTTTCTAATATTTCTAGTTTTCGTATAGGATAACTTTAAAAAAGGCAGGTATGTATCATGGCACAAAACCGGACGTTGTTTAATAGCGTAATTGGAAATAATATAAATAGTCTCGAAGAAGGAATAGAGAATCAAAAGTTAGATGTGAATATGCGCTCTGAAGGGACGGGATTCACTGCTCTAATGATGGCTGTAAACAAGAAAAATGTAGATATTATAAAAGTGTTGTTGGCGTATAAAGCTGATCCTGATATTACGGACCATAGAGGTAATACGCCGTTATCTGCTGTTGTTTTGCAATTCAAAAGTGACAAAGATAAGTCTATAGAAAATAAAGAGAGGTGTCTTGAAATAGCATCCTTATTGCTAAAGGCTGGTGCAGATCCAGAGGTAAAGAACAAATATGGTGAGACTCCTTTCTTCTGGGTTAAAGATGATCTAACGTCTGATGAAAGAAGCATGAAGGATTTATTGGAAAAATATCGAAAACAACCAGATTTTACGGCAGTACCGCCTGTTACTAAAAAGGATGACAAAGAAATAATGTCTACTCAACAAATAGCAGCGCAGGTTCCTACTGTGCCGCCGCGTGAAAATATATCTTGCTCGATAACGAAACAAGAAGCGAATGAAGATGAAAATGTAGGAGATGATGCACCGTTATTATCATCTA
>VFJT01000140.1 GCA_009885935.1 Gammaproteobacteria bacterium
CCTTTAAGTTCTTTAACACTAGGGCCTTGGCAATTTTTAGTGTTAGATACCGTTCTAGAAGGCAGTGATGCAGGGTATTTAGTAGCAAACAATGAATCCTTGATTCTAGAACACTCTTTCTGTGCCTTGCTCATGCATCATCATCCCACGCCAGTAGGAGTGGAGACTATAGATAAATACAAGCTACAAAATCCAGAAGCATTAACACAGTTTCTTGCACAACAAAAAAAGTTGCCTACCGTCATTATCACGGGCCATGTGCATGGCGCTTATCAAACGAGTTTTGCGACTATTCCTGTCATTTCATCCCCTGCTACGTGCTTTCAATTTCCTAAAGTAGCACCCAATTTAGAAATCGATCCCATTGGGGGTTGTACCTTCTGGGTGTTTTATGATGATGGCACATTTGAATATGAGACTATTTACAATGAAAAACATTTCCTATAAAGGCTTATCTCTACGAATTCACGACGCTAATCCTAAAACGCACCTATGGTTTATACACGGGTTTGGAGAAACTGCGGCTAGTTTTAGTGGCGTAGAAAATAACGAGGCTATTTTAGCAAATTATTCAATCAGAATGCCCGATTTACCGGGGTGTGGTAACAGTAAAGCGCTGCCGTTTGAAACTATAGCAGATACTGCACAGATCTTGGTTGAAGCTATCAACGAATTCTCGCCTCAGAGTGACATTATTCTAATTGCCCATTCCATGGGAGCACCCATAGGGGAGCAGATTACAGAAAAATTAGGGAATAGGGTTAAACTCTTTATTAGTATAGAAGGATTTCTTATACAGCACAAAGAACGTTTTAGCAGCCCAATCTTACACTATGATGACCCACAACAATTTTATGAGGCTGTTGTTAAAAAACTTTCTGATCTAATTATTGTGGGCTCTGTGCCTAAAAAATATTTAGAGCATATACTGTCTTGTACGCCACTAGTGCTTTATGCCTGGGCCAAGTCTTGCTATGCAATGACTTCAAATTACGTAAATCTGAACTGTAAATTAGTCTATATTTGCGGCTCTAAAAGTGCCTATCAACCCGAGTTAGAATTATTGCAGAGCGCTTCCATTGATATTATACAATTCGATAACTGCGGCCACTGGGTTATGGATGATGCAAGTAATTTCTATGATGAGATTTTCCGGTTGTGTTCTGCTACGAAGCTCTAAACATATTATAAATGTATTTTACAATTGTTGAAAAAGAGCGTACGATCCCAAATCAATAATATAGAAAAATGAGGTGGTCACTTGTGTGACCACCTCGAAGCCGTAAAGCTTTTTATCCCCCAATGCTTGAATATTTAAGTCTATAACTGGGGGGTAAAATGAATGTAATTATCTCTCTGAAAAAGTTTATAACCACGCAAAGCATCTTGTTTGTTATTGATATTTTTGCTAAAACACGCAAGTTAGAAAAAATAATCAGTAAAACCAAAGGAATACAAGAAAAGTTCCGAAAGAAGGAGACTTTCAAAAACATAAACAGTCCGCCACTTAGCTTGACAAGTACGCCTATATGGTGTACTGTTATATGAGTGACCTTTTCAATGTTATTGTTTCGGCCAGGGCTATGGGTGATCTAAAAAAAATCCCATTATCTATTGCTTTAAAATTACACTCTTGGATTCAAGATGTGGGCAACAGAGGATTGCGAGAGGTCAGAAAGATCCCTGGGTATCATGATGAACCTTTGAAAGGGAAGCGGCAAGGACAGCGTTCAATACGATTGAATATTGCGTATCGAGCCATTTATATTTTAAACAAAACGGGTGAAATTGAGTTTATTGAAGTTAAAGAGGTAAACAAGCATGACTATTAAAAGTAAAATGACAGCGAAAACATTGAGTGAACTCGAAAAAATTACGGGTAAATTAACTCTGGGTAAATTAATATGGGCGATCCGCGATGCTGATGGGATCTCACAAATAGACTTTGCTGAAAAGCTAGATATCAGTAAACAACATTTGTGTGACATTGAGCACAATCGAAAAATGATTAGCCCTAAGCTAGCAGCAAAATATGCTGAAATATTAGGTTATTCAAAAGAACAGTTTATTCAGCTTGCTCTGCAAGACTTGGTTGATCGAGATCAACTGAATGTACACATTGATGTAAGCGATGACTCTGATTCGCGTTGGGCAGCATAGGAGAACAGCCAAGCAAACTACCTTAATCCAGAGAATTAAAAATATGAGTGTTTTTTTAACAACGAAAAGATTAATTCTTAAAACACAAGAATATTCTGATCTTGATAACTTGGCCGCATTACGATCAGATCCGGATGTGATGCACTATATTGGCGATGGGATTCCTCACACCAAAGCGGAAGTGCAAGATTTTCTGAATATGGCCATTGCTTATCAAGAAAAGCAGGGTATAGGATTTTGTCTGGTGTTTGAAAAAGAAAGTGGCGCTTTTGTTGGGCAAGCTGGATTATTTCATATAGGCTATTGTGATGCACAACCTGAAATTGAAATTGCTTATCGCCTATGTAAGAAATTCTGGGGTAAAGGTTATGCGACAGAGTTGGTAAAAGCCCTGATTGCCTGGGGATTTCAACACCTATCTGTTAACAAGCTTATTGCTGCGGTTAAGCTAGAGAATATCGCCTCGCAAAAGGTTTTAATAAAGGCGGGATTAGATTATAGAGGCAAAAGAGCATGGTACGATGGCAGAGAAATGCGCTGCTATGAAATTTATAAAAATGATGGTATTGAACTGGTTGCCTATGATGAAAAATGGCCTGAAATGGCGGCGATGGAAATCAAAAGGCTGCGTGCAGCATTGCCGCAAGATTGTGTTTTAGACATTCAACATGTGGGGAGCACGGCCATTCCAGGTAGCTTAGCAAAGCCCGTTATTGATATTCAGATTGCGGTTGTCTCACTGCCTATTATAAAACCAATGGCTGTTGTTACATTAGAGGCATTGGGTTATCAATATTGGGCTGAAAATCCAGATCCAGAACGTTTATTTTTTGTAAAAGGGATGCCACCGTTTGGAAAAAAGCGCACGCACCATGTCCATATCGTTGAGCCTAGTTCAAAGCATTGGCAAGGAAAAATTCGGTTTAGAGATTACTTAATCGCACATCCTGAGGCAGCTCGTGAGTATGAAGAATTGAAGAGGAAATTAGCCCTGAAATATAGGTATGACCGTGAAAGCTATACCGAGGAAAAATCAGAGTTTATTAACGGAATAATGTTAAAAGTCGAGAAAACAGGGAAGTGGCCCGTTTAGGAAAGTAGGTGAGTATTTTACAACCATTGAGAAAAAGCGTACTATCCCGTATAAATAATGTAAAACAATGAGGTGGTCGCAGATTGCGACCACCTTAAGGGTAGGTGATCACAATCTGTGAGCACCTCAAAACCTTAGCAAGTTAGTAAGCCGCATTTTACCTTTGGTGGTTAGCCTATATTTCTGTAGTCGGCTATTGGGTTTATCAGGAATAGTCATTTCAATTAAGCCTGCAGTCAATGCTGGCAATAAATAGTGCAAGCGAAAGTGTTCGGCATGTTTTATACTAAGTGCTTGCTGCAAATCTTTTCGATGCATTTCTCCTTGTAAAGCCATTAATAATCGTTCTTCTGGAGTGACTTCCGCGGTGACTTCCTTCCACTCTATATGTTGACTCTCTTTCATATTCATCATACGACCCCCCCCATTCTTGGATTGTGAAATCCAGTTTGATGTGTATAGAAATAGTGGGGGAAGAAACAAAAGAATAATGCCACAAACTGAACATTCTTTCCAGCTTCTATTGAGGCGCCTAAGAATATATCGATGCATAGAGAGGAGATCTACGATAGAATTCAAACGGAATTATCGGAGCGTAGAGATTAACATCCTGCGCGTATTTGTTGTTGGCGGCTCGCGAGCCGGCCCTACATTGTTCCGCGGGTGCCCTCAACCGCCTAGCTGTGCTAATTACTATTCCACCCCCCTTGTAATTTACCCTATTTACATGCATTATTCCCCCTGAGAATTGTTAGTTTCAACTCAGTGGAGATAAATAGTAATGAATAAAATGATGAAAACGGCTGCAACTGCCTTAGTGGTGGTTATAGGCCTTGCAGGTTGCGCAACGAACCCCTATACAGGCGAAAGACAAGCCAGCGATACGGCTAAAGGTGCTGGTATAGGTGCAGGTACCGGTGCTTTGGTGGGTGCTGGTACAGGCGCTTTAATGAATGGTGGTAAAGGTGCACTCATTGGTGCGGGTATAGGCGCTGGTGCGGGCGCTTTAGTAGGCGGTGGTATTGGTTATTATATGGACCAAGAAAACGCTAAATTACGCCAAGAACTGGTAGGTACCGGTGTGCAAGTGCAAAAGACACCCGATGGTATTAAGTTAATCATGTCTTCTGATGTGACCTTTGCTACCAACAGCTCTGATATTAATTCAGGATTCTATCCTGCCTTGAATTCAGTGGCTAAGGTATTGAAGGAATACAACAAGACCAATGTGGTTGTCAGCGGCTTTACCGATAACACCGGTGGTGATTCCTACAACCAAAGCCTATCTGAAAGACGTGCAAGCAGCGTGTCCAACTACTTAGCTGCACAAGGCGTTTCGGGCAATCGCTTGTTTAGTCAAGGTTTCGGCATGCGTAATCCAATCGCTAGCAATGCTACCGTCGAAGGCCGCAGTGCCAATCGTCGCGTAGAGATTATGCTGCGTCCTAATAAATAGGAATGTATCGTAAAGGCAGGCTCCTGTGCCTGCCCTTTTTAAGATATATCGTAGGGGCAGACCCCCGTGTCTGCCCTTATTTTGAAAAGCAGATAATACCTTATGAACAGTGAACGCCTTATACACAGCGTTAAAACAGCTATAGCCGTTGCTATCGGTTTTTCTTTAACCCGCATTGTCAGTTTCGCTTATGCACAATGGATCATTATCACCATTTTGGTGGTCATGTGTGCGCAAATTTATGTAGGCGGCGCATTGCAAAAAGGATATCTGCGCTTCCTAGGAACACTTTGTGGCTGCTGTATTGCGCTTGTTGTGATAGAAATTTTTCATTCTTCTGTACTCAGCGTATTCCTAGCATTAGTCATCGCCAGTTTTATTTTTAGTTATATTGCCACTTCCAGTAAAGAAGCTTTAAGTTACTTAGGCACCATGGGCTGTGTGACTTTAGCCCTTATTTTATTGGGGCAAAAAGAGTCTTCTTTAAATTACGCTACCGCACGATTTTTAGAAATCAGCATCGGTATTGTTATTGCCACGCTGGTGTCGCAATTTATTTTTCCCATTCATGCTAAAAAAAAGCTACGTAAAAATCAAACAGAAACTTTAAAAAAATTGAGAGATTTTTACAATCAAACCCTAGTTATGGGCTTAGCCGAAGTGCAAACAATGGAGCATCACGATTTAGATGAAGAGATAGTCAAGTTGTTGCTAAAACAACGACAATTGGCTAAAGACTCGGGGCGTGAACCATTGGGCACGGCTTTTAATGCAGATCACTTTACACAATCTTTGTTTTGTGAACGGCAAATATTGCGCGCGATTAATTTTATGCATTTGGCGCAAGACAAACTGCGGTGTGCCACACTGTCTGATAAGATGAATGTGCTATTAAAAACATTCCATGAGGAAGTGTTGACCGCTTTGGATGCCATGGCCAAAAGTACTCCGGAAAAGACTAAATCATTTAAGTTACCCTCTTTAGAATCGATACAACATTTACGCGCGGATAACAAAGAAATGATGGTGCTACAGCCCATTGTCTATTTTGATGCGCTTATTTTTAACGCGGAGATTATTGTAGATAATATTGCGTTGCTGGCAAGGTTGTATATTGAGTGATTTACCCAGCTACAACTTCTATTTTATCCACCTTTTGAAAGCCGCGTGGCAATTTACTGCCGCGGCGAGCTCTCTCGCTTAAGTAATGCTTTAAATCATCCTTTTTGAGCACAATATTGCGTTTACCAGAATAAATTTTCAGACTGTCTTTGCTGCTCAATACGGCAATGTCTATGACTTTTTCTTCGCCTTTGATAAAGCGACTCTTAGGAATGTTGATCATCTTATTGCCCTTGCCTTTAGGCAATTGCGGTAGAGTATTCACCGGAAACATTAGTAAATAGCCTTCCAGGGTGACAACGATGATCTGATCTTTTTTTATGTCTTGAATCAGTTGCGGTGTTAAGGCCTCGCCATGCTCGGGCACTTTTAATAAAGCCTTACCGGCGCGATTTTTAGTGTGCAATTCGGATAGGGTAGTGACAAAACCATAGCCGGCACTAGAGGCAACCAAGCAATGCGCATCGCTGTTACCCATTAACAAGCCTACAAATTGAGCGCCGCTAGGGGGATTCAATTTACCACTTAAAGGTTCGCCCTGACCGCGTGCCGAGGGCAAAGTATGTGCGGCTAAGGCATAAGAGCGGCCTGTAGAATCTAGGAATAAAACATTTTCAGTGCTACGGCCTAAAACGCTGGCTTTAAAAGCATCGCCGGATTTGTAGCTTAAACCAGCCACGTCGAACTCATGTCCCTTGGCTTGTCTACACCAACCCTTTTCAGACAAAATGATGGTAACCGGTTCACTGGCAATCAATTCTTCTTGCTTTAAGGCCACTGCTTCCTGACGTAAAACCAAAGGCGAACGGCGTTTATCGCCATATTTTTCTTTATCGGCCAATAACTCTTCTTTAATTAAGGCATCGAGCTTTTTAGGCGAGGCCAAAATGGCTTCAATGCGTTTTTTCTCGGCGGCCAATTCTTCTTGTTCGCCCTTAATTTTAAATTCTTCTAATTTTGCCAAATGCCGTAACTTTAAATCTAAAATAGCGTTGGCTTGTATTTCGCTTAAGCCAAAGCGACGCATGAGTTCGGCTTTAGGATCGTCTTCATGACGTATAATCGCAATAACTTCGTCTATGTTTAAATACGCAACCAGTAAGCCATCTAAAATGTGTAAACGTGCGATGATGGTGTCTAAAGCATCTTGCAAGCGACGTGTGACCGTAGATCTCCGAAAAGTGAGCCATTCGCTTAAGATCTTTAATAAATTTTTAACCTGCGGCTTGCCATCGATGCCGATCATATTGAAATTTATTCTATAGCTTTTCTGCAACTCGGTGGTGCTAAACAAATGATCCATCAACGGTTCTATGTCTATGCGGTTAGAGCGCGGCTCTATGACTAAACGCACTGGATTTTCATGATCGGACTCATCGCGTAAATCAGCTATCATCGGTAATTTCTTCTGCCGCATTTGATCGGCAATCTGTTCCAACACTTTAGCGCCAGAGACTTGATGTGGTAGAGCCGTGATGACGATATCGCCCTGCTCTACGGTGTATACGGCGCGCATTTTAACAGAGCCATTCCCGCTCTTATACAAAGCTAAGATATCTTCTTGCGGTGTAATGATCTCGGCTTCGGTAGGATAATCCGGAGCTTTCACAAATTTGCATAAATCGCCGACGCTGGCCTTAGGATTATCGAGCAGATGTATGCAAGCATCAACCACTTCATTTAAATTGTGCGAGGCAATATCGGTGGCCATACCGACGGCAATGCCCATGCCGCCGTTTAACAATATATTAGGCAAACGCGCTGGTAGAAAGCGGGGTTCGTCTAAGGTGCCGTCAAAATTAGGACTCCAATCTACGGTAGCCTGGCTCAACTCTTCTAACAATGCATTGGCATAGGGTGATAATCTGGATTCGGTATAACGCATGGCGGCAAATGATTTTGGATCATCTTGCGAACCCCAGTTGCCTTGACCATCAACCAAGGGATAACGATACGAAAAGGGTTGCGCCATCAACACCATGGCTTCGTAACAAGCACTATCGCCGTGCGGGTGAAACTTACCCAAGACGTCACCAACGGTACGCGCCGACTTTTTATATTTTGCCGTCGCTTTTAAGCCTAATTCCGACATGGCATAAACGATGCGCCTTTGCACCGGTTTTAAACCATCGCTGACATGCGGCAAGGCGCGATCCATGATCACATACATGGAATAATCTAAATAGGCTTGTTCGGTAAACACTTTTAAAGGCTTTTTTTCTATGCCTTCATAATCGATAGTAGTATCTGACATGTTATGTTGCATCTCCCGCTAAATGACCTTTGTCTTCTAACCACTTTTTACGATCGGCGGCGCGCTTTTTACCCAGTAGCATATCCATGATTTGCTGCGTGTCATCGCTTTCTTCTATGGTTAATTGTACCAAGCGTCGCGTTTCTGTAGCCATCGTGGTTTCGCGCAGTTGTATAGGATTCATTTCGCCCAAGCCTTTGAAACGTTGCACATTGATTTTGCCCTTGATATTTTCAGCAGTGATGCGATCTAACACCCCTTGCTTTTCAGCATCGTCTAAGGCGTAATAAACCGTTTTACCGATGTCTATGCGATATAAGGGCGGCATAGCGACATAAATGTGCCCAGCCGTTACTAGGGCCGGAAAATGTTTTAAAAATAGCGCACACAATAGGGTTGCGATATGCAAACCATCGGAATCAGCATCGGCTAAAATACAAACTTTGCCATAACGTAGGCCAGACAAGTCTGGATTGCCGGGATCAATGCCAATGGCAACGGCAATGTCATGTACTTCTTGCGATGCCAACACTTGACTTGAATCGACTTCCCAGGTATTTAAGATCTTGCCACGCAGCGGCATAATGGCTTGGAAATTTTTATCGCGCGCTTGTTTGGCGGAACCACCGGCAGAATCACCTTCTACTAAAAATAATTCGGTGCGTTTAATATCTTGCGAAGTACAATCGGCTAACTTTCCGGGCAGAGCAGGGCCGCTGGTTATTTTTTTACGCTCTACCTTCTGCGCTTTGCGCAAACGCTTTTGTGCCGCCTCCATGGCCAATTCGGCAATGAGCATTGCTTCTTCGGTGTGTTGATTCATCCACAAACCTAAAGCGTCTTTGACCACACCACTGACAAAAGAAGCGGACTGTCGTGAAGATAAGCGTTCTTTGATTTGACCTGCAAATTGCGGGTCTTGCATTTTTACCGATAAAATATAATGGCAATTTTCCCAGACATCTTCTGCGGTAAGCTTGACACCGCGTGCCAATAAATTACGAAACTCACAAAACTCACGTACCGCTTCCAATAAGCCCGTACGCAAGCCATTGACGTGTGTTCCGCCTTGTATGGTCGGAATTAAATTGACATAACTTTCCTGTAAAGTTTCTTTATCAGTATCTGGAACCCAGGCCAAAGCCCACTCACACAGCTCTACTTTAGCGTCAAATTGGCCTATAAAACCGCCCTGAGGCAGTAATACATCGTCTTGAAAATAGTCTTGTAAATAAGAGCGCAAACCATCTTCATAACACCATTCTAGAAATTCACCGCTGTTTTCATCTTTAAAGCTTAGATATAAACCAGAGCACAATACGGCTTTTGCTTTTAAGATGTGTTTTAACTTAGAAACCACAAATTTAGGCGAATCAAAATAAGACTTTTCTGGCCAGAAGCGCAGCGTTGTTCCCGTTTCTTTTTTAGGGGCCGTGCCTATACGTTTTAAGGCTTTAGTGCGCTCGCCTTTGGCAAATTGAATAAAATAAACTTCGCTATCGCGCTTTATAGTGACATCGACGCGTTCGGACAAGGCATTGACTACAGAAACACCCACGCCGTGCAAGCCGCCTGCAAATTGATAGTTTTTGTCGGAAAACTTGCCGCCTGCGTGTAAGCGCGTCATGATCAATTCTACGCCGGTAATCTTTTCTTCTGGGTGTATATCGACCGGCATGCCGCGGCCATCATCGCTGACTTGTAAAGAACCATCGGCAAACAAAATAACATCAATGCGTGACGCGTGATGCGCCATCGCTTCATCGACGGCATTGTCTATGACTTCGTGTGCCAAATGATTGGGATTGCGGGTGTCGGTGTACATGCCGGGACGCAAACGCACCGGCTCTAATCCCGTTAAGACGTCTATAGACGCTGCATTGTAAGTTGAATTCACCATTATTTATCACTGCTCTTGATTTGTTATACCTATCATCCGATGAAGATGCGAAGAGAAACGTAGGGGCAGGCCCCCGTGCCTGCCCAAAAGGGCGGCCACAGGGGGCCGCCCCTACGAAAACGATGTTCCTAATATAATTCCTGATAATGTAATTGTAACCACTGCAAAGCTATTAAAGTCAATGCATTGTTAACGCTTCCTTCAGCCAAGGCTTGCCTACATTCCTCTAAGCTAAAGACTCGTACGCGTATGTCTTCGTGTTCATCCTTTAAACCATGGATACCGCCGGCAAGACTGGCATCGATTATAGCATAAAACAAGTGAAATTTTTCAGCATTACCGCCCGGGCTTGCATAATAAGAGACCATGGGCCGTACGTCTGTGACCTGTAAACCAGTTTCTTCGAAAACTTCTTTTAGTGCAACCGCTGCGGGTGCTTCACCGGCGGGAATGCTGCCAGCGACGATTTCGATTACCCAGGGGGTGTTTACATCTTTTAGGGCGCCGGGGCGAAATTGCTCTACCAGAACAACGGCTTGCTGCTTAGGATCGTATAATAATACACCCACGGCATCGCCGCGCACAAAGACTTCGCGCGTAACGGCTTCGCTCCAACCACCGGCAAATAAGCGATGACGTAAATGATATTCTTTGATACTAAAAAAGCCCCGATAAACAATTTTTTCTTGTTCAATGATCACGTCGTTGTGACTGAATTCTGGTGCGGATGAAGGGTTACGCAAGAAAGGAATTCCTCTATAGTGTATGTTTATCGATTAGTATATACCTGTTGTACTTTAGGATGCGAATCTTAGTGTAGGGGCGGACCCCCGTGTCCGCCCTGAAAACAGCGCAGAGCTTGCCTAGGGCAGACACGGGGGTCTGCCCCTACGATTCATAGTCGAAATGATCCCCTTGCACTTATTGCACAAACCCCTTACTCTTAGGCCTATAGTATAAAAGGGCCTTAAATGAGTGGATTAGTTCAAAAAACAAACGAATCTCTAGCAAAAGCCAATATGATCCGCCAACAGATCCGTCCCAATGGGGTGGAGTCCGAGGCCATATTGACTTTATTTGCGGATATTCCTAGAGCTGCTTTCGTGCCACTGCAGTATCAGGCGCTGGCTTACAGCGATACCGAGCTGCCTATAGGGCATAGGCAAACGATGTTGTCGCCGATGTTGGAAGGACAAATACTGCAGAACTTAAATTTGTCTAAGAAAGATACCGTTTTGGAAGTGGGTACGGGCAGTGGTTATTTAACCGCCTTATTAGCCAAGCTCTGCCATTATGTTTATAGCGTGGATAAATACAGCGAATTTAGCTACAATACGGCAAATAAATTAGCCCAATATAATATAGATAATGTAAGCTTAGAAACGGGTAATGCGGCGTGTGGTTGGCCCGAGCATGAGCCTTATGATGTGATTGTCCTAACCGGATCATTAGCGGTTTTAGAGTGGCATTTCTTAACCCAATTGAAATTGGGCGGGCGCCTGTTTGCAGTGGTGGGATCGGCTCCTTGCCAGACGGCCATATTGATGACACGTGTAGGGGATACAGAATGGCAGCAGCAAAGATTATTTGAAACGGTGATACCACCCTTAGAAGATGTTGCTGTAAAAGATGAATTTGTTTTTTAGAAAAGAATGGCTTGTGGGGGCTATATGAAAAAAATAATAGGCATTGGTATAAGCGTCAGCTTATTGAGTGTAAGCTCCTTGGCTTTAGCACAAACAGCGGATCTGATGCAGGTCTATCAAGATGCGTTTATAGGCAACCCTACTTTTTTAGCGGCCAAAGCAAACGCACAAGCGCAAATGCAGGGTGTGCCTATCGCCCGCGCCGGTTTATTGCCGCAAGCTACGGCTACAGCAACCGATGGTTTTAATAATTATAATAATCAAGGTGTTTCTGATCAACCCGTTACCTTACCTAATGGTAATAGCTTCTCTTTGCAGGGTAATCAAGGAACTTATCGTTATAACCAACAATACTATCAACTTTCCGCTAGCCAGCCTATCTTCGATATAGTCGCCTTGCTGGGATATAGCAGTGCGAAATATACAGCCAGTGCCGCCAGCTCTACTTTTAATGCGGCCTTGCAAAGCTTGATCGTCACCACTACAGAAGCTTATTTTACTGAGTTAAATGCCGAGGATAATTTGGTTTATGTGCATGCCGAGAAACAAGCCAACTACGAAGCCTATACTCAGGCCCAACAAAAATTTGAAGTTGGCCTAATTGCCATTACCGATGTGGAACAAGCCCACGCCCAATACGCTACTCAAGTAGCAGCGGAGCTTGCGGCAGAAAATGATGTTATCAATGCCAAAGAAAGTTTGCGTGCCGTTACCGGTATTTATTACGATAAATTGGCGAGTTTGCGCGATAATACGGCGCCGCTGATACGGCCGCAGCCAGCGGATGTAAGCAAATGGGTACAAATAGCCGACCAACAAAATTGGAGCTTAATTGCCGCTAGACAAACCGCGGAAGCGGCGCGTAAAACGGCCCAATCCGATCAGGCGGCACATCTGCCTGTACTCAACGGCGTGACAACCTATACTGGCAACAATACTGGCGACTCGCCAGCCGGAAAGGTGAATAATAGGGATGCTTATGTAGGCTTGCAATTAACGGTGCCTATTTTTGAGAATGGTGTAGGCTTTGTGTCGGCAACGGCTAAACAAGCGAGCTACCTGTATGAGGCTGCCTTGCAAAACAGGAATAACGCCTATCTGTCGACGATGAATAGTGCCCGACAAAGTTTTAACGACACCTTGTCTTTCATTAGTCAAGTAGAAGCCGACAAGCAAACGATCAAAGCCAGTGCGCTCGCTTTGGATAGCATCGTTGCTGCCTACCAAGTAGGGGGTAAAACGATGTTGGACGTGTTAAATGCGCAACAGACTTTGTATAACGCCTGGAGCACCTATTCTACCGATCTATACACTTATATCAATTCGTCTATTGCCTTAAAGCAAGCGGCAGGAATTCTATCGCCGGTGGATTTACAACAAATCAATACCTGGTTAACAGAGGATCGTAAACCTCTTACTACAGTTCAGTATTCCTCCGGCGGTACCAACATCCAACGCGGCCCCTTAGCGGGTGTGGGTGGGCCTTAGTTTTGGGGTATCATTCCCAGAAAATAAAACAATACGCGCACAACCATGCGCGTGTAGTGCAAGTAAAAACCGCGCATGGTGAATTTAAGACACCCGCCTTTATGCCTGTAGGCACTTACGCTGTGGTGAATTGTATGACGCCGCAAGACTTACATACCACGGGTAGTCAAATTATTCTAGGCGGCAATACCTATCATATGTTGTCGCAACCCGGCATGAAAGCCGTAGAAGCTTTAGGCGGCATGCATCAGATGATGCAGTGGTTTGGCCCTATGCTTACGGACAGCGGTGGTTATCAAGTTTTCAGTCTATCGCAAAATAAAAAATTGTGTAAAATCGACGAGGAAGGCGCACATTTTTCTCATCCACATACGGGCCAGCGTTTGCATTTAACCCCTAAAACTTCTATAGAGGCGCAAAAAATCATTGGTGCCGATATTATTATGGCCTTTGATCAATGCACGCCGGATGTAGACGATGAAGTTTTAGTGCGGCAAATCATGGAGCGCACGCATCGTTGGTTAAGCTTGTCTAAAGAGATACACGAGCAACACCCTTTATCGGCTTATGGGAAAACTCAAGCTTTATTTGGCATTATTCAGGGTAGTTGTTTTAAGCATTTACGCGAGGAGAGCGCGCGTTTTGTAGCTTCATTAGATTTAGATGGCATCGCCATAGGCGGTGAGTCCATTGGTTATAACATGCCGCAAACCATAGAAACCATAGATTGGATCCGTGATTATTTAACTGACGACAAAGTGCGTTATACCATGGGAGTGGGGTTGTCGCCGCAAGATCTATTGGATGTCATCGCCGCGGGTATAGATATTTTTGATTGTGTAGCGCCTACGCGCAACGCACGTCACGGTAGTCTTTATCATGGCCATGTAGTCAAAGAGGGGCAATGGCTGAAGTTTGCCAGTGAGTTTAAGAATCATCGTTTATCTATAGGAAAGAGTATTTACGCCTGCGATGATACGCCCATTTTAGAAAATTGTACTTGTAGCACGTGTCAGCAATATACACGCGGCTATTTACATCATTTATTCAAGCAAAAAGCCATTGCGTATAACGCCTTGGCCTGCATACACAACGTTCATGTGATGCATGAGACGTGTAGGGCCGCGCGAGAATTGATTATGGCGTAAAGATTTAAATGAATACCCCGAGCCGCGACCAAAAGGGCGCGGGGGGTGCAAACAACAGTTCTTTTTTCCCGCTCCCGCTCCCTCACGGTCGCGGCTCGGATAATTCGCGGCTTGAGGTAGATTAGGTATATAATATGTCTTCTATTAAGAGGAAACCCCATGTCAGTAGACAAAGACGCCGATTTTGGCTATAAAAAAGTCAGCCCAGAAGAAAAAACACGGTTGGTCCGTGAAGTATTTCACAGCGTCGCCCCTAATTACGATTTAATGAACGACTTAATGTCCTTAGGCATCCACCGTGCGTGGAAGTTTTTAACCGTTTTATTAGCACAAGTCAGACCGGACTGGCATATTCTGGATCTCGCGGGGGGTACAGGGGATTTAGCACAG
The DNA here is from genome assembly GCA_009885935.1 of Gammaproteobacteria bacterium. GTDB lineage: Bacteria > Pseudomonadota > Gammaproteobacteria > UBA1113 > UBA1113 > VFKP01. The sequence goes on from VFJT01000140.1 coordinate 14,658, forward strand.
CGTTTTGCTGCAAAAATGGGACCACAAGGTTGCGTTATACTAGGCGATATTAATCTAGCCATGCTAGAAGTAGGGCGGGATAAAATCATCGACGGGGGTTTAAGCCAAAAGATTAAAGTAACCGCCTTAAATGCAGAAGCCTTACCTTTTGCGGACTGTAGCTTTGATTTGCTAACTATTGGTTTTGGCTTGCGCAATGTGACGGATAAACAACGCGCATTACAAGAGATGTGGCGCGTATTGCGGCCAGGGGGAAAAGCTTTTATTTTAGAATTTTCCACGCCTACACTGGCTGCGGTCAAAAAACTCTATGATGCGTATTCTTTTAAAATTCTACCTAAACTAGGGCAGACGGTTGCCAAAGACAAAGATAGCTACCAATATTTAGCAGAATCTATACGCAAACACCCTACGCAAGAAGCGTTGAAACAAATGGTATTGGCTGCAGGGTTTGATGAATGCGAGTATCATAATCTGAGCATGGGCATTGTGGCCTTGCACCGTTGTTTTAAATATTAAAAGGAAACCGCAATGGTTTATTTTTTTCAAGCGACATTACAAGCGATGATCAATCGCTACATTTCTTTAGATAAAGAGATAGAACAAAAGTTAAAGCCATTGCGCGGAAAAATTCTAGAAATTAATATTCAGAAAACACCCTTTCATTATGGATTTTTATTTACTAAAAGCAATATTGAAATTATAAGCGCCGATAAAATAGCGGCCGATGCGGTTATTAGTGGCGACCTGTTTACCTTTTTGAAATTATTTAAATCATCCTCTTTGTCGAATATGTCAAAGCTGAATATCACAGGGGATCAAACCTTTTCTGAAAACGCATATCATGTGCTACATGACTTAGATATAGACTGGGAAGAAGTTTTGTCTCATTATACGGGCGATGTAGTAGCGCATAAAGTGGGGCAGTGTGTAGATGGCTTTAAAAAATGGTTTAATCGTGGCGCCCATAGTTTTAAAGTGAGTCTAACAGAATATGTGCAAGAAGAGCTGCGTTATTTTCCATCGGCGGCAGAGATGAACGATTTTATGGATGAAGTGGACGAGCTTAAACACGATTTAGATCGTCTAAGCCTACGTCTAGCGCAATATTTACAGGACGATCATGAATAATTCAATCACACAATTCACTCGCTTTATACACATTCAATATGTATTGGCTAAACATGGCTTAGATGAAATTGTTCTAGATCTAAAGGTTTTATCCCCTATACGCTTTTTAGCGTATTTAAACCCCTGGTATTGGTGCCGCAATAGACACATCGCTAGAGGCGAGCGCTTACGTTTGGCGTTAATTGAGTTAGGACCTATTTTTGTAAAGTTTGGCCAAACTTTGTCGACGCGTCGCGATTTATTGCCAGAAGATATTGCCGATGAATTAGCCTTGCTGCAAGATAAAGTGCCGCCATTCGCGAATGCCAAAGCCGCGGTTGCTAAAGCGTATAAAGAGCCTTTCGAAACCATTTTTGAATTCTTTGACGAAACGGCTTTGGCCTCGGCATCTATTGCCCAAGTGCATATGGCGCGCTTGTGCAGTGGGGAGGATGTGATCGTAAAAGTGTTGCGGCCTAATGTGGAAAAAATCATCAAACGCGATATGGGTCTATTATACCGCTTTGCACGTATTGCAGAACGCTATTCCGTTATGGCGCAGCATTTGCATGTAATCGATCTAGTCAATGAATTTGAAAAGACCACCTTAGCAGAATTAGATTTAAGCCTGGAAGCCTCTAATGCCTCGGCATTAAAGCGTAATTTTAAAGGATCCACTTTATTGCATGTGCCGGAAATGTATTGGCCTTATGTAACTTCTAGCGTTATCGTTATGGAACATATACACGGTGTTCCTATAGGCAATATCGATGAGTTAAGAGCGCTGGGTGTGGACATGAAGGTTTTAGCGGAAAGAGGCGTTGAAATATTTTTCACCCAAGTTTTTCGCGATTGTTTTTTTCATGCCGACATGCACCCGGGCAATATTTTTGTAGATGTGCATAATTGCAAACAACCCATCTATATGGCCGTTGATTTTGGTATCATGGGTGCATTGAGTCCTACCGATCAACACTATCTGGCGAGCAATCTGTTAGCGTTTTTTAATCGGGATTATCGTCAAGTGGCTTTGTTGCATTTAGAGTCGGGCTGGGTGCCTGCAGAAACGAGGGTAGAGGATTTTGAAGCCGCAGTACGGGGCGTGTGCGAGCCTATCTTTGAACGTCCCTTAAAAGATATTTCTTTTGGCAAGCTATTGTTGCGCTTGTTTCAGGTCGGTCGAAAATTTCATATGGAAATTCAACCGCAGTTATTATTGCTACAAAAAACACTATTTCACATTGAAGGCTTAGGGCGTCAGTTGTATCCAGACTTGGATCTGTGGACAACCGCGCATCCTTTTCTGGAAAAATGGATGCGCCAGCAAGTGGGAGTAAGAGCCAATCTACGGCGTTTAAAGCAAGCTTTACCGCTGTGGGGGAAAATTCTACCGGAGTTGCCGGGTACTTTACAAAAAACCTTGCAGTTAATCCAGGATGAAAAGAAATACAATCAAGAAGAAAGAGAAAACGATCTTTCTCGTCAGAAAAAATTTGCGTTACGTCGCGGTTTAGGAATAGGATTCTTAATCGCAGGGGGTGTGGCTTTAGCACTATTAAATGGCGTAGATTTATTTGATGCCAATCAGGCCGCTTGGGGAATGATTGGCTTAGCAGTTTTGTTATTGGCAACAAGTGTATAAGTAATATTATCGTAGGGGCGGGCCCCCGTGCCCGCCCTTTTTGATCAATTCAATATAACCACGCAGGCAATTCCGCTTCTATAGTTTTTAAAGCCTTATTATGCTCATGACAAAGTGGGTCTAGCTCAGACAGCAACCGCCAAAATGCGCGGCTATGATTTAAGTGTTTAAGATGGCTTAATTCGTGCAGTAAGATATGTTCTGCCAATGTTTTGGGTAAAAAGAGTATTTTATAATTTAACTGAATATTTTTGGTTGTAGAGCAACTACCCCATTGTGTTTTTTGATTGCGTATGCCGGCGTTATTAAAAGGCAACTGATGGCGTAAGCTTAACTCCGTGAGCCAGGGAATAAGATGCAGTTGCGCCTTTTTCTTTAACCATAGGTGCAGTAAACGAATGGCACGTTCAATATTGAGATCTTTATCCATAAGGACTAACCTATAGCCCGCAGCGGCAAACAGCGTTGGTTTGGCGCAATTTTGCATATGGTCAATTGTCCACGTTTCATCGATGGCGGATAGTAGCAATGATACCGGTAAGCTAGACTTATCTTTTTTAGAGGCCTGCTCTAACAAGGCGCTGTGTCTTAAAATCCAGGCTTTTTTCTCTATTAATAAGGCGTCGATATCCACGGGCCGTCGTGTATGCTGCGGTAAATGGATGGTTAAACCCTTTTGTGGGTGTATGCTAAGCCGCACCTGTTTGGCACGAGCGCTTTTTTGCACCGTATACAGGGGTGGCCAGGTTGTGACTTGAGATGATTCCATAATAGTTGCTATCATAGCGCATTGTAGAACTAGGATCAAAGGTTATGTCCATTCCACGCTTTTATCAAAATAAGCCGCTAGCCTTAGGGGACTGTACTTTGGATGAGGCGGCTGCTCACCATATAATGCATGTGTTGCGCCTAAAAATAGGCTGCGACGTTAGTGTTTTTAATGGCAATGGCGATGAGTTTAAAGGGGTTTTGTGCCAAACGAGTAAAAAAGCCGTTGTAGTCACACTGCAGCAAAGTTATAGCGTGCACAATGAATCTTTCTTAGACTTACATCTGGTGCAAGCTATCTCTAGAAAAGATCGCATGGATTTAACTGTGCAAAAAGCGGTTGAATTGGGCGTGACACAAATAACGCCTATAGTCAGTGATTTTTCTAATATTAAGCAGAGTCTAACAGAATTTAAGAATAAAGAAGAACACTGGCAGAAAATTATTATTAGCGCCAGTCAACAGTCGGGACGGTCTATTATAACGCGCTTGAATTCCATTATCTCTTTTAAAGAAGCGATGCACACTATAGAGGCGGAACAACGTCTTTTTTTATCGCCACGAGCGGATGTGTGTCCCGAAAAATTATGGGCTACGCCATTAAAGTCAGTAGCACTATTTGTGGGCTGTGAAGGGGGGTTTAGTGAAAGCGAAGAAAAAGAAGCGAATGCAAGAGGGCTTAAAGCTATTGCCTTGGGTAAGCGCATCTTACGCACAGAAACAGCGGCAATTTCGGCGCTGGCTATTCTGCAGTATTGCCTAGGAGATTTGACTTAATACCTTGCATTACATTTCAAAATACGCATGATCTATTATCGTAGGGGCAGGCCCCCGTGCCTGCCCAAAAAGGGCGGCCACAGGGGGCCGCCCCTACGAAAAACAGGGATTGAACGAGTTCAGTGAGAAAGATTAAGTGCGAAAATCAGGAGTAATTAGGAGATCTTTGAGGGCTGTATACAATAGAGGAATACCTGCACCGCTGCGGCTGGATAGCTGTACTCTAATGGGTTTAGCATTTTCATCATAGTATGTTTCAGCCACCGCATCGGGCACTAAGTCCAATTTATTATACACTTCCAGGATCGGCAACTCTTCTGCACCCAGTTCTTGAATAATACTCAGCACGGCTTCTTTGTGTTCATGGCGTTTAGGGTCATGCTTGTCGACTACATGCAATAATAAATCGGCTTGTATGGTTTCTTCTAAGGTTGCTTTGAATGCTTTGATCAAAGTGGGTGGTAAATGACGAATGAAACCCACGGTGTCGATCAAGATAATATTGCCTAGGTTGGGGATATAACACCGTCTAGAGGTGGGATCTAAGGTGGCAAAGAGTTGATCGGCAACATAAACTTCGCTGCGGGTTAAGCGATTAAATAACGTGGATTTTCCTGCATTGGTATAACCAATCAAAGCCACAGAAGGCGTGCTCTGTTTTTGACGTGCGCGTCTATTTTGGTTGCGTTGTTCGGCAACTTTATCTAGGCGGCTGTTTATAGTGGAAATACGTTTTTTTATTAAGCGTCGATCCGTTTCTAATTGCGCTTCTCCAGGGCCGCGCAAGCCTATGCCGCCTTTTTGTCGTTCTAAGTGTGTCCAGCCGCGCACCAGGCGGGTGGATAAATGTTTTAATTGTGCTAACTCGACTTGTAACATACCTTCAGAAGTTCGCGCTCTTTGGGCGAAGATATCTAAAATTAATTCAGTGCGATCGATGACTCTACAGCCTAAGGCTTCTTCTAAGTTTCTGCTTTGCGCTGGTGATAGATTGTGATTGACTAAGGCTACAGAAACGGGGTCGTGATTCAGCAGTTCTTTGATTTCACTCAGTTTGCCGGACCCTATAAAATATTTAGCAGTAGGAGTTTGGCGCGTGGTTTGTATAATATGATGTGGAATTAAGCCGCTAGAATGCACCAGTAGTTTAAATTCTTCTAAATCTTCAATTTTTTCGGGCGCATTAAAATTGACATGAATTAATAGGGCCTTGTTTTCTAGCTTGGATTCAATTTTCAAAAAAGATGTTACCTCGAGATTCGCTTTATATTTTGAAAGGGCGGTGTGTTTTCAGCCCTTCCCGTAGGGGCAGGCCCCGTGCCTGCCCTAACAAAGGCAGGCCACAGGGGGTTGCTCCTACGCTATTCATCCCCTTCTTGAGTAGCTGTAGCCGTTTCAGCGGCCGTCACATTTAAATTCACCGGACGTGCGGGTACGATGGTTGAAATAGCGTGCTTATAGACCAATTGACTAATAGAATTTTTTAACAACACGACAAATTGATCAAAAGCTTCAACTTGTCCTTGTAATTTGATCCCATTCACTAAATAGATAGACACAGGTACTCTTTCTTTACGTAATGCATTTAAGAAAGGGTCTTGTAACGATTGCCCTTTTGACATGACATTCTCCTTTATTATTATCCCAACAAAACAAATGCTTAGTGTCGCGAAAAGGCAGAATGAGTCACCTAATCCGTGGCCACTAGAAGCTCTCCATAAAGTGGGGTAGCCCCCAACTGTATAGGTCGAATAGTCTAACACGCAAAGAAGCCAAATACCATAGGATAGCCAGAGGGAAAGCGACTAAAAGCATAAAAAAAAGATATGTTTTTGCAGTTTATTTTTTGTATTATGACAATAAATATGTCATAATGTGCCGCAGTGGTTAATTGCAATGGAATTGTTTCTGCGGAGCGCAATAGTGTTTAAGAAATTACCTGTTTTTATCGTTTTTTTGGTTTTATTCGGTTGTAGTTTATTTGCTCCTGAATCTGAACCAGGGATACCTACCGTCTACTACACGCAATCGGTTGCAGATTACTTGCAAAAAGCAAGCACGGCACGAAACCCTAGCGAAATCGCTTATTATCGCATCCAGGCCGCGGGTCGTGCCTTGAGCGATGGGCAAACGGAAGAGGCCAAGAGCTATCTGGCCCTGACCGACGGCATTGCCCTTCCACCTAGGCAACAAGCAGAAAAAGCCATTTTGGAGGCTAAAATAGCGGCTAATGAAGGCAATAAGCTAGAAGTGCTCAATAATTTAGCTATAATTAACCAGCCCGCGAAATTGCCGCCAGAATTAGCGCGTTCTTACTATCAGTTGGCAAGCCTTGCTCATCAGGGGTTAGGACAAAATGAAGCCTATTGTCGGGACTTAATCCATTTGAGTACCTTATTGCCTAGCGATCAAGTGATGGCCGTGCGAAAGTCTACTTTATTGTGTTTAGAGGCTTTGCCCGATGAGACGCTGCAGCGTATCGCTGGCCAAAGCAATAGCAGTGAAGTACAGGGTTGGATCGTTATTGCGCAAATAAACAAAGATACCAGCAAGAGTGATCAAACTTTCCAAGATAATTACCAACAATGGCTGCAACAATACCCAAATCATCCCGCCAATATTCTCTTTACTACGCCCGGCAGCGGTGCTGCCGCTGCACCGGGGCGTGCTACAACAACGGCGAATGTGGATTCCTCGCGTATCGCTTTATTACTGCCTACCACAGGCTCTGCGGCCAGTTCTGGAAAAGCTGTGCGCGATGGTTTTATGGCGGCTTATTATAGCCATCCTTCGGGCCACAGCGTAAAATTATACGACACTAGCGGTGCTGATATTGCCACTGTTTATAGCAGAGCTGTTGCTGAAGGGGCTACTATGGTTGTAGGCCCATTAACGAAGTCCGAGGTTAGTCGCTTGGCTGACGCTGGAACCAGCGTACCTACTGTGGTACTCAATAATATTCCTACACAAGGGACTAAGCGCAATTTCTATCAATTTGCATTATCACCCAATGACGAGGCGGAACAAGCAGCACTACGCGCTTATACGCAAGGTTATACTCGGGCTTTAGTCATCGCGCCAGCCGATAGCTGGGGGCAAGGAGTGGCCAATAGTTTTGTTACACAATTTGCTCGCTTGGGTGGAGCGGTGCGCGAATCAGTGGCCTATACTAACAGTACGCCATTAGACAGCGCGATTAGAAATGCATTGCAAGCGAAATCACCGAATGCGCAAAAGAGCGATAAAAGTGCGCCCGATCGTAGACAGGATATAGACCTTATCTTCCTAGTGGCAACGCCGGATAAGGCTAGAGCCATTAAACCTCTGTTGAATTTCTATTACGCCAACAACATTCCGGTCTATGCGACAGCCTTAATTTACAATGGAGTGCGTGACCCTTTCAAAAATCAAGATCTGAATGGCATACAATTTTGTACCTTACCTTGGTATGTAAGCAATTCTTCAGAAGTCACTGTGGCTAAAGCCAATACGGCTGCAATGACCTCGACTACAACGGGCTTATATGCTTTTGGCTACGATGCTTATAATATGGCAACCAATTTTAATCAATTGGCAAATGGGTATTCGGGTGCTACCGGGGTATTGTATCTAAGGTCTAATCAACAAGTGTATCGCCAGGGAGTATGGGCGCAATTTAGAAATGGTCAAGCAATATTAATATGAGTAAAACAGCAGCACAAACAATAGGGCAACACGCTGAGACATGGGCTTTGCATTATTTGCAGCAGCAGGGTTTAGAACTAATAGAGCGTAATTTTTATTGTCATAATGGTGAGATCGATTTAATCTTACGTGATAAAGAGGATTTAGTGTTTGCTGAAGTGCGTTATCGTAAGCAAAAAAGCCATGGCAGCAGCGTTGAAACGGTTAACGGTGCTAAACAAAGAAAAATTTTGCGCAGTGCTGAATATTATTTATATAGTAAAAAGTTATGGGATCACCCGTGTCGCTTTGATGTGATAGGCATTAGTATGGATCTACAGCAGCGGGTAGAGATTGTCTGGGAAAGAAATGCTTTTGATGGTAATTATTATACATAAAATGAGGGTGACTTAACATGGCTGCGTTAGAAAGAGTGCAAAATCATTTTGCACAAAGCATACAAACCAAAATTGCAACGGCGGATATGTTATCGGAATGCATTGTCGCCGCCAGTGAATTGCTGGTAGCTGCATTGTTAGCGGGCAAAAAAATATTGGCTTGTGGTAATGGCGGCTCTGCTGCCGATGCGCAACATTTTGCTGCCGAGTTGGTGAATCGTTTTGAAGTAGAACGGCCGGGGTTGCCCGCTATCGCTTTAACGACCGATGTATCGTGCATCACTTCTATTGCCAACGATTACTCCTATAAAGAAATTTTTTCTAAGCAAGTAGAAGCGTTGGGGCAAGCGGGCGATGTATTATTAGCCATTTCTACCAGTGGGCAATCGCCCAATGTTAATTTGGCCATAGAAGCAGCGCATATGAAAAAAATGACGGTGCTTGCTTTAACGGGACGCGATGGAGGTGCCTTGGCGCCCATATTAGCCGCCAGCGATCTAGAGATTAGGATTCCGGCACAAGTTACCGCGCGTATACAAGAAACACATATTTTAGTGTTACATTGTTTGTGTGATTTAATCGACTTTAGTTTGTTTCCACAAGGAGAATAGCATGAAAAAATACTTAGGCCTTTTATTGCTGATGGTTGCTTTATTAGATGGTTGTGTGGTTGCAATAGTGGCTGGGGTCACTGTAGCCGGGGTCGTGATCTATGAAGGCCGTAGTCCCAAAACTTTAAGTTCAGACAATAAAATTTCCTACGATGCGGAGCACAAAATCTTTGCAGACAAAGAGTTGGATAAAAAGACGCGCATTATTGTGTCTTCTTTCAATGGGGTGGTGTTATTAGCAGGACAGGCGCCAACGGAAGAGATGCGTACGCGCGCGGGGCAATTGGTGCAAACAGTGCCTGGAGTAAAGCGGTTGTACAATGAAATCACTATAGGCACACCTATCTCGGCCTTAACACAATCTAGCGATAGTTTAACCACCAGTAAAATTAAAACCCAATTGCTGGCCACTAAAAGCTTGAATTCATCACAACTCAAAATTGTTACTGAAAATAGTACGGTATTTATGCTAGGGCAGGTAACGCGCGGTCAAGGCAAAACGGCAGCAGAAATTGCCAGCAAATCGTCCGGAGTGCAAAAGGTAGTGACTTTGTTTGAATATGTAGAGTAGGTGTAGGGGCGGTTCGTTTGTAGGGGCGGCTCGCGAGCCGCCCTTCTTAAATAACGCTGAGATTTACGGGAGATATAAAAAATGAATAAAAAATGGGTTTTTGCAATCATTGTTGTTGTGAGTTTGTTGCTGGTTACTATAGTCCGTGCTAGCGACAAACCGAATACGCCACAAGTAGTGCAATTGGCCTCACCCTATCCTAGCTTAAATCGCATTCACTATGTGGTGCAGAAAGAACAATGGGTGGTGAGCGATTCGGCGCGCGTTATAGTGGCTGTCAATGCTAATTTAACGAATGACGCCTTGGATCGTTTTCAAGATAGAATGAATAAAAGCTTAAGCGCACTCGCTAAAAATGTCTCTTGGCATGTGACGCAATTTAATCGTAACCAAGACAGTTCGGGTTTAGAACAGGTATCGGCACAAGCGGAAGCGCGTATCGCTAATTCAGCCTTGGCCGGATTACGTGTAAAAGCCGATAAATTAAGTTCGCCAGGGATAAAGTACAGCATAGTCGATATTCAATACGGCCCTAGCGATGCAGACATCCAAAAAGCAAAAGACAATTTAAGACAAAGTGTGTATGCCGCCATTTCAGAAGAGATACGCAGCTTAAACAAAACGTACAAACAAGCATTTTTCGTCAACAGCATCGATTTTGATTTAATTTCTAGCTTTAACCCGGGACCTCAGCCTGCTATGTTAATGCGTAATAAAGTAGATGTTAGCAATGATAGTGTCCCTGTCAACCAAAAATTAGTGTTGGAAGCGGATGTGGTGTTGGCGGCTAAGGTAGGGTGAGTTGTAAGCAGTCGTTTACGCTCTATTGAATTAACGGTTGAGATACAAAGCCAATAACGGATCGGAAATAACATATTTTGCTTTTTCTATTTTTGTGATAAAGCCGCCATTTTCTAAATTTTTTAATGCAGTATAGGCTGCTTGTCTATTGATGTTTAGACCACTATAAGGGTCTAGTCCCATGGAAAGATTCACCATGACATCCAGTGCATGGTTTTTTTCTTTGATCTTTTGTAGCTGCAATTCTAAATAGCCATTTTCCTGGGTTATAAGCACATTATTAATATAATCGAGAAAAGTGTCCATAGATTTTGCATGCCGCGGTTCGATGATGAGATCTTTGATAATCTTAGAGGTATAATAGGGGTGGCAATTAAATTTATGCAGAATTATCTCTATAATTTCATAAGGCAAATTCATTTCTGTCAAATAAAGCAAGACTTCATCGCGGTCTAAATCTTTTAAAAAGATCAAGCTGCCGAAGCGATAAAAAGCCCCTGATTTTTCAACAAATACTTTGGTCATCAAGGTTTCTTGGCTGCCAGCAAATAAATAATTGACCTTTTTTTGCAATTGAATGACGGAGCGAAAGACCTTGATGACGCGTTCTCCTAGGTAAAATAACTCGCCAAACTCGTCAAAAAACACTATAACTTTTTTATTGTATTTAAGGGCTATTTTTTCAGGAAGCATTAACGCTTGCTCCAGCAATAACCAGTCATCATTTTTTTCACGAATAAGCTGTAAAAGCGGTTCAATTTCCAAATCGCCATATTTAACTTTGAGTTTGAAGGAAAATTCAATCTGCTTTAAAAGGAACTTTAGTCTACCTATAAATCCTAGTGCGTTTAAACAATTTTCTACAATGCCTTCTGCAACACTTTGCACGCTGCCAGAATAGCGCATAATATCAATATGGATGGTTAAGCAATCTGGATCCTGCGCGATATCTTCCAATATTTTTTGTGCTAAGGTGGTTTTTCCATAGCGTCTGGGGGCAATAAGAATGTAGTCTTTGCCATTTTTCAAGCCATGAGTCAAACTGCTTAAATACTCTTTTCTATCAATAAATAGCGCTTTAACCATCATTTTATCACTGTATCATAAAATATATGACAAGTGTATGTCAAAATAACTTACATGTCAATGAAAATTGATTACAACTGTCTCATAAATTTAGATACAAGTTAAGAAATAGTTAAACTCCCCCTTAAAACTTGCAACTATATGATTTTATTGACGTTTCTTAACTTTCTGGTAGAATGTTTGCGAATAATCAGGGGTATAATCCCGGGTTGTCATGACAAACAAGGATTATATCCCTGATTATCTTGACAAACCAAGGTTATACTGCTATTAATCCTCTATGACCATATAATAGAATCATAGGAAAGCAAATGCTAAAGCGCATCTTAAATATCGCTAACCTGGTGGAAAAGAAATCTTATTTCCTTTTCGGACCGCGGGCTACAGGAAAATCTACCCTGATAAAAACCCAATTTCCTACCAATACCAATATAATCAATCTATTGGATAATACACTCTATTTTCGTCTGAAAGCGTCTCCGGGGGAATTAGAGTCTATTATCATGGCTTATGATACTCCAGGGCTTGTGGTTATAGATGAAGTGCAACGAATTCCTGAATTGTTAAACGGAGTGCATAAGCTCATTGAAGACAAAGGTATCCGATTTTTACTTACAGGCAGCAGTGCGCGTAAACTTAAACGTAGTCAAAGCAATTTATTGGCAGGGCGAGCAAGACAAGCAGAACTGTTTCCGCTTACTTTTGCGGAAATACCAGAGTTCAATCTGGAGCGTTATTTGCATTTTGGTGGAATCCCCATGATCTATTTGAGTGACGATCCGCTAGATGATCTACATGCTTATGTCAACACGTATCTGAAAGAAGAAATACAAGCAGAAGCACTGGTGCGTGAGTTACCTGCATTTGCACGATTTCTACGCTATTCAGCATTGACCAGCGGCGAAATGATTAATTTTGCAAATATTAGTAGTGATGTTGCCGTTAATGCGACCACAGTAAGAGAATACTATCATCTATTAGAAGATACCTTTATAGGCTTTATGTTGCCGGCTTGGACCAAATCGGTTAAACGAAAAGCCATTAGCACGGCAAAATTTTATTATTTTGACATAGGCGTTAAGAATATTTTAGCAGAAATTAAGAGTATTGATCCTAATTCTGATATCTATGGGGCTGCCTTCGAACATTTTATTGCCTGTGAATTACGTGCCTATATCAGCTATCGTAGAAAATATTCTACGCTAAGCTATTGGCAATCAAAGTCTGGCTATGAAGTTGATTTTATCATTGATGATGACATTGCCGTTGAGGTGAAATCATCCAAACGGATCCAGGACAAACATTTAAAAGGACTGAAAGCATTAGCTGAAGAAAGTATTATTAAGCAATATTACCTAGTAAGTCACGACACAATAAATCGAAAAATAGACGAAAAATTTAATGTTATTTATTGGGAAGACTTTCTTAAAAAGCTGTGGAAAGATGAAATTTTGTAACGGCTCAGTACAGGCAGCCTACCCGAAAGATGCCCGCATAAATTCCTCTACGATCCCACCAGCATACTGTCCAGCAATTTGATTTATAAACGCTTCAAAGTCAATGTGAGCACTATGATCGGCTTTGTCTGATATGGTTCTAAATATAACAAATGGGACATTATTATCATGACAAACTTGCGCAACCGCCGCACCTTCCATCTCTACGGCTTGTGGCTGTTTTTCTTCAATGAAATTCAAGCCAATGTGAGCTTTCTTATCTTGAATGAACTGGTCGCCAGTAGCGATTAGGCCTAAGCGTACAATTGGTTTTGATATAAAAAATTGACTTAATGTCTTTTGACCTATTTTTTCATCTACTCCAGCCAAAAATGATTTTGCTGCCTCTACGGCAGAAGAAGCATGTTTTTCTTCTACCTTAAAAAACGTAATTCCTGTTAAAGGAATTTCACACCTAGGAAACATAGGGCTCGCATCCATATCATGTTGCACCGCCGCAGATCCAACAACAATGTCACCTATATTCAAATCTGGCGCGAGTGCTCCAGCAACTCCAGTAAAAATAACAAAATCACATTTAAAGTGTTGGATTAGTGTCGTGGCTGTAGATGCTGATGCAACTTTACCCCAATTAGAAAAAACAAGAACAACCTCGGTATTATCTATTTTCCCTGTATTATATACCCTATTAGCGATGCATTTTTCGGCATCTACCTGCATGCGTTTTTTAATGTGTTCGATTTCTTGGTGCATTGCACCCATAATGCCTACTTTCATGATTAACCTCTGTATTGTTTAGCTGAATGGATAAGATTTTTCGCTTTTTCTAGGAATAAAGAATCAATAAAAAAGCCCTGCCTTGGGAATCCTACCCCTTCTTGATTTTACAAGAGGGGGAACCGTAGGGTAGGGCGTTAGGTTTAATACATATAATACCAATATTCTCTCGCCCATCTAGTCTGACATCATCGGGATAATCTGGTCGCGCGCAAAATCCTAACTCTTTTACTTTAAAGCCTTGTCTTTCTGTTGCTTGCTTTAGAGTTTCAGGGCTTTGTAGATTTATAAAATCGGGTAATTTATCTTTATATTTAACATCCAGGTATTCTTTATAATTATCAATATGTCCTGGCCACTCTTCTCCTTGCGCCAATCTTTTTTCAAATATAGGAAGCAATCTACTCAAATGTTTCATATAAGGACTATCCACTACCAAGCACAATTGACCGCCGGGCTTTAACCATTGATAAAATTGGTGTAAAGATTTTTCGATACTATCTCCAGGGAAAAAATGGAGTACACGTATAGTGAGTATTCCAGCTAAACTATTATTAGCAATCGTTAAACTTCTAAAGTCACCGGAACGATATTCAATCAAATGAGAGTGTTCTTTGGGGACATTATCTTTCATGATATCTAAATGTTTTTTTTCTAAATCGTTGGCAATTACGTTGATGTTATTGTTCAACATTGCTAACGTGGCGATACCATAGGCCGTGCCTATCTCTAATACGGGGTCTTTACTCCCAGATAAAGATTCTATAAAGGCATTTGTGTAGGGGTCGAGGGCTGTCGTCATAAACCCTTGCTGATTCAGAGTAGGGATCAACTGACCAATTTTATCGGGCGTATTTTTCCATAAAGGGTTCATGTTTTTTAATTCCTCACTCCAATGCCATCTCTGCACGGATCTTTATAAGATTTTGCTCTAAATTTTCAGAAGACAAACTGTTTTTACGAAAGATATAGGCAAAGATCAAGCCTATGCCAGCGATAATGAGATTGTCTTCGGGAAAGGGAATGAGTGCTTTAGAACGTAAAAATGAAACCAAAACAATACTGGCAAGATAAAATAATAAATACCAATTCTTAATCAGCGTGTTAGAAAAGCTTTCCATTTTAGCATTAAATGCATAATAGCCGACGACGATTAAAGACAAAGTGATAAACAGATACACTAGATTGGTAAAGCCAGACCAATAGATAAGCCAGGTGCAGCAGATAAAGCCTAGAGAACCGATTACGGTGGGATAGAGTAATTTAAATCTATACAGCAATTTCGGTTGCTTACGGTGCAATACCAATACGCTCACTGGGCCAGCTAAATAAGCAAATACTACAATGGAGGATAAAAAATTAACGAGTTCTTTCCACGTGGGAAATGGAAATAAGAAAATGATACCTATAAAACCATTGATCCACAAAGCAACAGCAGGTGCGCCATATTTATTGAGCTTAGTCAAAAAGCTTTCTGGGAATAACTCTTTGCCTACGCTATACAAAATGCGCGAAGTGACCGCTATATACACGTTGGTGGTTCCTAAGGGTGCAACCACCGCATCGATAAATAATATAGTGAATAACCAGTTCAACCCGAATAGAGCCACTAATGCCAACAATGGCGCTGCTGTGCCGGTTAAGGACAATTGATGCTGATCGTCTAAGCACAGTAAATAACTCAAAGACAGTAGGCCGTACAAAACCAAACCGACGAGTATGGGTGCGAACAGTGAGTAGGGTAACGCCTTCTGCGGATCCTTAACTTGATTCGCCAAGATAAGTCCGTTTTGAAAGCCGGAAAAAGCAAAAGCCAAACCACTGCTGGTCACTGCTAACAAGATGTTCTCGAAAGAAAAGTTGACCTTATTGGCGACGGATGTGAGCCCATGAAAATGACCAAAACTTGAAATAAGAATCACTGCCACCATAAGCGGGATCAAAATTTTCCAAAAGCTGACTATACTATTTACTCTGGCGACGCGGGTGATCACTAAGGTATTAAAAGCAGTAATGCTCAAGATAATAAACATAGCCAAGGCGATGCCTCTAGACGACAACTCAACTTTATGAGACACATCGATCAGTAGCGATGGCTCCCAAAAGCCTATGTATTGCACTACGGCTTGCGCTTCTAAGGGTAAATACACCACATAGCTTAGCCAACCTAAAATTAAAAAAATGCTGCCCATGCTTTTGGGATGCGTTAAACTCATGAAGCGATAAATACCACCGACTATAGGAAAAGTGGTGCAGATCTGTGCAAAAGACAAACCGATGATCAAAGTGATGGCTGCAGTAATAACCCAAGAATACAACACGCCGACGCCCGCAGTTTGGTAGCCATAAAAAGGGGAGAATAACCAACCCGAACCTATCATGCCGCCTGTGGACATGAGGATCAATTGCATTTTTGAGAGTTTTTTAATCACGTAGAAGTCCTTATCTTATCTTTGTTCCGCCAATACGGTTTGCAATTTTTCTTGCAACACGTCTCTGTTAACAGTGCCGATTATAGGTGCTATGAGTGGTTCTTTTTGCGCATTGACTATGAACAGCGTCGGCGGTGCAATGACTTGCCACTGTTGCAAAATAGCATTGACATCGG
Organism: Gammaproteobacteria bacterium; assembly: GCA_009885935.1. Classification (GTDB taxonomy): domain Bacteria; phylum Pseudomonadota; class Gammaproteobacteria; order UBA1113; family UBA1113; genus VFKP01. The sequence goes on from VFJT01000140.1 coordinate 30,927, forward strand.
CGCTAGGATGAGTCATGTCAACGCGCACTAAATGAAATTGTTGCAGCAATGCCGTGACTTCCGGCGCGTAAAAGGTACGCTCTAACTCCTTGCACGACAAACACCAGTCGGCGTAAAAGTCTATGAGTACTGGCCTGTCATCGGCATTTTTAATAGCTGCATCTAAATCGGCTAGGGTGGTCACTGTGCTAAAGTTTAATTTATTTTCTGCTAAGGATGATTTTTGTAAGGGTAACCAGAGATTGCTATGACCCAAGCTGGCGCCGATGATCAACAATACGCCATAAACGGCACACGCAGCACCTAGGGTTTGTCGTAAGCGAAACAAAAAATTTTTATTGTGTGTGCGAGTGAATAAGCCGCTGTTATAAGCGACTAACAGTAGCAATACGCCCCATAGCGATAATACTAAAGATGGAGGCAATAAGCGTGAGGATAACCAAATGGCTAAGCCTAAAAAGATAAAAGCAAAGCATTTTTTTACACCCAGCATCCACGGACCTGTTTTGGGAATATAATGGGCGCCAAACGTGTTAAAGACGATCAAAGGTAAACCCATGCCTAGACTCAAACAAAATAAAGCAGCACCGCCTAACCACAAATTATGTGTTTGACTGATGTAAGCCAGTGCACCTACCAAGGGTGCGCTGACACAAGGCGATACGATCAAAGCTGATATAGCGCCAATCAGCGCTACACTAAAAAAATGGCCACGAGGTTGCTGCTCGCTTAATAGCGTCATCTTGTGCACCCACTTTTGCGGTAAACGCAGATCGCGCCCGGTCAATAAGCATATTGCCAAGGCTACAAATAATAAACTTAAGAACCCTATGATCCACGGTGTTTGTAAAGTACTTTGTAAACTCAAACCCAATAGAGAGAACAATAAACCCGCTAGAGTGTAAGTGATGCACATGCCTAATACGTAGGCAATGGATAACAGCAGCGCGCGTTTGGTTTTAAGGTGGGTGCTATGCCCTAAAATAAGACCGGATAGAATGGGTAACAAAGGTAACACACAAGGCGTAAAAGCAAGTAAAAGTCCTAAACCCAAATAGGTCAATAATATGGATGCATTATACTTCAAGCTGTGAATTGGTGCGTAGGGGCAACCCCCTGTGGTTGCCCCAGTAGGGCAGGCACGGGGGCCTGCCCCTACACTGTTTTTTATATCACCATTAGCGATAGGGGCAATAATTTTTTGCACCTCTCCCGTAGCAAAGTCTATATTAAAACTTTGCGTTTGTGGTGGATAACAAAATTGCGCGTCGGAGCAACCTTGATATTGGATCTGAATAGTACTTTTTGTTGCGGCCATGTTGAGGGGTAAAGTTAATACCAAGCTGTCTGAGTAAATGGTGTAATGGCCTAATAGTGTGCTGTAACGGGATTGGCCTTTGGGCCACTCTTCTGGGGTGATGGAGATGGGTTTTGCACCCAGTACCGTGAAATGAAAGCCTGAGCGGTACAGATAATAACCCTTTTCCATGACCCAGGTGCTGCGCACTGTTTTATCGGAATTGATGCTTAAAGACAGCTGGAAGGCCTTATCTACAGGCAATGGACCCGAGGCTATCAACTGTGCCCCGGAAGCGCGGCTGGCAAGCAGGAGTAAGAATAGGAAAACCCATAAAAAAGGATGTTTTGCTCTAAATTTAAACACAAAGCCGCTCGTGTTGCCTAACCATGGGTTATCTTAGCACAATATTTTACAAAACCGCTAAAAATCCTTGAATTTTATGCATTGTGCCCATATATAGGGGAGAGTCGCTACTGGAATAGTATACATTCAAGCGGCGGAAGGAATATGGCGACCCTAGGCTCGCCATTCAGTGAGTTTAGATATTTCAAAAGAGGTTAAAAACAATGAGTGCAAAAACAAATGTTCGCCCATTACGTGACCGTGTAGTCGTCCGTCGTCTAGAAGAAGAACGTAAAACGGCTGGTGGCATCGTGATCCCGGATACGGCAACTGAGAAACCCATGATGGGTATAGTGGTCGCTCTAGGTGGCGGTCGTGTATTGGATAACGGTAGCGTACAAGAATTGATGGTACGTATAAGTGATAAGGTATTATTTGGTAAATACGCCGGTACCGAAGTCGAGCTTAACGGAGAAACCTTGATAGTGATGCGTGAAGACGACATCATGGCTGTCATCGAGGCGTAAATTTTTAATTTTAAATACAATCGAGGAAAAGTAAAATGGTTGCAAAAGTAATTCAGTTTGGTGATAGTGCCCGTACAAAGATTGCACGTGGCGTCAATATTTTGGCCGATGCGGTTAAGGTGACTCTAGGCCCTGCGGGTCGTCTCGTTATTTTGGAAAAAAAATTCGGTGCGCCTACATCTACTAAAGATGGTGTGTCCGTAGCTAAAGAAATCGAGTTGGAAGATCCATCCGAAAACATGGGTGCGCAAATGGTGAAAGAAGTGGCGTCACAAACCTCTGACGTTGCGGGCGATGGTACTACCACAGCAACGGTATTGGCCGCTAATATGGTCAACGAAGGTTTGAAAGGCGTACACGCTGGTCGTAACGCGATGGAAATCAAACGCGGTATTGATCTGTGTGTCGTTAAAGCAGTCGAAGCTTTGAAAAAATTATCACAAGCTTGCACTAGTAAGGCGCAAATTAAAAACGTCGGTACAGTATCTGCCAATGGCGATCCTGAAATCGGCGAAGCAATTGCCGCCGCAATGGAGAAAGTGGGTAAAGAAGGCGTTATTACGGTTGAAGAAGGTCAATCCTTCGAAATCGAATTGTCTGTGGTTGAAGGGATGCAATTTGACCGTGGCTATGTATCTCCTTACTTCGTAACCAATCAACAAAACATGAGTGTAGAATTAGACAATCCTTACATCATGATGACCGACAAAAAAATCAGTAACATACGCGATATGTTGCCTACCTTGGAAGCGGTTGCTAAAGCAGGTCGTTCATTGTTGTTAATTGCTGAAGATGTAGAAGGCGAAGCCTTGGCTACTTTAGTGGTCAACAATATCCGCGGTATTCTGAAAGTGGCTGCGGTAAAAGCGCCTGGATTTGGCGATAGGCGTAAAGCGATGTTACAAGATATCGCTATTTTAACCTCCGGCACGGTCATTTCCGAAGAAACGGGCCGCACTTTAGAATCCGTTACTTTGACTGATCTCGGTACGGCTAAGAAAATCACCATCACTAAAGATGAAACGACGCTTATTTCCGGTTCTGGCAATCCAGTGGATATTAAAGCACGTGTAGATCAAATTCGCGCACAAATCGAAGAAACCACTTCCGATTACGATCGCGAAAAACTACAAGAACGTGTTGCTAAATTGTCTGGCGGCGTAGCGGTGATTAAAGTCGGTGCTGCAACCGAAGTTGAAATGAAAGAAAAGAAAGCACGTGTAGAAGATGCATTGCATGCAACCCGTGCTGCAGTCGAAGAAGGGATTGTTCCTGGCGGCGGTGTTGCTTTGATCCGCGCTATGCAATCTTTATCTGATTTGAAAGGCGCTAATGACGATCAAAACATCGGTATTGCCATTGCCAAACGGGCAATGACTTCTCCGCTACGTCAAATCGTTAGCAACGCTGGTTATGAACCTGCTATTATTTTGGATAAGGTTATGCTTGCTAAAGATAATACTGGTTACAATGCGGCTACAGGCGAGTACTGCGATATGGTTGAAACCGGGATTATCGATCCTACCAAAGTTACACGCAGTGCTTTACAAAACGCAGCTTCCATTGCTGGCTTAGTGCTAACGACGGAATGCATCGTGACTGAAGTGAAAGAAAAAGAAGCTGCAGGTGCTGGCGATATGGGCGGCATGGGCGGTATGGGTGGCATGGGCGGTATGGGCGGCATGATGTAAGTCAGCGTTTCGCTCTGCACTCGTAGGGGCGGCTCGCGAGCCGCCCTTCTTTAAAAGCCTCGCTGATGCGGGGCTTTTTTTATGATTTTATTATTATTCGTGCCTGTGAAATAAATTCTGATAACATAGATCTACCCGTTCGTCATTGCGAGCAAATGAGCGCTGGATATACAAAAAAGCTATGAATAATAACAATAACAGAATGATTTTATGAGCTAATCTAGACGAATGCAGCGCGGCAATCCAGCGGTTTGGTAATGAAAATAAACACGATGTATCATAAAATGAATAGACTTAGCACGATAACAACATTCTAAATCCAGGGTTAAATATTATAGTACCTTGCTGGCCGGGCCCGGTCACGCGACCTCTCCGTCGTGCTCGTGCCACCCCGCCGTAATATTCGTTCTCTTCTCGTGTGTGCATATCAACTTTTTGTAAGTAGCTACGTTAGCAATGAACTCTCCGTCCTCGTCATTGCGCGCAAGCGAGTAACGAATTTATAATAGAAACTGTGTGCGGTGATAACGACGAAAAATTTGAATTGCACGGAACAAGACGAGCGCAGTAAAGCAATCCAGGGGTAAAAAGACTGGGGTTATCGGCTCCTTTTTATATAGTAAGGCTTGTTTGTGCGAAGTTTAACAAGAATAGCATAAAATCTCTACTGCACAGGGTTATTAAATTTATCTATCATGATGATAGGTAATTTCTAACTTTGTTCCAGCAAATACTTCTCAGCTGCTTTTTGCAAAAAGGTAGATCTTTTGATCCCTATTTTTTTTCTGGCTTCGTCCACAGCTTGAAGTATTGACTTTGGAAAAATAACATTGAAGCGTTTTAATTCTTGATAAGTATCTAGAATTTTTTCATTCACAACAATAGGAACAAGTTCTCCTGATAAATGAACAAGCTCGTCATGTTTTGATGGTTCTTTTTTATAAATTTTATCTGCATGGGCTAACCATCCAGCTAAAACGTCTTCTGCGTTTTCAAGGGCCTCTTCCCAAGTGTTACCAAAAGTAACACAACCCTCTAAGTCTGGGAATGTAACTTCAATTACCCCAGCAGTCTTTTTAAAAATTGCGTAATAATGTTTCATTTGTTTTGCATCTCCTTTGATTTTACCTTCATATTAAGTGAAGCTTCATATACTTATTGTTTGCTTACCTTAAGTCATCCTTACGTTGATTATAGCTCCACTGCTTTCCATCTCCTTTTTGTAATCTTAATGTTCTAGCTTTGCCGCTTTTAAGATACTGTTTAGAGTTCCTTTTGGTATATCTCCTTTATGACGGGGTACTGGAATAGGGGGAAAACCGCTTTTTGTCCAAATATCGTGTCTACCACCAGCGTGTTTTTCAAAACCGGCCTGCTTAAGCAGTTTTTCTAGGTTTTGCTTTGTCATTAAAGGATCCCATTACAAAATTACATATTAGTATGTAATTAAAATTTTTGCAAGCCCTTTCGGGCTCCACCCCCTTGGTTTTACTCCGTACATTGAGTAAAATTACTCAACGTATTGAGTAATTTCTGGGATCTGTGGTGAAAACATTGAAAAACATATATTTCTCAATGAGTTATATAAAGAGGTTAAAATGACTGATTATCTGTTCTATTTTTTCCTAGTCTCTTTCACCATGGCCTTAACGCCTGGTCCGGCGATGATGTATTGCATTAATACCTCCATGGACCACGGCAAACGCGCGGGCATATTGGCTGCCATGGGTGTAGAGCTGGGAACTTTTATTTATGTTCTAATAACGGCATTAGGTCTTGCAACATTAATTCTAGCGTCTCCCGCAATCTATTCTGGCTTAAGGATATTGGGCGCTTTGTATTTACTGTACCTTGCCTATAAGGCTTTACCTAAGCATAAGGTTTTAACGGCGAAAAAGGCTATTAAAAGTAAATCCAGTACAGTATTGACGGGGGTTACGGTCAATATTACCAATCCTAAAATACTACTCTTCTTTATCACATTGCTACCACAATTTGTGCCTACAGATCATAGAAATATAAAAATATTCTTTGTACTCGGTTTGGCCTTCAATTTGTGTGGTTTCATTGCTAATTCATCGGCGGCGATCTTTAGTCACCGCCTGAAATATAAGTTTGCACAGTCTGCTTCTACAAAAACGAGAAAATTTATGCACTATATTCCTAGTGCCATATTCTTTTTGATAGCAGTACTGTCATTATCGTTGACGATGGTGAAATAAAATGCCTATAGATAATGAACATTCGTCACAAATGGATCTATTATATGGTAACGCGCGTGCCAACTTAGTGTGGCAGCGATTAGAAGCCATAGA
>VFJT01000165.1 GCA_009885935.1 Gammaproteobacteria bacterium
ACGCCGGCTAGGGCGGGTAACAAAACTAACACTAAAACCATAACCAGATCTTCAACGACCAACCATCCCATTGCAATTTGACCATTGACCGACTTTAACAGTCCTTTAGCCTCTAAAGCGCGTAGCAATACCACCGTACTGGCCACGGAAAGACAAAGACCAAACACAAGTGAACTGCCTAAGCTCCACCCCCACAAGAATGCAGCCCCCATCCCCAGCAACACAGCCACTACAATTTGCACAATAGCGCCAGGTATAGCGATGCGCTTTACTGACATCAAGTCTTCGAGGGAAAAATGCAATCCTACACCGAACATGAGTAGCATCACACCAATTTCCGCCAGCTGTCTTGCCAAACCAACGTCTCCCACGAATCCTGGAGTCGCCGGGCCGATCAGGATCCCAGCAAACAGATACCCTACCAAGGGTGGCATGCGCAGGCGCACGGCGATGAAACCAAAGATCATGGCTAGACCGAAGGCTGCGGCAATCATGGCAATTAAGCTTACGTCATGGGGCATAGGTATACTCATTATATGACGGCACAGATAACACTCGATAATGTCTATGATTGGGGGGGCAATTTTAGACAAATTTGACTAAAATTACCCCCCAATTATAGACAAAATTGAGCTAAAATACAATTTATGGGACCGCTATTACCTAAAAAGACAGATCCTTTAAAAGTTAAAAAGGTTCCGAGCGACGTCTCTCGCTATAAACTGCTCGCGGTGTACGGATAGACTCAGATGGCTGGGTTGGCGGCAAATTATTTAAATAAGACGATGAACTCGATTGTGAAAAAAAATCGGGTTGCTTAGGAGCTCCCCAAGACCATCCCTTATCTCCTCGCTTAGGCTGGCTGTGGGCAACGCTTTTCTCACTCGAAGAAGTCTGCCTATATTCCCCTCTTTCATCTTCCTTCTCTTTCTCTTTTTCTTTTTCCTTTCCTTCTTTTTTCGTCATTACAGCACTTTGTGGCTGCCCTGACAATCTACACACAACATCAGACAGGATAGGCCGTCCATTAGAATTCTTTGCGCAACAGCTATGAATTAATTTGGCAATGTCAGGGGGTATCTCTGGCACCAGTGATTGTTTTTTATTTAACAAATAGTTTTTAACAAGCGCTGCCTTTAGATAAGTGAACAATTCCCATAAAAATACACCATAGGCGTAAACATCACTTGCTGCTGTATACACATAGACATCTGCCTTGCCCCGTAATTCTGGGCTTAACCAATCTTCAGTTCCTATACGCTTACTATCATATGCTTTTAACTTTGTTCCACAGTGTATTGCTGTACCAAAATCAGCCAGCTTCGCGCAAAGTGGATTTAAGAGAACATTTGGACTTTTTACATCTAGATGTAATATTTTTATCCCGTGCAAATAATGCAGCGCTTGTGCTATATTCAACGCGATTTCGCGACGTTTCTCGTGAGGAAATAACGGCTCTGTGCTGTGAAGATGCTTCCATATTGACCCAAAAAGCATGTATTCCATAACCAATTTAGGAGGTGACACTTCGATAAAAGCTAATAACTTTACTATATTAGGATGATCTAAGCCTGCCATCAAGATGCCTTCTTCTGCAAAAGCCTGCACCTCTTCTACTGGTGCGTATTCTTGTGGTTCTTTAATAACAATTTCTTGTTCTTTCCAAAATCCTTGAGAAACACGAGTATAAAGACCATCATCTAATATTTTTTTATGGCTAATATCTTTCTCGTCAATGAGTTCAATGGATAACTTTTGATACACTTCAGCTGAAACACTATTCTCTCTTTTCAATAGACGTAATGCATTTCTAGGCACCATACCTTCTAAGCCTTGCCCATTGACAGCATATAACCAATTTTTATTTTCTATATATACTTTTAAGATTTCTCCTTTTTGGATAGGAAGCCGATCGAGTCGTTCACTGTCATAAAAATTACATAAAACCTTAACGCACACGAGCTCTTTATAACCGCTCATAGAATTAAAATTTATTTCTCTGCTTTTGCGCTGCAGTTTTAGAATCGGTAATTCTTCCTCTATAGAAAGCAGGTTGACTACACCGCTGCGGCGATTATTATTCTGAACACTACTCTCTTCTTCACATTTACTTGCTTCGGCCAAATTTTGACTACAACCCAACCCTTCTTTATACATCGTTACTAAGACCTCACACGCTGCTGTGGATCCCAATTTGCGCGCCTCTTCAAAACACAACTTAGCCTGACTATAATTTTGTGGTGTTCCCAAACCATCTCTATATAAAACCCCTAAATTGTACCAATATAGGGGCTCTTTCACTTTGTGCCGTGCCTGTACAGATAAACAAAGCCAATGATAGGCTTTTGTAGCATTTCTTTGTGGCCAATCTTTATGGTGGTAAACCATTCCTAGATTATATTGCGTCCAGGATTCTCCGCGTTCAGAAACTCTTTCATAATAATCATTTGCACGACCTGGATTAATAGCTACGTTGAGTAAACCAAGCTCATAAACCAAGGCTAAAATAAGGTTAGCGCTCACATCCTCTTCAATATTTGCAATACGATCTAAAAATTCCAGGGTATCTTGCCAATTTTTTAATTCACAATATACACTCAGATAAACCGCCTCTCTCAACAGGGCCACGGCATCCTCATAACAACTCACCACTCCGATTATCAATCGTCGCAAGTAACATACACCCTTTACCAGCGTAATGAACGCGTGATCTCCATTGGCTTTGTCATAGCAAAACGCAGCCGCATGCAAAGACGGCGTAACCCCTAAACCATATTCATATAAAAAACCTAAATAACACCAAGCTAGCCCATCGCCTAATTTAGCAGCTTCATATAGAAGTTTTCTCGCCTGGTTATAATCGAAAGCATGCTGTGGTGTTATCAGCGTAATCCCTAATTGAACCTGCAACTGACGTTGCGTATCTCTGACTGTAGCCCGTTTTCGTCTATCTGAAAGGTTATGCGGTGAAGCGGGAACTAGATCTATCAAATTAAGATTAGGGATGTTTTTATTTTGGTTACGTTCTTGACGAGGAGTGTCCACTTCACTTGTAGTAATCTCCCCCTGTGACTGACGCAATCTCCTAGACCCCATGACTACAGCCAATGCTGAATTGATAGCCACTATACCTATCGTTGCCCCCGCAGTCATTTCCAGAAAAAGCAGAGAACTATTGTCAAATTTATCATATTGAAGTTCTTTATACGTCCAAGTACATAACAAGGATGCCATATCCCAGGATAAAGTCGTCGTCATAGTGGCTAGCAATGACCACGGCAATGCAATGATTAAGCTATCATCGATACCTTTAATTTGAGTAGGCGCCAGTAATAAAGACTGTTGTTCTTCATCATCCATTTCACTCTGTGATACTTCATTATCTTTTTTCGAGTGACAGTAAGTCAGTAATGCATTCACTATTCTAGGCAAGAATAAAGCAACTATTTGCCTAGGAACTTGTGTAGATGCACCGGCTAAAGTCATCCACAACCACGGATGAGAAGTAGATGCTCGGCTATATAAGATATCGAATGAAATGCTTTTAATCAGCGGCGCTGTGATTACACTGGGCACGGTGCTGCGCAATACAACATGCTTTAGTTTTGTAAGAAAATTTGTACGTAAAGGGCCATTTCTTTCGGCATACAGATCGTAAGCACTTGCAGATAAATTCAATGACAATTCCAAGGCTAATGTCATTAGAAAAAAGGCTAGAAACTGAGGGATTTCCTCTTCTTCTGCACGATAAGATTCAGCTACGCCCACCCATAAACCCAATAATAAGTTAAAAGCCGCTTCCCTACGCAAAAAATCGATGCTCTGTTGATAGAATGACGCTTGGGGTAATACAGTGCCTTCAGAATCGACTATTCCCTTAGAGCATATAGATTGACTCAGCTTAACAGTCGCTGCAAAAAGCGCAAACGGGATAGCGGGTGATGCTCTCATTAAGGTAGGAACGAGTAAAGGACCCTCATCAGGTTCATCGGTGCTTACATCTCTTAACGCTATCCCTTTTTGAGATTCTGCTAAGTGAGGATCCGTCGTAATAGTCCCCCACACTACGTCTATCACCCGTAAGCCCACCCATTGCAGACCAGAAGCAATGGCACTCAACACAGATTGAACATATCCCATACCTTAACTCCTTGGTTTGTGCCTGATGTCTTTTGCCATTATCAATAAAATTTAGCTATTGATACAATCCAGCCCATAAATTATCTAAAAACATTTGCCAAGGTAAAATCGTAATGGCTAAACCACTTTTGGTCGTGATCTGCCTTTTATTAGGAGCTAAACACACCACTAAAGCATGTAACGGTTGATAATCATCACAATAGGCTTCTAAGCCAGTAAGATCGCTTAAAACAGGTGCCGAACTTATCTTCACTTCAATGGCGAGCTCACCTTGATTCAGAATAAAATCAACTTCTAAACCCGATTTACTGCGCCAATAGTCAATCGGATTATCAACATAATTTAAACCTTGATATGCCATTAATTCCATTAGAATAAAATGTTCAAACGCTCGTCCTGCATCACTGCCTTTTAGCTCGGAAATATGGCGGCCTGCCAAATGATTCGCAATGCCTACATCAAATAAATAAAACTTAGGCATTGCCGTAATCAATTGCCGTTTTGCTTTTTGCGCATAAGGAAATACGAAATAACCTATCAAGGTATCCACTAAAATTTGATAATACGCTTTAACGGTTTTTGCATCGATGGCACAATCACGGCTGATATTAGCGTAATTTAACAACTCGCCATGATTAAAACCTACTAATTTTAGAAAGCGTGCAAATCCCGCCAAATCGCGTACTACACCTTCACTCTGTATTTCTTCTTTTAAATACAATTCGGCATACCCTTGTAGCGTGCGCGTAATATGTTCCGTTTGATAATGCGCTGGCAATAACCCATGGTTCAACGCTCTTAACAAATCAAAATTGGGTATTTCACGATAAAGCAGCGGATAAAAATGAGTGATCCAAGCGCGCCCGCCCAATAGATTTGCAGCGCCCCGTTTCAACTTTCTAGCACTAGATCCGCACAGTATAAAACTCATTTTCCTTTCTTCTATTAACCAATGGATTTCATCCAACAATGCAGGGATCTTCTGTACCTCATCAATGATAACGGGATACTGTAATTCATCTTCTGTAGCCACCAAAAGCTCTTCACGCAGTAAGTTGGGTGCAACTAACAA
>VFJT01000045.1 GCA_009885935.1 Gammaproteobacteria bacterium
AAACTATAAAGAAAACAAACACAAGGAGTTGCTATGACGTAATTTAACACATCATAAAACCGGCAATCTTAATTGTCGCTGACCGGCAAAGATAGTTGACGTTTGATAGAAAGTGGCTTCTTTGCAAAAATTATCGATTTTTCACAGTTCTTAACGGCGTGATGGGGACTTCTTCCGGAGAATCATTAGAACTGAAAAACCTGGGTTGAGTACTAATTTTCTTTTCTTTCCTAAAACAGATATCTTCTTGCGCTATAGAGTCTGTAATATCCGGTGTGATCTCTATCCGCTTGCGTAAATGCAAGATCTGTTCATTCACCGTGGATCTGCTCTGAGCCATTCGTCTATACAGCGACAACATATCGGACATTCTGATGATTTCATCTTTTGTAATGTTATCAGGTAATTTATCCGGGTCAATAGCCATAATAGCCTGCCCCAATATTCTAATTAATCTACCTGAATTGAATGCCCTAGCGCTTTGTATATCCCTATACAATACATGCGCTAACTTGGCGATGATTTTATAGCGCAGTGCTTCATTTTGTGCGTAAGTTAAAATAAGATACAATGGCTCCATGTACGCGTCATCGCTGGATACCGTATGCAACAGTTTTTCTTTTTCTAACGGATCTAATTGATCTCTACAAAACTGCGTTAAAGTATGCGCAAAACAATCGGCATAATGGCGATTCTCTGCCACACTAAAATCGGCTTCAATAGGAAGTACACGATGATCAATGCCCATTTTGCTTAATTGTAGTTTTGTATTTTGCAGGGCAAGACTACTTTGTGTATAATCTATTTTTAAAATATTTGTGCACTGCGGTGCAGCGTCCTCTGCTGATGCGCTTCTGCTTCTTTTAGCGGCCAAAGCCAAACCTGGCATAGAGGCTACCATTAAAATAAGCAATATGGCAGGTATGACTTCTACAGCAATGAATACACAATAACTAGACCATGACACAGGCTTTAAATGTTTTATAAAACTCTGTTTTAACTCATAGTATTCTGGGCGCTGAATTTCGCGCTGAACACCGCCATTTAA
>VFJT01000168.1 GCA_009885935.1 Gammaproteobacteria bacterium
AACACGCAGAAAGCGGATAATCTAATAAATTTTTATTGCAACATTTTGGGTTGTACTATTGAAAGAGAACAACCGGATCTTCATCTAACTCAATTACGTGCAGGGGACAGCATTATTGATGTTGTTGAGAATAAGGCTTATGCGCGTCAAAGCTATAATAATCTAGAACATTTTTGCCTTAAAATAAATCCTTTTAACTATGAAGAATGTATAGTCTATTTTAATAAACAGGATATTCAACTTTATCGCTATGGTGAACGATTTGGTGCTCAAGGCAAAGTTTACTCATTCTATTTGCACGATCCGGATGGCAACGAAATTGAATTGTGTGAATTGAAAAAATAAGTACGTGGAAGGAGGAATGTTACATTGTCAGAGGAAAGCTATCGCAACATAGAAAAAACACTATTTCGCTTTATGCGGGCGTTTGATATGCAAAATTGGAATGCGCTATTAGATTGCCTTTGTGATGAGATTTTTTGCGATTACTCCAGTTTTCGAGGAACACCGCCTGGAAATTGCACAAAACACGAATATGTAGCAGAACGAAAAACAGCCTTTACACAATTAAAAATGCAGCATAATATATTCAATATAATTGTTGATATTCAAGCCGATTTGGCACGAGTGCAATGCAATTATGTAATTTACCGATTCTTATCAAAATATAATGGTTTTTCAGATGAGTATTTTCATTCGTGGGGGCAGTACGAATTTACATTAAAAAATATAGATCAACACTGGAAAATTGCAGCCATTACTCAGAACCTATTAGTCAACGAAGGTAATCCAACAATACATGGTGCGCTAAGAAAGACCTAGTCCGACACCGGGACTAAATATTTAGACTGCATAAACGATGCTATCGTCTTACAAACGGAATCAGGTTGCTCGACCCAAGGAAAATGTCCTGCATCTGCAATATTCGTCATCGTGATATTGGGGCGATGAAAACGCGTGTCTTGCTCAAAAATAGCGAAGGGGGTGATGAAATCATCGCTACCACCAATAATTAAAGTGTGGACATTCTGTGGGACCCATTTTATTTCTGAATAAAATTCATGACCACCCGCGTACCACCAATGTTCTGCATCCAGGCAAAATTTCATTTTATTGATGATTTGTTCTATACCTTTGGTGCTGTTTTTTTTGCTAAAAAGGTAAGGTACTTCTTGCATGTAAAGGGCTTTCATGTTTTCAAGTGTTGGCGCTTGAATAAATTTTTCTTTTATTTCTGTAAGCGTAGGTAGATTGTGTTGGGTTACAACCTGTGTAAACAGATCAGAGCTTGTTGTGGGAACAGAATTAAGAATGATTAAAGCACTTAATGATTTTTCTAACTCAGGACAGAAGAAGGGCAGATAGCCGCCGAAGGAATTTCCAATAAGGATAGGATTTTCAAATTGCCTCACCACCTGTTCTAAATATTGTGGCCATTGTTGATAAATGGCTTCTGATGTTTTGGAATAGTCTGTGTTAGTACCATTAAAAATGAAATCAACGAGCCAATAATTACCGGGTAGGTTTATTATTTTAACCAAGCCGTCTAAATAACTAGAGTCGACACCTGGGCCACCTGGCAGAAATAACCAGTTAAATATTTTTTCTCCAGGCACGGATTTTGATAAATGTAGCCGGGTATGGTTAGCGTCGTATAAGTAGTTATGCATTTGTAGCAGTCTCCCTGTTTTCTTGATGAACACTTTTACCTGGCACTAGTTTAAAAAGTGGTTTTTCTTCTTTCTTCATTATTAGGTGCCGCTATGCCTAGCATAACACAAAGCATATAGCAGGGCTCGTCATTATCATTAAGCCAGGTATGCTCGGGGCCAATTTGTACTACAAAATCACCCGAAGAGAGTTCAGTTGTTTTTGTACCGATAACGCAAGTAATGTTGCCAGAGAGTATGCAAATATAATCAATTGAATCTGTACGATGTAGATTGAATTTGTGCCAATCTTCTGGAACGGGCTCACCTGCTCGAATTAAATCGGCGGTTATTTCTGCTTTAGTAGGCATACGTATTTTCAGAAAACGTATCGCTTTTTCGGGTAAATCAATATCATATTCTTTTATTAAATGGCGGGCTGTTAGAGACAAAGGACAATCTTCACTGTAGAACAATTCTTGTATTTGAAAACTCGGATATTTATCATAAGGAATAAACCATTTTACAGATTCATCAGCAATAACAATAGATTTATTGGTTTCCAGGTTAATACCCGTCGTTAAGCGTCTGGTTGCTTTCATTTTTGTCTTTTCCCATTTTCATACAGGATACATTTAAATATTTTTTTTTGATGATAAAAAACCGTGTTATTATCAACCTTGACTTTTTTGATAATAGCCATTAAGCTGCCTTTGGTAGATAAGATAGTTCTTAATTATAACACGTTGTTTTACAATAATAATAGCAGTAAAACCCTAAAATCAGAGCGGATGTTTATGAATAAATTACAGCGCTGCAGCAAACAATATGAAACAGTTTCAGCTCATTTGGCCCATCTTAGCGATGAGCAACTTATACAAGTCTTAGCTGATGCAACGCCTATACCAGCGGGCCTAGGTGGAAAAACGGCTTTGATTGAGATAGCAAATAGTCCCATATTCGTTAAAAAAGTGCCCTTAACCGATTTAGAGCAATTGCCGCATCATTTTATGTCTACAGCGAGTATTTATGATTTACCGTTATGCTATCAATATGGCATCGGTGCGGCTGGTTTTCGCGCCTGGCGTGAATTGGCGGTGCATACCATGACGACTGAATGGGTGCTGAATGGCGAATGTACTTATTTCCCTATGCTGTATCATTGGCGTATTCTTGCTAATGCTCATAATGAGTCTAATATCCAGTTTAATGCTGATCTGGAAAAGTACTGCCAGGATTTACACTGTTTTAGTGAGGTTTCTAAACGTGTTGAAGATCTCCATCAAGCAGTGGCACATATGGTTTTTTTTGTTGAATATATTCCACAGAACTTATACGCTTGGTTGAATGCTGAAATTTTAAAAGGCGGTGATGTTGCAGAAGCCGCTATTGTTTGGACAGATAAAAATTTAAGAACAATCAATGAGGATATGAACACGCGAGGGTTGCTGCATTTCGACGAACATTATGAAAATATACTCACTGATGGCAAGCAACTTTATTTAACGGACTTTGGGTTATCCTTATCATCGCAGTTTGAACTCACTGCAGCAGAAAAAGAATTTGTAACACAGCATAAAAGTTATGATCAGGTATGCGCCATTGTAAACTTACTGCAATGTATCGTGACTACTTTTTTTGGTAAAGAACAATGGGAATTGCGTCTACGTGAGATTATAGCGAGTGAAGTGGATATGTTGCCTGCAGGCATGAATGCCACACTCAAACGTTATGCCCCTATAGCGATGATTTTGGATGATTTTTTTAAAAAGCTTAACAAAGAAGATAAATTTGCGCCGTATCCGGCCATGGAACTAGAAAGACTATTGTTAATCGCTATGAGTATAGCTTGAAATTTTTGATTTAAAGCGTGCCGAAAGCAAAAAGATGCTGATTGTAGCGCCTAAAGTCATTCCCCACCATAAGCCTGCCGCACCCAAATGAAAGCGAGTGGCCAATACATAACCTATGGGCAGCGCAATGCCCCAAAAGCTAAGAATAGAAATGAGTAGCGTAAAATGCGTGTCTTTCAATGCACGTAATGCACCAAACAGAGCTATGCGTATGGCTTCAACAATTTGAAACAGCGCACTAATGGCAAACAGTATTTTTATCTCGGCGATTAGGCCTAAATTCTTTGGGTCGTTGACATTCAAATCGAGTGAAATAAGCAATACGGGTAGACACCAATAGACAATGGCGATGATGCCCATAGGAAGGGCAGATAGCCATATACCTGCAAAACAAGCTTGTTTTGCAGAATAAGTTTCTTCGGCACCCAGTAGATAACCCATACGCACTGTAATGGCTTGTGCGATGGAGAAAATGATCCCCATGAATATGCACATATACTGCAGCACAATTTGATTCGCGGCTAAAGCTTCATTACTGAAAGATCCTATAATTAGGGTGATTGCGAAGAAAAATGCAACTTCGAAACTATACATAATGCCTATGGGTGCACCCAGATGCAATAGTTCCCATAAGAAGGAAGGCCTGTGTGTACTGAAAACAAGGCTAAAATATTTTTTATAGTGTCTATCCATTACAATATAAAGACCGAGCAGTATCGCCATAATCCAATAACCGATGGTCATACCCCAGCCCGCACCCGCGATACCTAGAGTAGGAAAACCCCATGCGCCAAAAATCAGAACATAGCTAAAAAACACAACC
>VFJT01000093.1 GCA_009885935.1 Gammaproteobacteria bacterium
TACAGCAACCACACAAGGGCTCACGCAAATCTGCTCACAAACCCGCTACAGACCATCCTTGGAAAAAAGGATATAGCCAGAGTCAGGCCGCCTAAAATAATCTTTACAGCCTGATAATCTATTAGCGGTGACCGGCCTCGCACCAACCGCTTAACCACGTCGCCTGTAAAACAATCTGAGCCCATAATAATGCCATGAATACTAAACACTGTGTCCGGAAGGTTATGGGTCGTCAAGGACTCGCTACGCTCGCCTACCGGTGGCTACGCCATCCTTGACCACCCATAACCTCCCTGACTATAGGCCATTCGTATCCTGGCAAACCGGACATCTGTACTTTGTGCAAAACCGGACATTTCTACTTTGGGTTGACACTTTTTTGTCTGATTATTTGGCAATTAAGGGGTAATAGACAAAACCGTCATGGCTTTTTTATGATAAGCTTATGATATTTAAGGTAAAACTAAAGCACCTCGTGAAAAAAATCCAGTAGGCCCTCCCGTTAAACTTTGTGCAACAGACAGGTGGGTACCGAGGCGACCGCGGATCACTACATACACATAATTGGGATCATCCTCTTCGGCAAATAAAATTTCACCCGAATGCAAATGGAGTCGGTCGCTTTGTTTTATAATATTATGCAGCATAGCATCGCTAAGGTGTGTAAATACCCGATCCTTTAATAAAAGAAAAGCCTCCTCATAACTTTCTCCTACGGATTGACCTTGTTCCATAATTTCTTCCCAATTAGCTGTATGGGATAAGTATAGCAACAGATCCGATAACTGGCATATGCGTAAAAAAGATGTTATATTGAATGAAATACCATTAACTCGGGGGCTATTATGCAAATTACATTCACTGGCCATCATTTAGACATTACTCCACCTTTAAAAGACTTTACCCTGAAGAAATTAGACCGCTTAGAGCGCCATTTTAGCGATGTTATTAGCATCGCCATTACCTTCAAAGTCGAGAACTTAGACCAAATTGCTGAAGCAACGGTACATGTTCCAGGCACACAAATGCATGCTCGTGAAAAAACGAATGATATGTACAGTGCTGTAGATGGTTTAGTCGATAAATTGATGCGTCTATTAAGAGAACATAAAGAAAGAATGCATTAATTTCTTGTTTTTTTATTTTTGGATAATATGTGGATGAAATGCGCGTTATTATTGTAACCGGCCGTTCTGGATCAGGGAAAAGTATTACCCTACATCTGCTAGAAGATCTGGGTTATTATTGCATTGATAATTTACCCGCAAGCTTATTGCAAAGTTTAACAGCCCATGTACAAAAAACATATCAAAAAATAGCCATTGGCATCGATGCCAGAAACCCCATCACTGATCTAGAAAGCTTTCATCATTGGATAGAAAGCTTTAGAACCTCTGGCTTACAGTGTGAAATATTATACCTAGATGCCAGCGACGATGTCTTAATCAAACGCTTTAATGAAACACGCAGACGCCACCCACTCAGTTCCGATCATCGCTCGTTACAAGAAGCCATCGCTTACGAAAAAAAGTTATTAGGCCCCTTAGCGCATTTAGCCGATCTGGTCATAGATACCAGTCAATTGTCACAACACCGACTGCGTGATATTATCTCCAATCGTATTGAACCCAAGGTGCAAGGACTCTCTTTATTAATACAATCTTTTGGATTTAAATTTGGCGTGCCGGTAGACAGCGACTTTGTTTTTGATGTGCGTGTACTTCCTAACCCTTATTGGCATAGTGAATTGCGCCCTTACTCTGGATTAGAAGAGCCTATTCAAAAGTTTTTAAATGAAAAACCCGAAACCCATGCTTTGTTATCCGATATTGAACATTTTTTAATGAATTGGCTCCCTAAATTTGAAAATAACAATCGTGCTTA
This sequence comes from Gammaproteobacteria bacterium, assembly GCA_009885935.1. Lineage (GTDB taxonomy): Bacteria > Pseudomonadota > Gammaproteobacteria > UBA1113 > UBA1113 > VFKP01. The sequence goes on from VFJT01000093.1 coordinate 1,885, forward strand.
TATGACCGTTTCCATAGGCTGTACCGGTGGACAACACCGCTCCGTCTATATAGCTAAAATGCTGTATGAGGCGCTTAAACAAAAACATAACCCCGTGTTATTGCGTCACCGTGAGTTAACCTAGCTATGTTGATAGAAAATATTACCCTTAACAATAAATTAGGACTACACACTAGAGCTGCTGCCAAATTGGTTGAATTATCCAGTCGTTTCAGTAGTCAGATTGAACTCAACCTAGACACCAAAAAAGTCAATGCTAAAAGTATTTTGAATGTAATGTTATTGTCTGCAGGCAGTGGTTCTAAGTTGACAGTAACCATAGAAGGTGTAGATGAAAATGACGCTATGACGGCACTGAAGGCCTTATTTGACAGTAATTTTGGTGAGGATCCATCCTAACTACTTCTCCATCCCCAGATAACTCCTTAAATTTCCCATGTATTTCAACATCATTTGCCACGTAGCGGTAAATAAACCCGATCGGTTGTTATATTGTAAGCTATACTCTCTAGAAGACCTGTTATGTTTAATGCGTCTCAAGGATGGGGCTCCGTGCGTGTCATCGGAAGATAACCGTAAGCGGTAAATAATCCCCACCTAGTCAAAACCTCAAAAATCCGTCAATCTTCCATTACAAACCATTTTGGAGGAAAGATGATGAACGACCTTATAATAGAAACCAA
>VFJT01000172.1 GCA_009885935.1 Gammaproteobacteria bacterium
CCGGGCACCAAATACTTGCTAAAACGGCGGATATTTATCGCTAATAGCGCGAATCCACGGCATTGGGCCGAAATGTCCTGCGGGGTGTCCTGTAGCCAAGTAAATTTCACGAAACCCCCGCTCAAAAAGTTCTTTTGCGCATTCCTCACCTTGGACCCCACCGCTTAGCTCTGAGTCTATGTATAACGGGGTGTTGCGATCAACGTGATCTAATACTTTTTCAAATTCAGTCATACTGGCAAAGGTTAGGATAGATTTCCCATTTGAGTCTGCGGCAAGCTGCCAACAGTTACGAAGCGTTGTATTATCATCAATGAATATGAGATCTAAATGAGTTTGATCGATTTGTTTCTTAAGATCCATTTGAATGTGTGCCAGCAGATTTTTGGGTAAAAGTCGAACTCCTAAATAGTGGCAACGTATAATAATATCAGGATTTTCATAATACGAGGTCACCAAAACACCGTTACTGCTGATCTGCAGTTTTTCTAATACGTCTAAGCCCGTTTCAGCTGCGCCCAATAATTCATAATCCGAAAATACTTGCACAGGTACTGATTGAGCGTGATACCAATCTATAAAGGACTGCGGTGTTTTAAAATGATGAATGGTTAAATTTTCTGATACTGCACTTAGACGTTGGTCCCAGGCATCATGCACAGATTGATCGTCGTCCAAGATGGCAATAGGAACGTTGGGATCTACAATAATTTCAGAAGTAAACCACTGAGGGGGCGTCGCACTGGGTAGTTGTATATCAATAGTCGTTCCTCGGCCTACAATCGAGCGTAATCGCAGGGTGCCCTTCCAAGCTTCAATCGTTTCTTTTGCATGGGGTAATCCTAAACCCGATCCACCTTCCTTAAAGCTCACGCCAACTTTTAAAATTTCTGCTAACTTATCTTCGGGAATGCCATGTCCATTATCTTTAATTTGTAAAGAGATCAGTTCATCCTGCATATCCAGTACCACGATGATTTGACCCCCAGTTTTAGAAAGGGCCTCTGCGGCATTGTTGATTAGATTTGACAGCACTCGCTTCATTTCTTTCAGATCAAATTCGGCAAATGCGAAAAACCCTGCACTGGAAATTTGTTCTTCTAATTGAATCGGTTGGCCGTCAAATTGCAGGCGCTTTTCAGAAACGATGCATTCTAACAGGGGTGCTAACAACCAAATTTGTAAATGAGTTGCTACGCTACCTTCTCCAAAAGTGTACTGTTGCAACAAGTTATTAGCAATATCATTGATTCTGGTTGCAGCGTTACGCATTAAGATGCGCTGATTCTCAGGAATTTGTGGTAAATACTTTAAGCAGGTATTTAAAGCAGATAGGGGTGAACGTATATCATGTGCCACTTGAGCCGCTAGGCTAGTCAGTTTTTTCTGGACTAGGTTTTTAGCTTCCTTAAACTCAAAAGTTTCAACAATGAATTTTTGTAAAAACATGAACTCTTGTGTGGAAAAGTTATCATTGACCTTGCTTTTGTCATCTTCATACATCAAGGCTCTGATATTATCTTCAATTTGTCTAAATGGAGCCCCAAAGCGGGCTCCTATAAAAACCGATAAAACGACTATGACGATAGAGTAGATCATTATAAAAATGGGTAATCCTAAAAATACATCTTTGTTAATGATCGAAAAGCAGAATGCAATGGTAAAAAAAAGCAAAAACCCGGAAAGGCAAGCGGAAAAAGTCCAAAAAGTTAATTTTATTTTCATGGTGTTGGTTTCGTTACACCAATTTTTGAGGGTGTAGTGCCCAGTCTTTGCAATCGTTAATATTCCCAATAACATAAACAGTAATCCTAAAACCCAAAGTTGTTCGCCATAAGCTAGGACATGATGTGTTTGTGAGAGGGAGGAGTGAATAATAAACATATCTCCTGAAACCAAAATAGTGAGTCCGATAAAAAAATAAGATAGCCCTTTGTGCTTGGAGTGGATGAGGCACAAGATGGCTAAGTCAAAAATAATAAAATGCGTAATAATGGTGGGTATACGGATAATATTTTGCCAGGATAATACTGGGAAAGCATAATTTGTGGAGGATAGAAATAGATAAATCATCATAAAATTAACGATGAAAAATGGGACTAGAACCTTGAATAGGCGTTTAGAGGATAAAGCCCCAGCCAGTAGCAGCTTCGACAAGAACATAATGCTGGCTGCAAACCATATAAGTACTGGGATCAAATCTAACCCGTAAATTAAAAATCTTGAATTGAGAAACTGGATATCGTGTCTATAAACTAAAAGGAAGAAAACTATATCGTCTAAAAACAGCCCTATGTTAATCCAGGCTAGCCATAACAGTATTTTTCGATCCTCTTTTGCGGCATTTTTATAGAGTTTGAATGTAAAAAAAAGTGTCATAAGGTGCGCTATTTGTGCAATATAAGCGTTGAAAGGGCTGACCTGCTCGTAGTTATTGGGACTATAGAGTCTTACTAAAAATAAGGAAAGTAAAGATAAAAAGAAGAGGTATAAAACAATGGATGAAAAAGTATATTTTTTGATGTCTATGTGGTACGGTTTTTTTTCAGAACCTATAATTTCCATAACCACTCCTTCGGTACTTCAGAAATTATAATAGTAACACAGGCCGTTGTAATTGTAAATAAGATAATGTTATTGACAAAGATATTTTTCTATGTTAAAAAAGAACATTATTTTAATGCAATAATAGTTTGTAGCTTAGTGGAGTTAGGATGCGTAAAGCTTTGATCACCGTAGATTACATCAACGAAATTTGTCATAAAGACGGTACATTCGGTTGTTATTCCATGCTGACGGAGAATCAATCGGTTGCTAAGCTTAGTTTGCATCTTTGAATTAAACAAATATATTTTTCGTGCGTTGATTTTGCGACTATTATTGTAGGGGCAGCCCCCCGTGGCTGCCCTTTTTGGGCGGGCACAGGGGCTCGCCCCTACGTATTTTCTCGCAGTTTCAAGTGCGAAGATAGTCACTTCTTTTTCTTCACATAAATTTTTGCGGTTTTATTGGTTCGCGTTTTAAAACGCCTATGTTGCCATAAGTATTGTTCTGGATGTGCAATAATGGCTTTTTCTAAAATTTGATTGATACGGGTGGCATTTTCCACTTCATCATCGCTAGGATAGTTTTCTAAGGCGGGGTGTATGTGTAAATGATAGTGATAGTTTTCATCGCGATAATACGTCATCGGCAATACCGTTAAGCCAAAGTTTCGCGCCATTTTAGCGGGCGTGGTGATGGTAGCGGCGGGGATATTGAAGAAAGGCGCAAATACGCTGACTTTACGGCCATAGTCTTGATCCGCTGCGTACCACAGGGGAATACCGTTTTTCAGAGCGCGGATCAAAGAACGCACCTCTTTACGCTCTAATATTTTATACGCATAACGCGCTCGGCCTTTTGCTATAAAGTAATTTAAAAGCGGGTTAGAATGAGCGCGATAAGATAATGCAAAGCGCGCATGTTTAGACAGCAAACGGCCTATGATTTCTAGGGTAGTGAAATGGAACCCTAACCACAATGTCCTTGAGTTCGGCATACCGTTTTCATAGGATTGATCAAAATGCTCCAAGCCATGAATGGTAAACGAAATCTGATTCAATTTTTTTTCTGAGCCTAGCCATGCCACTAAGGTTTCAACCAAACTGATGCCTACGGAGCGAAAACAGGCGCGTACTAAGTCTTTTTGCTGTTGAGGGGTGTAATGCGGGAAACACAAACGAATATTGGTGGCACAAACGCGGCGCCTGTAAGGAGCCAATGGGGCGCTGATTTGTCCTAAGCCCGCACCTAAGGCATAAAGCCAGGACAGCGGCAGTTGTACCAATAACCAGGCACAGCCAAAACCCAGCCACAAACTCCAATAACGCGGTTTTAACCACGCAAAACTAAAAGCAGGTAGATCATCAACTTTATCCATCTAGGAGCGGTCCTGTATTGAGTTACTATAATGTTTTATAGTATATTCTAAAAATGAATTCAATATTATTCTCTAGTTTAGCTGGCTTTGTCAATATGGCCTTGCTCTATTGGTTGTCGCCCATGGCGGCACTGATGGCGTTTATGGTTGAGATTGTAGCATTATTTTGTTTGATCACCAAACGCACACAATGGGTTTGGGCGGGGCTGGTCTATGGCGGCAGTAGTGTGTGGGCTTTAGTACATTTTTTAGCGGCAATGAGTCAGCAAATCCCGCTGTCGTGGCAGAATCACCCGCTGCAACTCCATGCCACCATTGTTTCTATGGTAACTCAAGATACCGTTAAACAAAAGTTTACCGTGAAAGCAACTCAGCTCTGTTTAGAAAATAATTGTCTAAAAGTGAACGCCAACATTGAACTCAATGCGTATACCAATGCCAAAACCAAGGCGCTGTCCTTTGAACCCGGCCAAAGATGGGTTTTTTACGCGCGTTTAAAACGCGTGCATCATTTGGCGAATCCTAGTGTTTTGCATGTTTTAGAATGGGCCAAAGGGGATTATGCCGTGGGGAGTGTCTTGACCCGTCCTGCGGCGCGTTTGCTTCAGTCCGCATCGCTATTCAATATGAATGGGTTACGTCAAAAATTAGCGCAACAGATCGGCGCTGCAAACTTAAATGACAGCAGCTTGGCCATCATTGCGGCTTTAACGGTAGGCGATCGCAGTCATTTATCGGCTGCATTATGGTTGTTATTTCAGCAAACGGGCGTGTTACATTTGATGGCGATTTCTGGTTTACATGTGGGTTTAGTCGCTACCTTTGTTTATGGATTGATGTATCTGCTGTTATGGCCCTTTCCCAAATTATTTCACCATGTGCCGCGACAAAAAATAGCGATGTGGGCGGCGGTGCTCGTAGCTTGGAGTTATGGCGCTTTGGCGGGGTTTTCCGTATCGACGGTGCGTGCTTGTATTATGATCAGCCTTTATGTTTTAGCAAAAAGTGTTTCGCGCCAGGTGTCGTGGTTATCGGTTTTGCTGTGGTCTACAGTGATTATTTTAATCATTTCCCCCTTACAAAGCTTAAACATAAGTTTTTGGTTATCTTTTATTGCCGTGTATAGTATTGCATTTTTACTGTGGATTTGGCCTAAACAGCAAGGACGCCTAAAGCAACACCTCAGCATGCAAATAGCATTGAGTTTATGCTTATTGCCGTTGTCATTGTTATTTTTTCAAAGATCGCCTTTGAATGCGCCGCTCGCTAATCTTTTAGCGATACCGTGGGTAAGTTTTATTATTTTACCTGGAGCCTTATTGGCTGTAATCCTGCAGACGGTTAATCCATTACTGGCGCATCCTGTTTTTATCGCACTGCAATGGAATATCGATTCCTTATTATATTTCCTGCGCGGCATGGTGCAATTATTCCCATATCAATGGTGGCATGGTGCGGGACTATTGAGCTTAGCCTTGATGAGTGGCGGTTTATTATTGGTCTTATTGCCGCGCGCTTGGCAATTAAGGGGCTTAGCCATCGTGTGGTTGTTGTTGGCTTTCATTCCTTTGAGTACTCAGCCAAAGCCGCCTTTACGCGTCACTATTTTCGATGTAGGCCAAGGCTTAGCGGTATTATTACAAACGCGGCATCACACTTTACTCTACGATACCGGTCCTTCTTATTATGGCGGTGGCGATGCAGCAACGAGTACGATTTTACCTTTTGTAAAACGGCAGGCGTATGCAAATTTAGATGCTATAGTGCTGAGTCATCAAGATGCCGATCACAGTGGCGGAGTTCCTACGTTATTAAAGCAGTTACCAGTCAAGAACCTAATCACCAGCACTTCGCAATCGCCCTTTGTAAAAAAAATCACTGCGAATAGCGCTTTTCGTAGAGCAGCATTGTTTAATCCAGAGCATCCATTGCAGTTAAGCCAATGTGTACAAGGGCAACAATGGCATTGGGATGGTGTGGATTTTCGTTTTTTAAGTCCAGAAGAAGGAGCGATAGATAAAAAAGGCAATAATCTATCTTGCGTGTTGGTGGTGACGGTGGCGGGCCATGGCCTTTTGTTAACGGGTGATATTGAAGGAGGGGTAGAGCAGAATTTGTTGTTATCGGCAAGTGCTTATTTTCCTGACGATGTACTGGTAGCGCCGCATCATGGCAGCAGCACTTCATCTAGTCCTGCTTTTGTAACAGCCGTTAAACCAAAAATAGTTATTTTCTCAACGGGATACCTTAATCGCTATCATTTTCCAGCAAAAAATGTTCAAGAAAGATATCAAAGCGCAGGGGTCTTAGCATATAATACGGCCGATAATGGTGCTGTTTCATTCAGTTTTAATGAGCAAGGTGAAATGAGTCTGGTTGCCACCGTACGCCAAGAGTTTGCTTGGCAAACAGTATTGCAAAAGATGTATCTCGCACACTTCAGGATGCAAAGAAGAGCGTAGGGGCAGGCCCCTGTGCCTGCCCTTCTAAATTTTAAAATTCATTTCGTGGCATTGATTTCTTCTAGCATTAAAGCCTAGCCGTCATTTTTTGCATTGTATAGGATCGCGTTAGATCATTCACACTTAACAAGTCCTCAAAGCGCATGATTCTTTCATATAATGCCGCGGCTTTTTCTAGGCCAATAATAGGAACAGTGTTATCATAAAATTTTTTCTTTATCTCGGCTAAGGTTAAAAGATTTTCTGGGCTTCCCTTGGGGTCGGTTATCCTTAAAGAGTAGGTTTCACCATTTTTCGTTTTGACATTCAAAATACATCCATTTTTTTGCGGAAATTCTTTTTCTGCTTGCGCGTCCTCGTAGACCGAAATATTTTTTGCCAGCTGAAGCATTTTTTGATCTTTCAACTGCGCTTCATTATAAGACCACATACCGGGAGGGCCTTTTAATAAAGATAAAGCGAGTGTAAAGCTGGTACTAAATTGTGCCCCTAGCAAGTCTTCGGGGAGGATTATTTTTCCTGCATGAGATATGGAGAACTTACTTAAACCTACACTGACAGTTGCTATATCTTCAGCGGATAAATGATGTAGATTACAAATGTGTAGAAAGCATTCTATTGCTGGATGGATGAGATAACAGCAATTATAGGGTTTAAACATTAGTGTGGCTAACATATATTTTTCGCCGAGTTGGTCGAATAATCTTTCAGGAAATGCATTTCCTCTACCATACACAGCCCACAGTCCTTTTTTGCCTTCTATGATGGTTGTAGGACCTGTTAAACCCTCTTTTGCTAATAATGCTGCTTCTAGTCCCGCCCTGGCTCCCAACCCAGTGTGGATCCGTTTAACCGAACCGCCTGAAAGCGTATATTCAACCAACCCGCCCGAATAACTGCCACAAATACCCAGTGCATTGGTTAATTGATGTACGTTCAATTCTAGCAATAAACCGCAAGCAATCGCAGCACCAAATGGGCCTATGGTGGGTGGAGTATGATGTCCTCCTTCAATGCATGCTGGACACAACGTATGCGCTAGCCGCAACATTATTTCCATTCCCACAATAATACTGTTTAAGACAACATTACCCGGTAATTTTAAGTGTTCACCCATGGCCATAGCCGCGGGAATGACGACGCTACCCGGATGGGTTTGTGCTTCCTGGTGACTGTCATCAAAATCTTGGGCATGCGCAAAACTGCCATTTACAAAAGCGGCTTGTAGTGGCGATACAGTGTCTCCGTAGCGAGTAATGGTGCTAGTGTATGTTGTGCTGTGGGCAAAATCTCGACTGTATTTATAGAGCGCTTTGCTCCACGGAAAATCGCTACCCCCTATTTGCAAACCATATTGATCCAAAATAGCTTGTAGTGCAATATTTTTGACTACATCAGGCTGAGCCGCCCTGTATAATTTAAGTGCTGATTCGGCTAATTCTTTGGCAACGCTCATATTTTTACCCCAAAAAATAGTATGTTTCATTAGACTCTTTTTTTCTGCATTATCAAAGGGTTGCTTGCTAAAGTCAACATAACGATGAGTGGTGGTGTCGGCACTGCCAAAAGAATGCCCCAATTCAGATGCCTTTAAAATAGTGTAGGGGTTGGCGGGAAGTTCTAGTCCTCCTTCCTAAGCCGGACTTTTGTAAGCACCGTTAAACCAAAAACAGTTGTTTTTTCAATGGGATACATTAACAACTACCATTTCCCATCAAAAAATGTTCAAAAAAGGTATCAAATGGAGGGTGTTTTAGCGTATAATACCGCCTAATTTGTCGCTATGACACTAGGAGCAGCATGAGAGTAATATACAAACAGCCCTTAAGGCGTAAACCTACTGGCGACAGTATGGCTTTATATAAGCGTTTGACCACCTATTCTAGACAATATTGGCCTTGGTTGCTCATGGCTGTCGTGGCCAACATGATTTATTCCGGCATCGATGCCTTATTCACTTACTTGATGAAACCGTTATTAGACAAGGGTTTTGTGAATCCCGACCCTACTTTTTTAAAGTGGTTGCCACTGGTCATCATCGTTTTGTTTGCGCTGCGCTCATTCATGAATTTAGCAGGTGATTATACGATGGCTAAGGTTTCACGCAGTATCGTCGTTAAGTTTAGGCAAGCTATTTTTGATAAATTATTACGTTTACCGTGTAAGAATTTCGATCAAGAATCATCGGGGCAATTATTGTCTTTGATTGTGTATAACACGACGCAAGTCTCGTCGGCTTGTTCAGACGCCCTAACCCAATTCGTACAATCGGGCTGTTTAGCCATAGGTCTATTGATAGTTTTGTTCACCTTAAGCTGGAAATTAAGTTTATTATTATTAATAACGGGCCCGGTGGTAGCAATAGCGGTTAAATTAAGCTCTGCACGCATAAGAAATTTGAGTCGAAAAAGTCAGGATTCTATGGCCGATATCGCTCATGTAGCCGAAGAAGCCATTGAAGGGTATCGCGTAGTGCGGATCTTTGGCGGCGAGGCTTATGAAATGAAAAAGTTTTATAAGGCCATTAAATCCAGCATGACCCGCGAATTAAAAATCATTGTGACCAAAGCCGCTGGAACTTCTAGTGTGCAAATGGTGGGTATTTTAGTGTTGGCCTTATTGATTTATGTAGCGACCTCTAAACTGGGCGTAGATCACCAACTGACCGCCGGTGGTTTTGCGGCGATGATTGCCGCTATGTTGGCCTTGTTAAAGCCGGTTAAAGATCTCACCACTTTAAATGTGCAGATCCAAAAAGGATTGGCGGGGGCTGAAACCATTTTTGAAATGTTGGATAAACCCGATGAACGCGATGAGGGTCAGCACGAAACGCCGCGAGTTAAAGGTGCTATAGAGTTTAATAATATTTCTTTTTCGTATTCAGCTGCGGTAGGCCCCGTGTTGCAAGATATTAATTTTAGTATACGCCCGGGGCAAGTGGTGGCTTTAGTCGGTCGTTCTGGCAGTGGTAAATCCACTATCGCCAGCTTATTACCGCGTTTTTACGATCTGGAGCAAGGTAATATTACGATTGATGGTATCGATTTATTTGATTACCGGTTAAAGAATTTACGGCAACAATTTGCCTTGGTATCACAAAATGTTTCACTGTTTAATGATACCATAGCCAATAATATTGCTTATGGCCGTTTAGAGGAAGATGTCAGCGATGAACAAATTCGTGTAGCGGCCACAGCGGCACACGCTATGGAGTTTATAGACCGATTGCCTGAAGGGTTAAATACTTTTATAGGCGAGAATGGTATATTATTATCCGGTGGTCAACGACAACGTTTGGCTATTGCGCGCGCCATTCTAAAGGATGCGCCTATTTTAATTTTAGATGAAGCGACTTCTTCATTGGATTCTGAATCGGAACGCACCATTCAAGAGGCCCTAGAGGCGGTGATGAAAAACCGCACCACCTTGGTGATTGCTCATAGGCTATCAACCATAGAATCTGCCGATCACATCGTTGTTATGGATGGCGGCAAGATCATTGAACAAGGCACGCATCAGCAATTATTGGAGCAACGGGGTTATTATACCAAATTGTATGAGATGCAATTTCAATCGGCGCTGCCGGTTGCTGCCGAGGCGGTATGAATTGGTGGTATCGTAGAAATTTTTTAAGTTACCTTTTGTGGCCATTGTCGCTATTATGGCAATGGACAATGACCCTACGTCGAAATTTATATAGGCGCGGCATTTTTAGCACTACACACTTTCCTGTGCCTATTATTGTAGTGGGCAATTTAACGGTGGGCGGCAATGGAAAAACCCCGCTTATCATTGCGCTTACTCAACTATTGCAAGAAATGGGTTTTAAACCGGGTATAGTCAGTAGGGGTTATGGTGGGGCTTTAAAGAAAGGGGCCTACTTGGTTACAGCGACTAGCAATGCAACGCTGGTAGGGGATGAGCCTTTGCTCTTGGCGCGACGCTTAAATTGTCCGTTGGCCATAGGATCTAAGCGCGTAGAGGCGGTGAATATGCTTTTGGCCCATCATGATTGCGATGTAGTGTTAAGCGACGATGGCTTACAACATTTGGCCATGGGTAGGGCCATGGAATTGATCGTTGTCGATGGGCAACGTCAATTTGGCAATGGTTTTTGTTTGCCTGCAGGACCCTTGCGTGAATCTGTTAAACGGTTGCACTCTACAAATTGGGTCATTTACCATAGTAAGGATCCGGTTTATGAAAACCATTTTTTTCTACAACCGCACTGTTTTCGTTCGGTGACAAAACCCGAGCTAAGGCAATCTTTACAGACCTTTGCCAATCAAACTGTAGATGTGGTTGTAGCCATTGGCTATCCGCAACGATTTTTAGATGCTTTGCAAGCCTTAGGTATAAACGTTAAAGCAAAAATTTTTAGAGATCATCATGTTTATACTGAGGCGGAATTATCGGCGTATAAAAATAAAACTTTGCTCATGACTGAAAAAGATGCGGTTAAATGCGCCGCCTTTAATTTGTCCGATGCGTGGTATTTAGAAGTCTCTGCAGTATTAAGCGAAAGCTTGCACTCTAATTTGCGTGATTATTTTTTAATGTGGAAAAACCATGAACATAATCTTTGGTAATTACGGCGATGGCACTATCGCTTTAATACAATGGGCGCATGAAAATGCGCTAGACAATGTTCGTGTTTGTAGTAGTGACACAGGTTTTGCATCCTCTAGCGATAGTTGGCAGCGGCAACTTGAAAAAGGGCGGGCCTTGGCCTTAGATTATGGATTTGAACCTAAAGCCTTGTCTGCAGTGATGACTTGGCCTGAATTGGTATTAAACCGTGGGTCTTTTCCTAGCGCGCAATTTCAATGGTGCGCGGGATGGTTAAAAGGATTGGCCTTTCTAGACTATTTAGACGAAGTTGATCCTAGTTGTGAAGCCACTGTTGTCTTACCTAAACATGTGACTTCTGCGCGTGGGGATGTCCTATTACAAGAATGGGAAAACCATTCACCGCATTTTGGCGATAGGCGCGTGTGGCAGCCATTGTATAATATGACGGATAATGATTTTTATGATTTAATCCGCCGCGCTGGCTTTTCACCCTTATACCACCGTAGTCTAGAATGCGCGCCTTGCATACACAGTACGCCTGCAACTTTAAATCGTTTAACGGTAAGTGACCAAAACAAAGTAGCTATTTTAGAAGAAAGTTTACAGCAACCGTTGTTTGCAGCCAGTGCTTTTGGTGGTGCACAAGGGATAGCAGCAGTGGTAGAATGGGCCCAGAATCAGCCGTTAGATGAGCAATCAGAATATCCTCTAGGCTGCGGCACCCCTTTTGCCTGTGGAGAATAGATAGGACAAATGTAGGGGCAGGCCCCTGCGCCTGCCCTAGATGGGCGGCCACGGGGGGCCGCCCCTACGGTAAAACGTGGAGAGTAATTAAAAATGACATTTGTAGTAACCGAAAGCTGTATCCGTTGTAAATATATGGATTGTGTAGAGGTTTGCCCGGTCAATTGTTTTTATGAAGGCCCTAATTCTTTAGCCATTCATCCCGATGAGTGCATCGATTGCGCCTTATGTGAGCCAGAATGTCCTGTCAATGCTATTTATGCCGAGGATGAACTACCCGAAGCGCAAAAAGAGTTTTTAGAACTGAACCGAACATTATCACAAAAATGGCCTAATATTACGCAGATGAAGACACCGCCAGCCGATGCGGATGAATGGAAAGAGGTTGCCGATAAACGGCAATATTTAGAGGAATGAGCGGCATGATTTTATGCCTTGAAACTTCGGCCAAACTGTCATCGGTGGCTCTAAGCGATGGCACACGCCATTGGTACCGTCAGACGGCCACAGAAAATTTCCAGGCGGAACATATTTTAAGCTTAATAGACGCAGTGCTACAGGAAGCCGGGGTAGCGGGTGCTGATCTAGACGCTTTAGCCGTTAGCATAGGTCCGGGCCGTTTTACCGGTTTACGCATAGGGGTAGCTGTGGCGCAAGGCTTAGCCTTTGCTTGGAATAAAAAAGTTATTGGCATAGACAGCTTGGCCATATTGGCACAAGGTGTTTATAGGCGCTATGGCGACAAAAAAGTCATTATCCTGATGGATGCCCGCAAGGAGGAAGTCTACCGTCATAGCTTTGTCTGGAATGGCGAAGTCATGATTTCAGAAGGCGATTTATCGCTGATAAGCGCGGCTGCGGCAGTGCCTGATTCATTAGAATGGGTAGGGGCGGGTGATGGTTTTATGCACTATCCGCTACTAGCGAAAGGGGTGAATAAATGTTATATATCGGCGGCGGATCAGCTGCCAGTTGCCGAAGATATGGTAGCGATAGCCGCCAAGGGCTATAAGGACAAAAAAGAGATGGACCCTGATCATATTTCGCCCAATTATCTACGGAACGAAATAGTGACTACACTATAATAAGAAAGAGAACCAGGAGTTAAGATATGTCTGACCGTTCATTAATTCGCCAAGCAGTTATCCGTAAAGATAGCATTAAGGCGTATTCAGCTGGCAATGGGGGTGGCCGACACGAGGTGTTTACACAACTAGCAGTGATGGCGCGTGAGAAAATGAGCCGAGAGCAAGCGGACTTATTTATTCAATTTATCGATCATCTTTATGCAACCACTTCCTATGAAGATTTAACCGCACACGACATTATGGATCTGTATGGTGCTAGCGTTTCATTTTGGAATGAAGCGTATAGCCGTAAGCCGGGCCAAATTAAATTGCGCATCTTTAACCCTCAGTTTGAAGATATGGGCTGGAAATCTAGTCATACCATTGTCGAGTTAATGCAAGATGACATGCCATTTTTAGTCGACTCCCTACTAATGGAACTGAATCGACGAGGAATAACGGTATATACTATTTACAATACGGGCGCATTTAAAGTAGTACGCGATAAAAACGATAAAATCACAGAAATTTATCCCATGGGAACGGATGAGATATCCGCCAGCAATGAAGCATTGATTTTTATCGAGATCGATCGCATTTCTGATGCAATGGTAATAGCCGATTTAGAGCAATCCTTTAAACGCATTTTGCACGACGTGCGTTTGTGTGTGGAAGATTGGCAAAGTATCATGGATAAGGTGGATGAGACCGCGCACATTTTAGAAAAATTGCTCGTAGCGGCAGCGAATAAAGCCGCCTTGGCAGAATCGGTTGAATTTTTAAGGTGGTTGTGTAATAACCACTTTACGTTTATGGGTTGGCGTGAATATAAACTATTGAAAGATGAGGATGGGGATTGGATCTTAAAACCCATTGAGGGCACAGGGCTTGGGGTGTTGCGAGAGTTTGACGTTAATAAAATATCCAGAAAGTTTTCTAAATTGCCCCCTGAAGCTAAAAATATTATTTTAGATAAAAACATTTATATTGAGTCCTTAAAAACGAATCGTCTATCCACCGTGCATCGTCATGCTTATACCGATCAAATTGAAATTAAAGTATTTAACGAAGCGGGCGATGTGGTGGGTATACGCCGCATCATTGGTTTATACACCTCGATTGCTTATAACAGCAGACCTTACGCTATTCCGCTATTACGACAAAAAATAAGAGCAGTGATGCAAGACTCTAGGTTGTCGCCATCGGGACATGCCGGTAAAGGCTTGCTGAATATTTTAGAAACTTTGCCCCGCGATGATTTATTTCAAAGTTCGCCAGAAGAGTTATTAGAATTGAGTTTAGGCATTCTGCAAATGCAAGAGCGACGACGCATCAGCCTATTTGTACGTCGCGATATTTTCGGTCGTTTCATGTCCTGCTTATTGTTTATTCCTAGTGATCGTTATACGACTGAATTAGGGGATGCAGCAAAGGAAATATTGGTGAAAGCGTTTAATGGTCTGGAAGTGTATCAAACGACGGTCTTTAGCGAATCCATATTGGCCCGCATCCACTTTCTGATCCGCATTAACAACAGTGAGCCGTTACAATACGATATTAAAGCCATTGAAAAAGAGTTAAGAAAAATCGCTAGAAATTGGAAAGATGATTTATATGAGGAATTGATTGATTTTTTTGGTGAAGAAAAAGGGGGCTATTACTTTACTTGCTATAAAAATGCTTTTCCTGCAGGGTATATAGAATCATTTACGCCGCGTGCTGCGGTACAGGATATTTCTCATTTAGAGACATTAAAAACAGAAAATACGTTGGCAATGAATTTTTCTAAACCTATAGACGGTGCGGAGGATCATTATCGTTTTCAATTGTATCACTTACATACCCCTATTCCCTTATCCGATGCTTTACCCATATTGGAAAATATGGGATTACGGGTGTTGACGGAACAACCTTATTGCATACACATGGCGGATGGGAAATTGGCGTGGGTCAATGATTTTTCTATGACTACCCATGTGGCTCGCGAAGTGCATGTCAATGAGGTTAAAGAGCTGTTTCAGGAAACATTTGAAAAAGTGTGGTTTAATGAATCAGAAAATGATGCTTTTAATCGCTTGGCCTTATTGGCCAATTTAAGCTGGCGTGAAATTTCCATGTTACGCACTTATGCGAAATATCTAAAACAAATTAATTTCATTTTCTCACAAGCATACATAGAAGAAACATTTTCAAAGTACCCCAATATTGCCCGCGAATTAGTAACTTTGTTTAGATTACGCTTTGACCCCAATCGCCAGGGCGGTTCGCAAGAAGTTATAGTTACCCTAGAGCAACGTATCGATGAATTGCTAGTAGATGTAGATAGTTTAGATGAAGATAAAATTTTACGCCGTTTTCTTGAAATTATCATGGCTACTTTACGCACCAATTTTTTCTTAAAAGATAACCAGGGTTGCTATAAAGATACTATTTCTATTAAATTGGATGCAATGGCAATTAGTGATATGCCCTTACCACGACCCATGTTTGAGGTTTTTGTTTATTCACCGCGCTTTGAAGGCATACATTTACGTAGTGGTAAAGTGGCGCGTGGTGGATTACGGTGGTCAGATAGGCGTGAAGATTTTCGCACGGAAGTATTGGGCTTAATGAAAGCACAACGCGTCAAAAATTCTGTGATTGTCCCTACAGGTGCCAAGGGTGGGTTTGTACTAAAACAATTATCGCAAAAGGCTAGCCGTGATGAAATTCAGGAAGAAGGCGTTACCTGTTATCAAAAATATATCAGTGCCTTGTTGGAATTAACCGATAATCGTGTAGACAATGAAATTGTTCCGCCTAAGGATGTGGTCTGTTACGACGATGTAGATCCTTACTTGGTGGTAGCGGCCGATAAAGGTACGGCTACATTTTCAGACTACGCCAATGAAGTGGCATTAGAGACTCATTTTTGGCTAGGAGATGCGTTTGCTTCTGGCGGAAAAACCGGTTATGACCATAAAAAAATGGGTATTACGGCTAGAGGCGCGTGGGAGTCGGTTAAACGACATTTTAGAGAAATGGAGTGTAATATCCAAACCACGCTTTTTACCGTAGTGGGTATAGGCGATATGTCGGGCGATGTGTTCGGTAACGGCATGTTGTTATCAAATACCATACAATTGGTGGCGGCTTTCAATCATGCCCATATTTTCATTGACCCCACGCCGGATGCTGCCATTAGTTTTAATGAACGCAAGCGTTTGTTTGAATTGCCGAGATCAACTTGGGCCGATTACAATACGGAATTGATTTCCAAGGGCGGTGGTGTTTTTGCTCGCAACGTGAAGTCGATTAAATTAACGCCTGAAATCAAAAAACTGCTTTTAATAGATAAAGACGCATTAGAACCCAATCAACTCATCTCGGCACTGTTAAAGGCTGAAGTTGATTTATTGTGGAATGGCGGTATTGGCACTTACATTAAAGCGAGCACTGAGAGCCAATCGGATGTAGGGGATAAAGCCAACGATGCGCTGCGTGTCAATGGCTGTGATTTGCGTGCCAAAGTAGTTGGCGAAGGCGGTAATTTAGGTGTAACGCAAAAAGGGCGTATAGAATATGCCTTGGCGGAGGGGCGAATTGTCACCGACTTTATCGATAATTCTGCAGGGGTTGATTGTTCAGACCATGAAGTTAATATCAAGATCTTATTAAACCAAGTGATCGCTAATGGCGATCTCACTGAAAAGCAGCGTAATGAATTATTGGCCAGCATGACGGACGAAGTAGGATTATTGGTGTTACGCAATAACTATACTCAAACGCAAGCAATAAGTCTGGCGCAAGGGCAATCTAGATATAGCTTAGATCTATTTGTGCAAGTCATTGAAGATTTGGAACGTGTGGGTCTTTTAGATAGAGCCCTAGAATTTTTACCTACCAATAAAGAATTACAGGAACGCAAAGCTGCCAATAAAGGGTTAACCAGCCCAGAATTAGCGGTACTATTGGCTTACTTTAAAATCTTCTTGAAGGAAGAATTGTTAAAATCATCTGCTCCTGAAGATCCTTATGTTTCTAAATTTGTTAAATTTGAATTCCCGACCATGTTACATGAACGTTTCTATGAAGAGATTATTCGCCATAGCTTATACCGCGAAATTATTGTAACCCAATTGTGCGACAAAATTGTTGACTATATGGGAATTACTTTCGTAACCCGTTTACGCACGCAAACGGGTGCCAATTATGCCAATATTGTTAAGGCTTTTATCATCGTTAAAGATATTTTTTCTGTTGATCTCATGTGGAAACAAATAGAAGAGATGGACTATAAAGTTCCGACGATAATACAACATGAAATGCTCCTCTCTGTAGCGCGCTTCATGCGTAGAGCCATACGTTGGGTGCTCAGAAATGGCGGTAATCTAGATAAGGTTGAGGCAGTGATCAATCAATATCAACCAGCGGTAGAAAAATTACGTCCAGAGTATCCAAGCTATTTTAAAGGACTAATATTGGAAGTTTTTGGTCAATCCGTAGATAAATATATTGAACAGGGTGCCAATGAACTATCAGCACAACATTTAGCCTCTGTGCATGCTTTGTTGCCTATGTTGGATATTATTGACATTTCGATTTATGACAATCTTTTAATTAATAACGTGGCAGATATATACTTTATCGTTTCTGATGAATTAGGATTAGCTTGGTTGCAAGAACTGATCCTAAGTTATAGAGAGGAAACGAATTGGGATGCCCTAGCCAAAGCAGCCTTAAGAGATGATATTGATATCTTACATCGTGATTTAGTACGCAACATTTTGAATGATTCCGTAAATGACAATAAAAGCGGTGGTGTTTTATATACGGCATGGCAAGAAAAACATCAAATTGTGGTTGACCGTTGGAAAGAAACCATGTTGAATTTAAAAAGTAGCAATATAGCTGAATTTGCGCTGTTTACAGTGGTGTGTAGAGAGTTGAAAGATTTAGTGCAACAAGCCAGCGGACGTTAAATGTTGGAATGCACCCGTAGCTTGTAGGGGCGCCTCGGTTTGTAGGGGCGGCTCGTGAGCCGCCCTTCCGTACCCCGTTGAGATCTTAAGACCAATCGCCTTTGTTCAAAATATCATCTAAACTGGCAAAGTCTTTAGCAGTAGCATTTTCCATGGCAGCGTTATGACGAGCGGATTTAATAGGAGGATTAAATTCGCGTTCTAGTATACCCAGACGTTTTTCATGCAGGCTGCCGGATGGTGCAACCGGTTTGGTTGCCGCTGGCTTTCTAGCGACCGCGACGGCTGCTTTCTTGGCTATGGCTGGTTTTTTAGCAGCAGCAGCAGCTTTTTTTACGGCGACAGCTTTCTTTGCTGCAGCTACTTTGACTACTTTTTGATCTGCTTTTTCTGCAGCAGCTTCGGCAGCAACCAAGGCTTTACGCTGTTTTTGCAGGGGCTGTTCTAGCTCGGCTAAGGCTTTTTTCATACCATCGGCATAGGCCTGAGCGATTGCTTGAGCCACAGCGGCCTCTGCCTCGGCTTCTGCCTCTGCGATTTGGCGCAAAGCCTCTTTTTCGACTTGTTCTAGCTCGGATTGAGCCTTTTTCAATTCATTTTCTAACTGTTCTATCATGTTGTCCATACTGGTATCCTCAATAATGTGATGGTTAATGCAGGCAATGATCATCAGCCCGCTCCTCGCAAAGGCCCAGGCTAGACAAATCATATCATAAAATAGTTGCGATGCAAATATTTATTTAAAAAAAGTGGGTTATAAGGAAGCACAGGCACTAGTAGAAATAGCACTTATTTTGACCACAAAAAGACGTGGCCAGAGCCTAGATCTGCAACCTTGGTATGCTATAATCGCGCCACTATATTATATCGGGGATAGTTAAACAAATGGCCATGATTGAATATTTACGCACTCAACTGAAGGCATTAAAAGATGCTGGCTTGTATAAAGCTGAGCGTGTCATCCAAACGCCACAAGATGCTGAAATTAGAATCAACACGGGGCAGGAGGTCATTAATTTTTGTGCCAATAATTATTTGGGCTTAGCAGATAATCCGCGATTGATTAAAGCCGCGCAAGAGGCGTTGCAACAATACGGTTATGGTTTGAGTTCGGTACGATTTATTTGTGGTACGCAAACTATACACAAAAAGTTAGAAGAAAAAATTTCACAATTTTTAGGACTGGAAGATACCATTTTATATTCTTCTTGTTTTGATGCCAATGGCGGTTTATTTGAAACATTGCTGAGTGAAGAAGATGCGGTAATCAGCGATGCCTTGAACCATGCCAGCATTATCGATGGTGTACGCCTTTGCAAGGCAAAACGATTTCGCTATGAAAATAATAATATGGACGATCTGGAAACGCAATTAAAGCAAGCGCAAAATTGTAGATTTCGCTTAATTGCGACCGATGGCGTTTTTTCTATGGATGGCATTATTGCCAATCTGAAGGCGATTTGCGATTTAGCGGATCGTTACGATGCCTGGGTGATGGTAGACGATTCACACGCGGTGGGTTTCATGGGTGAAAACGGTAGAGGCACACATGAATATTGTGAGGTGATGGGGCGAGTGGACATCATTACGGGCACCTTAGGCAAAGCCTTGGGTGGCGCTTCTGGTGGTTACACCAGTGCCCGCAAGGAAGTGGTAGACTGGTTACGCAATCGTTCTAGGCCTTATTTATTTTCGAATAGTTTAGCCCCCGTCATTGTGGCAACCTCGCTTGAGGTTTTAGATTTATTAACACAAGAAACACAATTAAGGCGGCAGTTACAGGAGAACACCAAACGGTTTAGAGCCGGGATGGTTTCCGCGGGGTTTGAACTCGTTCCTGGGGTTCATCCCATAGTGCCGGTAATGTTATACGATGCCAAAGTAGCGGCGCGTATGGCAGAGGCCCTATTAGAAGAAGGCATTTATGTGATTGCCTTTTCTTATCCGGTGGTACCTCAAGATAAAGCGCGTATACGCGTACAGTTGTCGGCAGCACATACGGCGCAGCATGTAGATAAAGCGGTGGCGGCATTCAGCCATGTAGGTAAACAGATGGGTATAATATGAAGGCATTAGTCAAAGCAAAAAAAGAACGTGGGTTGTGGTTGCAAGATATTGCAGTACCAGAATATGGCCCTAATGATGTTTTAATCAAAGTCAAAAAAGCAGCGATTTGTGGTACCGATCTACAAATTTATTCCTGGAATGAATGGGCGCAAAATACCATTCCGGTGCCTATGGCGGTAGGTCATGAATGCATGGGTATTGTTGAAGCCGTAGGCAGCGAAGTTTGCGGCATTGCTGTCGGCGATCGCGTATCGGTAGAAGGGCATATTACTTGCGGACATTGTCGTAATTGCCGCGCTGGGCGGCGACATTTGTGCCGTAATACTTTGGGTTTAGGCGTGAATCGTCCCGGCGCTTTTGCGGAATATCTCAGCATGCCAGCGAGCAATGTTTTTAAATTGTCGCCGCATATCCCTGATGATATAGGGGCTATTTTAGATCCTTTAGGTAATGCCGTACATACGACCTTATCTTTTGATTTAGTCGGTGAAGATGTGTTGATTACGGGTGCGGGCCCCATTGGGTTAATGGCAATTCGTATCGCCTTGCGAGTGGGCGCACGCAATGTGGTGATTACCGATGTGGATCCGTATCGCCTCGCTTTGGCCGAAAAAATGGGCGCGACTCGTGCGGTGCACAGTGAAAAAGAATCGTTAAAAGACGTCATGGCAGAATTGAATATTGTGGAAGGTTTTGATGTGGGTTTAGAAATGTCGGGAAAAATCCAGGCCTTACAACAAATGTTAGCCACCATGAATCACGGCGGCCGCATTGCTTTATTGGGAATTATTTCGGGAGTACAGGCAATCGATTGGAGTCAGGTCATATTTAAAAGCCTTTTTATTAAAGGTATTTATGGTCGTGAGATGTTTGAAACGTGGTATAAAATGTCTTCTTTATTGCGCGACGGCTTAGACGTGAGCCCCATTATCACCCATCAATTTGCTATGGAAGATTTTGATGCAGCCTTTAAAGTGTTGCAATCGGGGGAAGCGGGAAAAGTAATTCTGAATTGGTAGGGATGTTTCGTCATTGCGAGCGTAGCGAAGCAATCCAGGAGTAAAAATCCTGTTTTTATATAGCATCACAGTTTTTTATTAGCCCTGTTGTGAGGGGCGACTTTTTTATTAATGAAGATTTTCCTGGATTGCTTCGCTACGCTCGCAATGACGGCTGACAGCATATTAGCCTATACTTAAAAATGATTCACTGTGTATATATGTACAGTTTGCTCGGTAACAACGACATTCAAATCTATATCCCATGGATCTTGCGGGATATAGTCTGCTTTTTGTAACTCATAAGCCAAACCCACCAATAACGGCCGTGTTTTTTGTTCACGCAGACCGGCAAGCGTTTTGTCATAAAAGCCCGCGCCCATGCCTAGGCGGTGTCCTTCTTTATCAAAGGCGACTAGTGGCATAAAAATGACGTCTAAATTATTGATGGTGCATAGCGGCGCGCTTGCGGTGGGCTCGGCAATGCCAAAGCGATTGGGAACTAAAGCAGTATCTGCAGTGTAATGCGCAAATACAAGTTGGTTCTCCGCTGTGATTCTAGGCAGATAGCAGTTTTTTTGGTGTTGCCACAGCGCTGTGATTAAAGGTTGGGTATCGA
>VFJT01000034.1 GCA_009885935.1 Gammaproteobacteria bacterium
AAAAACCTTGTCAAGTGTTTTTAGAGAAAATTTTAAAATATTTTTGCCTACTCGCCCCGTCATTGTGAGGAGCGCAGCGACGATGCAATGATGGGGCGAGTAGTTACGAATTTGGTAAAGAATATTCCGTCTATTTTTCCATTCTTGAGTTAATCTCTCAAGGAAAGACGGCACGGTCCGAAATTGAATCCCTATTGGAAAAAGACATAGGGGGCTATCTACAGCGTTTAGAAGACGATTATACGGTGATCCAAGCCTATAAACCTATTACCGCTAAGCTGCAATCTAGGCTGCAACGTTATACCGTAATGGATAATTTTATCAAATTTTGGTTTTATTACATTTACGCCAATAAAACCGCTATTGAAATGGAAAATTTTTCTTATGTTAAAAAAACAGTTGATACTACTTATACCAATTACAGCGGACGTGTATTAGAAAATTTTTATCATAAATTATTTTCAGAAACAGGGTTGTATAATCGCATAGGCCGTTATTGGGAAAAAGGTAATCTGAATGAAATTGATTTAGTTGCGATCAATGACTTAGAGAAACGCGTGGCTGTGGCCGAAATAAAACGCAATCACCATAAAATTAATACTACACAATTGATGTTGCGTTCACAAAAGTTATTGCCTTTTTTTAAAGGCTATACGGTTGAGTATTTTGCTTTGAGTTTGGAGAGTATTGAGGATTGGTTGAAAGTTGAGTGAGTTTAAATCCCGCGCTCGGGTTCCATCACGGCATCTAGATTCAATTCGTCGCATAAATTGATAAATTCTTCGCGCAATTCTGCCAAGGAAATATCAACCGGGATATGGATCTTCATCGTCAAAGACAGCATTTCGGTGCCGGTTAAGCGTGCGGCAAAGCTTTCGCAATGCAAATCGCTGATATTGATTTTTTGTTTCATAAAAAACTGGCTTAATCTAGGAATAATTTCTGGGCGCTGGGTGGTAATGATGTCTACACTATAGGTAATGAGTTTTTCGCTATAAGCACTAGGGTTGCAACGCAGCGTGTGTATGACAAATTCATATTTTTTAGCCAAGGCATCTAAACTGGCTTCTAGTTTGGTGATATGATTCCATTTGCCATTGATTTGCAGCAACATACCAAAAGAATCACCCAGCACCGTCACGTGCGAGCGCATAATCCAACAATGGTTCTTTTTAATATGCGCTGAAACGATATTTAAAGTCCCAATGCTATTGGGTCCCAGAATTGAAACAACGAGATATTGTTCCACAGCTAGGTTTCTTTTATCTATCATACCCATTACCCCTCAAGACACGAATGAATGCACAGAGGTACCCTTTGTGGTTACCTATATAAGGTAAGCACGGGGTTTTCCCCTACATTAAAGCTTAGCAGGTAGATGAAAAATTGCTAATTATTTGCCCGATTTGTGTCATTCTTTAGAAATAAAAATGAATATACATTTTTATAAAATGCCTGTTATAGTAATGAGGAGGGGCTGTTGAAAAAACCGCTTCCTCACGGTCGCGGCTCGGGAATTCACCCTATTTAAGGGTATTACCTAGTGACTGGCCAAAGCCAATTCCTGGGCATAACCGATATAATCGCTGGGTTTTAAGTTAAGCAATTGATTTTTAACGTTTTGTGGTAAATCTAGCGTGTTGATAAAGGCTTTTAAGCTTTCTTCATTTAAAGCTTTGCCGCGCGTTAGGGTTTTCAGTTTTTCGTAAGGTTCGGCAATGTTATAACGGCGCATAATGGTTTGTATGGCCTCAGCTAAAATAGCCCATTGTGCGTTTAAGTCAGCCATGATTTTTTCTTCATTCACCGATAAGCGTTGCAAGCCCTTTTCTAAGCTTTGATAGGCAATGAAGCTGTAGGCAAAGCACACACCTATATTACGTAATAAAGTTGAATCCACCAGATCGCGTTGCCAGCGCGACAGCGGCAATCGTTGCGCTAATGTCGTTTGCAGTGCATTGGCCAAAACTAAATTACCTTCGGCGTTTTCAAAATCGATAGGATTAATTTTATGTGGCATGGTGGAAGATCCCACTTCATCGGCCAGTGCTGCTTGTTTGAAATAGCCTAGAGAAATATAGGCCCATAGGTCTTGGCATAAATCGATGTAGATGCTGTTTTGGTGTGTGAGCTCATAGAGTAGGGCCACGAGGTCATCGTGCGGTTCAATTTGCGTTGTATACCCATTCCAATCTAGGCCTATGTGTTTCTCAATAAAATTTTGATTAAAGTGCGGCCAATCTACTTCAGGATAGGCGATGCGATGGGCATTGTAATTGCCTACGGCGCCATTGAATTTAGCGCGCAAACGAATGGCACTTAAGCGTTCCATTTGTCGTTGTAGGCGCATGCTGTAATTGGCAAGCTCTTTGCCTAAGGTAGTGGGGGATGCGGCTTGACCATGGGTGCGTGCCAACATGGGTGTGTTAGCCGCAAGTTTTGCTAGGGATTGTAAATGTTTCAACAATGCCGCGCATTGCGGTTGCAGCGTTTCTTGAATGGCCGCTTGCCACATTAAAGCATAAGCGACGTTGTTGATGTCTTCCGAAGTACACCCAAAATGCACAAATTCTTGTTTCGTTTTCAGCTCGGCCACCGCTGCCATTTTTTCTTTCAAAAAATATTCAACGGCTTTAACGTCGTGATTTATTTTTTTCTCGATATGTTTAATGGCAGTGGCATCATCGCTATTAAATCGCTGAACCCAACTGCGCAGTAATTCGCAGGTGGGTTTATCTAAAGGCGGCAATTCGCTGATTTCTTTGGCCGCACACAAATAAATAAACCACTCGATTTCAACGTGTAATCTGGTGCGAAACAAAGCGGCTTCGGATAAGTAAGGCCGCAATGCAGCGACCTTGGCGGCGTAACGGCCATCGATCGGATTAATCGCTGTCAATTCTGTTAATGGCGACATGTAGTGCTCCTTCAATCCGCTCCCTGACGGTCGCGGCTCGGTATAGTTAATAAATTATTTTGCCAACTGCGTTAACACATATTGCAATATGCCACCATGACGATAATATTGAATTTCATTATCGGTGTCGATGCGACACACGGTTTTAAATTCCAATTTTTCACCATTGGCGCGTTGTACTTGTACCGTTAAAGTCATTTTGGGTGTTAATTGTTCTGGCACGTCAATGCTGATAAGTTCATCCCCGCTAAGCTTCAATGTTTTACGCGTAGTGCCTGGCATAAATTCTAAAGGTAAAATACCCATGCCAACTAAATTAGAACGATGTATGCGTTCAAAGCTTTCTACAATAACCGCTTTAACCCCCAACAACAACGGTCCTTTAGCCGCCCAATCGCGCGATGAACCTGTACCATATTCTTTACCGGCGATGATGACTAAGGGTATTTTTTCCGTTTTATATTTCATGGCAGCATCGTAAATAGAAAATTGTTTGTGGCTAGGATAATGTAGGGTATAACCGCCTACCACATCGTCGAGCATTTCATTTTTGATGCGAATGTTGGCGAAGGTGCCGCGCATCATTACTTCATGATTACCGCGGCGTGCGCCGTAAGAGTTAAAATCTTTAACGGGAATATCCTGTTCTTTGAGATAGAGCCCTGCAGGACTGTCAGCTTTGATGCTACCCGCGGGTGAAATATGATCGGTAGTAATGTTGTCGCCGAATATTGCTAAAATGCGCGCGTCTTCAATATTGCCGCTATAGGGTTTGTCTACTAAAGATAAGTCTACAAAGTAAGGCGGATTTTGAATGTAGGTTGAACTTTTATCCCAAGCATAGATTTGGCTATCTTTGGTTTTAATTTTTTTCCAATGCTCATCGCCTGTAAAGACATCGGCATATTCTTTATGAAATAATTGCTTGGTCACCACCACGTTGACTACATCGGCAATTTCTTTCTGAGTGGGCCAAATGTCTTTAAGATAAACGGCTTTGCCCTGTGAGTCATGGCCTAAGGGATCTTTATTTAAGTCGGTGCAAACGGTTCCGGCGAGTGCCATAGCAACCACTAGAGGAGGCGAAGCCAACCAACTGGCTTGAACTAAAGGATGAATACGGCCTTCAAAATTACGATTGCCTGATAATACGGCCGATACCGCTAAATTGTCTTGCTGAATCTGTTGTTCTATGTGTTCTTCTAAGGGGCCGGAATTGCCTATACACGTGGTGCAACCATAACCGACTAAATTAAAGCCTAGGTCATTTAAGGGATCTTGCAAACCCGATTTTTCTAAATAATCCGTTACTACTTTAGAGCCGGGTGCCAGCGAAGTTTTGACCCAAGGTTTTTGTTTTAAGCCTAGTGCCAAGGCTTTTTTTGCCAATAGTCCAGCAGCAATCAATGCCGATGGATTAGAAGTATTGGTACAGCTGGTAATAGCGGCAATGACAACAGCGCCATTTTGTAAACAGTCTTTTTTAGCTTCGTAATGCGCTTGTGGGAATGCATTTTGAAATGCGGATTCTAGATTGGGTAGACTGACTCTATCTTGTGGGCGTTTAGGGCCTGCAAGACTCGGTTCTACCGACGATAAATCCAATTCTAACACTTCTGTGTACACGGGCTCAGCCTCGTTGGTATCGTGCCACATGCCTTGTGCTTGGGTATAGGCTTTGGTTAGGGCGATGGTTTCTGGATCGCGTCCAGATAGAGTCATATAGGCTAAAGTTTCATTGTCTACGGGAAAAAAGCCGCAGGTTGCGCCATATTCCGGCGCCATGTTGGCGATGGTAGCGCGATCGGCTAAGGGTAAATGAGTTAAGCCCGCGCCAAAAAACTCAACGAATTTAGCGACTACGCCGTGTTTGCGCAACATTTCAGTGATGGTTAACACCAAATCGGTGGCGATAATCCCTTCTTTTAGGCGACCCGTCAAACGCACGCCGATCACTTCTGGGATGAGCATACTGATGGGCTGTCCTAGCATCGCCGCTTCGGCTTCTATACCGCCTACGCCCCAACCTAAAATACCTAAGCCGTTGATCATGGTGGTGTGGCTATCGGTGCCGACTAAGGTATCGGGATAAGCCCAGGTTTTTCCATCTACCGTGTTGGTCCAAACCACTTTGCCTAAATACTCTAAGTTAACTTGGTGGCAAATACCCGTGCCTGGCGGCACCACGCGGAAATTTTCAAAGGCTTTTTGGCCCCATTTTAGAAAATTGTAACGCTCTAGGTTTCTTTCCATTTCTTTGTCTACATTATGGGAAAAAGAAAGTTGAGTGGCGTAGCTGTCGACTTGTACCGAGTGATCGATGACCAAATCTACGGCAATTAAGGGGTTAATCTTAGCGGCATTGCCACCCAAGGTATGCAGGGCGTCGCGCATAGCGGCGAGATCGACTATAGCCGGAACGCCGGTAAAGTCTTGCATCAAGACTCGGGCAGGGCGATACGCAATTTCTTGTACGCTATGGCGTTCTTTTAGCCAAGTAGCCATGGCGTGTATGCCTTTGGTGGCATTAGAATCTTCTGGAAAACGCAATAAGTTTTCTAATAATATTTTTAAGGAGACGGGGAGCTTATGGAATTGACCCAAACCCGCTTCTTCGGCAGCCTTCAGGCTATGATAGTGGTAGGTGTTTTTGCCTACGGTTAAGGTGCGTAAAGTGTTTATTTTTTGTTCTGACATGGTATTCCTCTTATAGTATATGGACAGCCCCTAAGCGGCCATTATTCTAGCTGAAATTTGGGGGTTTGGCTATTGCATTTTCGTAGGGTAGATCCTTGTCATTGTTTTAGCGTAGGGGCGACCCCCTGTGGTCGCCCATCTAGGGCAGGCACGGGGGCCTGCCCCTACGAAAATGCTGCATCGTTTCTATTTCTTCAAACAGAGTTAGATGTATTTCACCGCCATAAAATCGAGCAATTAACATACAGACGGACCCTTCCACCGACTTAAACTATACTTTCTTGAAGTGCAACTTCAAAAAAGGAAGGAAAAATGGAATCTGTAATATGGGTTTTCCCTAAACCTAAAGGGAAAAGCTATCCTAATTCATAAATCGTTTGATCGGTAAAAAATGTTCCTCCACTTCTATCGGGTGGGATTACTTACAAAAATAGTTATAATTTCCCCCCGCCTTAATATTTCCTTAAGCTTAACGCTATAGAATTAAGATTCAACGGACTTGAAATAAGGATGAAATTCATGAGCATTTCTACTAAAGCTAGAAAAGAAGGACTAGTGCTTATCAGCACTGGCGAACATCCTTGTAGAGTATTACCCAAACAAGATGCGAAAGAAAAAGACAGTAGAGATCCTTATGCTGTGGTGCTTCAAAAGAAAGAGAAAGTTCTAGATGATATTAAGCGGCTAGCAATAGAAGGAGGAGTAATCGATGGAGAAACCAGTGTTCCCACTCAAGAAAAGCAGTATAAATTTAATGGGCAGAATTTAGATGAAGCGCTAGAAAAATTTTATAATAAAAATTACAAAAAAACGAATGAGAACAAACCTTTTTTAGACTACATCACCGATGCCAACTCTAATGTTGCGCAGTTAATACAAGATTTTTTTGAAGCAGATAAGGATTTGCAGGGCATGGGATTGCCGCTCCCATTAGCGGAACTCTTAATGCAAACACTGAGTGCCGATGCCTTTTTGCATCGTCTAGGCTGCGCACTTCCAACGGCACTGTTCCAGGGTAATAGATTTATTGACAATAGTGCCTTGCAAAGAGAGATCAATATTTGCTTTGACTCTAACTCAAATGAGCTAAATATTTATGAACAATATAGTGTTCAACAAACCAAAAATGTAGACAATATGGAGGGGCCTGCAGAAAGCTCTACCTTGAAAACGCTGAGCCATGTCAGGGTGGAAATGGATAGTGTTACGAAGAAGCCCAAAGTTTTTGCAGAATATTATGCCAGCGCATCTGGTGCAGATGCACAATATGCTGCAGCGGTCATTAAGGAGGTTACTCCAGAAGGTCAAAACCCCAGGAATAGTGGGGGAGAGGATACGCAGGGCCAAACAGCCCTACATCGCGCAGTCTTGAACAACGACCTAAACCTTGTTCGTATCCTATTAGACGGCAAGCTGGTAGAGAATATTAATGCAAAAGATAATCAGGGCAAAACAGCATTGCATTATGCCGCTCAACAAAACAATGAAGCGGTTGTTTTGGCTTTGGTGGATAGAGGTGCTGATCTTACCCTTCGGGATAAACGCCAGAAACTCGCACATCAATATGCCGCTAAGAGTACACCCGTAAAGCAATTTTTAAAGGCATTGACTTTGGTAGAGGGGTACTTGAAATGTGAGAAGGGTATTACAGTTCAAGATGAACAGGAAATGGATAGTGTACGAGGCATGAGAGACTGTTTGGTTGAAGATGCGTTCTACAATTGCCCTACCTCTATTGAGCTTCGTAAGGCTAAGCTTGTCGAGAAGATGCGTAACGACAACTGGACTATCGAAGATGAGCTAAAAGGCCCTAAACGCAACTCAGTAGCAGCTTGGTTTGGTCAATTGATTAAGAGTCTAGCAAAGATACTTGATCTGGATTTTTCTAAAGAACAAAGGCAAGATATTATTGTACCTCAAAAGGGTGAGTCGCATGAAGAAGCTTTTTGTAATAAACTAAGTGCAGTGGTTTTAAATCCAGAACGGCAACGTTCACGCTCCGAACCCGCACTGCTTAGATTTTCATCACCCGAGTTAAGACCCTCGCAGTCTTGTCCTTCGCTCTTCTTCAAGGGGGAAAAGGGGGGAGATGAACGCAAAACTTCGCGCAGCGACAAAATGGAGAACAAGAAATCGAATAGATTGACACCGTCTGTATACACGCTTGTTCACAGGCCTCTACGCAGACCCTAATTAAGCTACTTCCGCGTCACCAAGCTCAAAAACTCATTGCGCGTTTGCGGATTATTGCGAAACTCGCCCAGCATGACGGAGGTGCTTAGTACCGAATTTTGCTTTTGTATGCCGCGCATCATCATGCAAAAATGCTGAGCTTCGATCAACACGCCGACTCCTGAGGCACCGGTGACTTCCAATAGGGTATCGGCAATTTGCTTGGTTAAATTTTCTTGGATTTGTAATCGTCTGGCAAAGATTTCTACTAAACGCGCAATTTTAGAGATGCCCAAGACCTTGCCCTGAGGCAGATAAGCAATATGGCATTGGCCTACGAAGGGCAATAAATGGTGTTCGCATAAGGAGTAAATTTCAATATTTTTTAACACCACCATTTCATCGATGTCGGAGCTGAATAAAGCATCATTGACGATTTCTTCTACACTTTGTTCATAGCCCGCCGTTAAAAACTGTAAAGCGCGTGCAGCACGCGCTGGAGTTTTGGTTAAACCTTCGCGCTTGGGATCTTCACCAATTTGTGCCAGTATGTCGGTGTATAAATGTTCTAATGTTTGCATGTGTATTATCCTGGTGGCCAGTGGAATATTCGTCCGCCGAGTAAGTGCATATGGATGTGGTAAACCGTTTGACCCGCCGCCGCATTGCAGTTTTCAACCAAGCGATAGCCGTCTTCGGCAATACCCAGTGTTTGTGCTAATTTGGCTCCAGTTACCAGTAAATGCCCCATGAGCAGGGTATCCTCTGCGCTTAAATCATTTAAAGTGGCGATGTGTTTTTTAGGTATGATCAATTTATGCACAGGAGCAACCGGATTAATGTCGTCTATCACCATTAAATGCTCATCCTCGAATACAGGGGTGCTGGGGATAGCGCCGGCTACGATTTTACAAAAAAGGCATGTAGTCATCATAAGCTCCACTTTCAAAGTATACCAATTATAAGGTATGATAGCCGCATTTGCCACCTCTAATAAGAAAGAATAGGAGTTATGAATGAATATAGATAAGCTATCGCCTGGGGCTAAAGTGCCTAAAGAAGTGAATGTGGTCATTGAAATCCCTTCGCATTCTGGGCCTGTTAAATACGAAATCGATAAAGAGAGCGGTGCCATGATGGTGGATCGCTTTATGACCACGGCGATGTTTTATCCTTGTAATTATGGCTATATTCCCCACTCATTGAGTGAAGATGGCGATCCGGCCGATGTATTGGTGATTACGCCTGTGCCTTTAATTTCCGGAGCCGTGTTGATGGTGCGCCC
Source organism: Gammaproteobacteria bacterium (assembly GCA_009885935.1). Lineage (GTDB taxonomy): Bacteria > Pseudomonadota > Gammaproteobacteria > UBA1113 > UBA1113 > VFKP01. Next base: position 9,072 of record VFJT01000034.1, read on the forward strand.
TATAGGTATCTTGGATATGGAAGATGAAGCCGGTGGCGATGCTAAAATCTTAGCCGTACCTACCAAGAAGCTATTGCCTATGTTCAGCCATATACATGAACCGGAAGATATTTCGCCCCATCAATTGGCCATTATTCAACATTTCTTTGAACATTATAAAGATTTGGAAGAGGGTAAATGGGTCAAAGTAAAAGGCTGGGGCAATGCACAAAAAGCAGAAGAAGAGGTGATGCGCAGCTTACAACGGTATCAGCGTGAAGTGAGCGATAGCTTGTAGGCTGTT
>VFJT01000153.1 GCA_009885935.1 Gammaproteobacteria bacterium
AAGGCTATTTAGTGGATCTGTTACACTCACATTATCCTACCGATACTTTATAGGGCTTTTATGAAAAAAGAAGTAATCTGGGCAGACAGCCACTGCCATTTGGATCAATTGGACTTAACCCCTTTTGAGGGCAAATTTGAAAATTTTTTTACACGCGCCAATAGTGTAGGCGTACGCTATTTTTTGGATGTGTGTATAGACGAAGATAATCTAGATGCAGTCTGCGCTGCGGCTGTAGCCTATCCTTTTGTATGGTGCAGCATAGGTATACACCCTAATACCGAATTAAAGAATGAGATCAGTGTAGACACTTTATGTGAATGGGCTAGCCGCCCTAGGGTAGTGGCCATAGGCGAAACGGGTTTAGATTATTATCGTAGCCAGGGCGATGTAGATTGGCAAAGAGCGCGTTTTCGCCGCCATATCCAAGCCGCGATTGCCATGCAAAAGCCATTAATAGTCCATAGCCGCGATGCCAATGTAGATACTATTTCTATTTTGCGAGAGGAAAATGCCTCTAAAGTAGGCGGAGTATTGCATTGTTTTGCGGGCGATTTAACGATGGCCAAAGCGGCTATAGACATGGGCTTTTATATCTCTTTTTCAGGCGTTTTGACCTTTAAAAATGCTACGGCGTTGCAAGATATTGCGCGTTTATTGCCGTTAAGCCATTTATTGGTAGAAACGGATTCGCCCTATTTAACGCCGGTACCGCATCGAGGAAAGGCCAATTATCCCGATTTTGTTCATTATGTAGGTGAAAAATTGGCCGAGTTGCAACAGCTGAGTGTAGAGAAGGTAGCAGAGCAGACAACGCAGAACTTTTTTGATCTATTTAAATCATGTAAAATCAATAAGTTAGAATAAACTCTTTCATCAACCCGCTTTTCTGCATAAAGACAAAGCGCATTTAATATTTCCTTAACCTTTCGGTCGTATAATTTACTCTGTATTTATTATAAATTAAGAGTGTAAAAAATGGGCGAAGATCTAGATGCTGTGAAGGCAGCAAAAGCTGCATTATGTCTAAAAATCATCATAACGGGTTTAAACGATTTAAGCAGAAATCCTGAAAAAGAACACATTCAAGAAGCATACCATTCTTTGGCTGCGCTAGCTCAAACTGCGGATGAGTTTGCTGAGATAGTGTACGTGGCTCTACAATCTATAGGGCAAGACGATATCACCCGTTTTGTGTCTGCTGGAATAGATGAACATTCAGCTAAGTGTAGGCGTGTTTTTAATGATGAAGATGCAAGAGATGTCATTTTAGATAAGAGCGCCTATACATTCAAGTCCGTTGAAATAAATAAACAGAATAAAAATATCTTTTCTGATTTTGATGCGCATCCACTTCAAGAGAATGAAATTGTTTATGTTTGCTATGAAGAAGAACAGGGTAATAGTAAAGTTAACTATAAAATGAAATCCCCCGCAGGCGAAGAAAAACGGTATACTTTTAAGCCAGATAAAAATTTAGATGTATGCGCTGATATTTTTACAAAGATCACAAAAGAAGGTCATAACGAATCTTTAGTGAGTGATTTTAAAGTACAAAGTGCACAACGTTGCGCTCAGTTAGAACTGATTTTTGGGTTGGCAGCAGAAGTTAAAGTAGATAACGCTAATAGCAATTCTTATTCTTTCTTCGCAAAACAAACAAAAAGTAGTCCTCTAAAAAGAAGAAGTAGTTCCTGCCTTGTAATGTAAAGGTAGCTGCATTATTTAAAGACACGGAGTGTAATAACTATACGGGCCATATTTGATGTATAGGGGCGGTTTATAAACTGCCCCTGCATATTTGCTCGCTTTTTATGCCTCATCATCCCAACTCAAAGTACCGCCGGTTTGATATTCAATAACGCGGGTTTCAAAGAAATTCTTTTCTTTTTTCAGATCCAACACTTCGCTCATCCACGGAAATGGATTTTGCGCGCCTGGATATTGTTCGCCCAAACCGATTTGTGCGAGGCGGCGGTTGGCGATAAAGTGTATGTACTCTTTAAACATTTCGGCGTTCATGCCTAAGATGCCGCGGGGCATGGTATCTATGGCGTATTGGTATTCTAAAGCCACGCCTTCTTTAACCATGGTAATGGCCTCTTGTTGCATCTCATTGTTCCACAAATGTGGGTTTTCAATTTTAATTTGATTGATAACGTCTATACCAAAATTTAAATGCATGGATTCATCGCGTAAAATGTATTGGAATTGCTCGGAAGTGCCCGTCATTTTATTGCGTCGTCCCATAGACAAGATTTGCGTGAAGCCTACGTAAAAGAAAATGCCTTCAAAAACCACATAAAAAGCGATTAGGTCGCGCAATAAGCGACGATCAGCTTCGGGAGTGCCTGTATGAAAGTTAGGGTCGCCTAGACTTTGGGTGTATTTTAATGCCCACACCGATTTACGCGCTACACTGGGAATTTCGCGGTACATATTAAAGACTTCGGCTTCGTCTAGACCTAAGCTTTCAATGACATATTGATAAGCATGCGTATGTAAGGCTTCTTCAAAAGCCTGGCGCAATAGATATTGTCTGCATTCTGGATTGGTGATGTGCCTATAAACAGCTAAGACTAAGTTATTGGCAACCAGTGAATCGGCAGTAGAAAAAAATCCCAAATTACGCACGATGATTAAACGTTCATCTTCAGTTAAACCATCTAGGCTTTTCCATAAGGCTAAATCAGCAGACATATTAATTTCTTGCGGCATCCAATGGTTGGCACAAGCATCTAAATATTTTTTCCATGCCCATTCGTATTTAAAAGGAACCAATTGATTAAGATCAGCATGACAATTGATGATGCGCTTATCGTCTACTTGGATACGAGTTGCGCCCATTTCGATTTCTTCTAAACCGGTAGAACCACCGTGGTGTAAGCTCGGCATGGCATTCATTGCCTCCGTGTGTGTACTTATCTCAGTCATGTGTTTATTCTCTCTTAATTGTATATCAAATTTTATTGACAAGCCTCGCAATCGGGATCGTCTATAGAACATGCTTGGGGTTCGACGGAAGAGTCTGATTTGACCGCATTTAACGCACCATCAGAGATAGTGGATCGTTCTGCATTCGTCGCTCCCAGTGATCTCAAATAATACGTGGTTTTTAATCCGGATGTCCAGGCTAAACGATACAATTCATCTAATTTTTTACCGGAAGGAGCGGCCATGTATAAATTTAAGGATTGCGATTGATCCAACCATTTTTGTCGTCTGCTCCCTGCAAGCACTAAAGCAGTGGCATCAATTTCAAAAGCCGCGGCATACCGTTTCTTCAAATAGTCTGGAATGCGGGTAATGGCTTTAACACTACCGTTAAAATATTTAAGATCGGTTACCATGACGTTATCCCATAAGTTCAAGGCTTTTAAGTCATTCACTAAGTAAGGATTGATAACGGTAAATTCACCCGACAAATTGGATTTAACATACAAGTTTTGATAAGTGGGTTCTATGGATTGACTAACACCAACGATATTAGAAATAGTCGCCGTAGGTGCAATAGCCATCACATTGGAATTACGCATGCCTTGTTTTTGCACCTTGTCGCGTAATTGCTGCCAATCCAATGTATAACTGCGATCCATCGTTAAATATTCCGCACCGCGTGCTTTGACCAATAGTTCAATCGAGTCTAAAGGGAGTATACCTTGTGACCACAACGAACCCGCAAAGCTTTCGTAACTGCCGCGTTCTTTAGCCAAGTCGCTAGAAGCATTGATAGCGTAGAAGCTGATGACTTCCATGGAACGATCGGCAAAGGTAATGGCTTCGTCGCTTTCGTAGTCTAAACCTAATTTGTATAAAGCGTCTTGGAAACCCATCAAGCCTAAACCGACGGGACGATGGCGTAAATTGGAACGCTGCGCTTGTGGTACGGGATAGAAGTTAATGTCTATGACGTTATCCAACATGCGCACGGCGGTAGTAATGGTTTTACGCAAGTGTTCTACATCCAATTGTCCATCGCGTACATGTGCGGGTAGATTGATGCTGCCTAAATTACAGACCGCAATCTCATCTTTTGACGTATTGAGGGTGATCTCAGTGCACAGATTAGAACTGTGTACTACACCGACGTGTTGTTGCGGCGAGCGTATATTGCAAGGATCTTTAAATGTGACCCATGGATGGCCTGTTTCAAATAACAACGACAGCATTTTGCGCCACAAAGTTTTGGCAGACACCACTTCAAAGTTTTTAATCAAACCCAGCTGCGCTTTTTCTTCATAAGCCAAATACGCCTTTTCAAAGGCTTTGCCATATAAATCGTGCAGATCGGGTGTTTCATCCGGAGAAAACAAGGTAAAGGGTTGGTCATTAACGACGCGTTTCATGAATAGATCCGGGATCCAATTAGCCGTGTTCATATCGTGTGTGCGCCTACGTTCATCCCCCGTATTTTTACGCAATTCTAAAAATTCTTTGATGTCTTTGTGGAAAGTTTCTAAATAAGCGCAGCCAGCGCCTTTGCGTTTACCGCCTTGATTTACAGCAACCATGCTGTAATTGGCGACGACCATAAAAGGAACTACGCCCTGTGACTTGCCATTGGTGCCTTTGATGTAAGAGCCCATAGCGCGCACCGGCGTCCAATCGTTGCCTAAGCCACCGGCAAATTTGGACAGCAAAGCATTGTCTTTAATGCCACTGTAGATGTCGTCTAAGTCGTCACCGATGGTGGATAAATAACAACTGGACAATTGTGGACGCAGTGTACCTGAGTTAAATAGGGTAGGCGTTGAGCTCATATAATCGAAGGAGGACAGCAATAAATAAAACTCAATGGCACGTTCATTTTTTTGCGGTTCGTTTAAAGCCAACCCCATGGCAACGCGCATGAAGAAGGCTTGTGGTAATTCGTAACGCACACCGTCTGCATGTAAGAAATAGCGGTCGTAGAGGGTTTGTAAGCCTAAATACGTAAATTGTTGATCGCGATTGGCAATCAATACCTGGCATAAGCGATTTAGATCGAAGTCTAGTAAACGGGGGTCTAAACGGTCTAGCTCAATACCGCGGGCGATGAAGGTTTTAAAATAATGCCCATAGGCTTTGGCCATTTCTTCTGGAGATAGATGGGTTGTTAAGCCTAAAAAGCCCAACGCTTCGTTTTGCAGATCATCCAAAAGTAAGCGTGCGGTGACATAAGTATAGTTAGGCTCTAGTTCGATCAGGGTGCGGGCTGCCAATACCAAAGCATGATTGACTTCGGTTAAGGTGACGCCATCGAATAGATTGCGCAATACATCTTTCAAGATGGCTTTGGGATCCACATCTTTTAAGTCGTGGCAAGCGGCTTTAACGCGCGCTTGTAAACGGCCCATGTCCAAGGGCATGCGCATGCCGTCGTCCAAGATTACATGCAACAAAGGTTGATCTGGGGCGGTGTGCTCGCGGGCTTTACGACGCTCTTCGCGGTATAACACATAGGCGCGCGCTACTTTTTGTTCGGCAGAGCGCATCAGTGCCAATTCAACTTGGTCTTGAATGTCTTCAATGTGGATAATAGGATTTTCCGTTAAGCGGCGTTTAAAACGCTCGTCTATATCTTGAACTAAGAGGGTTACTTTGGCGTGTATGCTTTCAGAGCTGGGGCTATTTTGTCCGCTGATGGCAAGGAAGGCCTTGGTCATAGCCACGGCAATTTTGCTAGGGTCATAGGGAACCACTTTGCCATTACGACGAATGACACGCAACTGTCCAGGCTGAACACTGAATGCACTATTTTGCATCATTTTCATTTCTTCGCTGGCGGCTTGTGGGCTTAAAACTGTACTATCCATTGAAATCTCCGATAAATTGAAGTGCGGCATGCACATAAAAAACACTATATATAGTTATTTGAAAGCTGATAGATACAAGATAAAGGGTTTTGAAGGCGAATGCAAGTGTATATCCTGGGTATAAGCTGTGGATAAGTGTAAGAAAAAAGAGTTTCCTGCTTTATGTATTTGAAAATAATAAATTTATCTCGTGCAGGGCCCTAACATACTGTGGAAGATCCTAGAGATAGAAATATATTACATGCGCCTAATGACCTGCTGTTTTCTGATAAGGACATCAGCTATTTTAGCAATTTTTTTTGCGGTTATTTATTAGGATATGTTAAGGGGAATGGTTACACGCCAGAACCATTTGTAAAGCATTCTGATTCAAATCTTTTACTTTTCGGATATGCTGAGAACGACTATTTTATTAAACAATATGAAGATGACACTGAATATTATAATGAAAAAAATGGCTTATCGATTTAGATTTTAACCATTCTCAATGACTAAATTCTTACGCTAGAAACCAAGCGGGCAATCTCTGCAATCATATAAAAGGGAATAGACAGTATATTGCCCTGGCGTTGTAGTTTTTTAGTAGAAATACGGATCCCTAAGGGTAAGCTTTTTTCTTGCAACAAGATCTGCAACGATTTTAAACGTCCAGTTTTACCCGATTTGACTTCGATAGGAATGATCTGGGAATCCACGTGGCTAAGATAATCGACCTCGGCACTGCTGCCTTTTTTATCGCGGCACCAATAATACAATTGCGCCTCGTCGTAGGGATCTTGATAGGCCAATAATTCTTGACCTACAAATTGCTCCGTTAACGCACCACGATTATTCAGCATTAAAGCGGGGTTAAGCAACAGATCGATGTCTAGTCTAGAGGCTCGTTTTAATAAGCCAATATCTAAAAACAGTAATTTAAATTTTTTTTCTTGCACATGGCTAATCAACGGAAGTCCGGCTGCTAGGCTGGCATAAATAGGCGTTATGACGCCTGCTTTGCTTAGGCTATGAATGGCTTCCTTGAGATAGCGCGAATCCATATTGGCGGAAATATTGACGTATTTAATTTGTTGCCCTACTAAGCCCGGAGTACGGTCATAGACTTGTTGTAAGTATTTATGGTGAGCAGTATCGGCATATTTTGCAAAATCGTCGCTGTAAGTTTTTAATACTAGCGTTTGGTATTCTTGGCATTCGCGCAAGGATTGATTTTGGATAAAGTGCTCAACCACCATAGGCATACCCCCTATGGCCATATATTCTTGCACCATTTGTAGGGCTTTGTCGTGAATGGCATCTGGGATGTCGGTGTCTAGGGTTGCCGTATGGATAAATGCTTGTAATTTGTCTAATCCTTTCGCTTGTAAGTATTCTTGGAAAGACAAGGGTTTTAAATACAAATACTGTACACGGCCAACGGGCATATGGAAGCCTTTTTCTCCTAAGGCGAATTCCAACAGTGATCCTGCGCCTATAACGTGCAGTTCGGGCATTTGCTCTTTAAAATAACGTAAGGCCATAATGGCATTGGGGCAGATCTGGATTTCATCTAAAAAGAGCAGGCTTTGTCCAGGAATAATGGACTGACCGCTTAAAATTTCTATTTTATGGAGAATGTCATGTGGCTTTAGGGTAGCAAAGCAATCACTGTATTCAGGGGATTGCTCAAAGTTAATGACAACGGTATTTTGAAAATAGTGCTGACCAAAATACTCGACTAGGAAGCTTTTACCCACTTGCCTAGCACCCCGCAGCAGCAAGGGCAGATGTATAGGCTTTTTTTGCCAAGCTATGAGTTCTGCTAATAATCTTCTTTTCATTACAAGACCAGAATAGGGGTGCTATTATGATAGTATAGCCCTATTTTCGGAAAATACAAGGTTCTTTTTAACGTCAACGCTTAAAAGAATGGGTTATTTTTAGCGTTCCGTGTAGAAAAGATTGGGTTATTTTCTACGTGAGTTATATTTAACCATTCTCGCGCAATTTTTTGATATCCACACCGCACACATCCAACAGGTGGTGGAAAGGCTGGCCACGCTCATCACTTAAGCCATCGATATAGGTTTCAATATAGGTAGTGAGTACATAGCGATATTCAGGATGCAGTAAAATCGGCAGTATTTTTTCGGCGCGGGTTATGTCTAGACGATTGCCTTCGCGGCAGGTTTGAAATAGAATATCGGCCAGTAGCGCCACTATAGAAGCGCGCCGCGCTGTATTGGCGCGTTCAAAGCGCGCAATGCATTCTTCTAGGGCGCGGTCTTGGTCCCATTGCCGCCAGAATTCAAACAGCTCCAGGCTTTCTTCACTCTGTGTTTCGTCTAAATCGCCCGTATTTTGTAGGTACGACAATAGCCATAAATAAGCAGGCAGGCTCGCTTCAATATTAGCCCAAGAACAATTGCCTATGACTTGTCCCATAATGGGCAATTGCGCTAATGGTGTTAAGCCTAAATAAATTTCTAATTCTTCTTCTATAAACTGGCGACTCGAAGGCGTATACAGTATATGTTTTAAAAAATCTGCGGTGACGCGCTCGGGATGAGCCATTTTATACAGCACTATACTGCCGTGTTTTTTACGCGCCTCGCCGCGATCGCATTTGACCCAATACTGGCCATAGACAATAAATGAAATAGCGTGACCCTCATAGCCTACAGGGAGTAATAAAGGCTGAAATTGCAGCAAAGGGCTTAGCGTATCGCGCACGGTATTAATATCCAAGAGATAATGCTGATAACCTGCTAATTTGGCCGCATTATGCAAGGCTGCAGAATAGTGCTTTAATGTATCGAACTGCGGCCTATATTGCTTAGCACCAAAATTATAAAGAAACCGCTCTACAGAATCGCGTATCAGCCCTACGGTAAATTCTAAGAAAAAGCCTTCATATTCTATTTCTACGAAGCGGTCTTGTGGCGAGTAGATGTCGTGAGTGCCTACCAATTCAAAACGATGCCCTAGTAATTTAGCGTGTATAAAATCTTGAGCAAAGCTAAGGCTGCCGCCATATTGAAACAATAATTCCTTTAGCGGTTGTTGTTGCCGCAACACGGGCATCACCAATACCGATAAACCCCCTATCGTGTAGGCATTAGCATCGGCACCGTGCTCTAAAAGGATGCGGCAAAAGGGGATATTGTTGTTATCGGCAGCCCAGTGCAGAGCGGTTCTACCGGTTAAGTCTTTACCCTTTACATCGGCACCAGCAGCCAACAAAGCCTCACCTATGTCTGCTTTATTGGCGATAGCGCTTTCAACCAGTGGGGTATAGCCATATTCGTCGTAATCGTTAAGGGCAGCGGGGTCTTCAGCCAGTTTAGCCAGGACGGCGTCTTTATCGTCGTAGATGATAGTCTGGGCTAAAGTTTTTTTCATGGTAACTATCTGTCATTGTATCGTAGGGGCGGCCCCCTGTGGCTGCCCTATCGGGCAGGCACAAGGAGCTGCCCCTACAAAAATGCTGCTTAGGCTTCGGCTAAGTTCTTGATTTTTTCGTTCAAACGGCTTTTATGGCGTGCCGCTTTATTTTTATGAATAATGCCTTTGTTGACCATGCCATCGATGACGGGTACGGCTTCACGAAAAGCGTCATTGGCGGCGGATTGATCACGCCCGGCAATGGCTACCAATACCTTTTTGATGTAAGTACGAAATTTAGAGCGTAAGCTCGTATTATGTAGTCTGCGTTTCTCGTTTTGTACCGCGCGTTTTTTCGCGGATTTAATATTAGCCAAGGTTTCCTCCTGCGGATAAATGCTAAAATGTCAGTGACTTTGCATTATCTCCAAATATAGTGGTAAAAGTCAAGGGATATTGAGCCGCGACGGTCAGGGAGTGGGCAAAAATCCGCTCCCTTACGGTCGCGGCTCGGATAATTTATTCATTTTAGGGCGTTTACCTTGGCTAGGGGTGCATTAATAGCCAATACGGGGCCAAATTTGCTATAATAAAGTTTAGGCTTATTTAAGAGGATAGTATAATGTTTAAAAGCATATTAAAATGTTCTATTTTTGTATTGGTGGTGCTAACTGTGGCCGCCTGTAATCAGGACGACGACCGTCGCCATCGTGGTGATGGCGATGGTAATGGTGCTACTTGTTACCGTAATGGCCATAGTAGTGCGTCCTGTCACAAAAATTAATATAAACGCTGAAACCCCTGCAAAGGGGTTTCAGCGTTTTTAGCCAAAGCCAGCACTTTAAATAACTCTCCCATTTCGCTGGGCAGCGTCAAAGTTTTGATTTGCTGTGCCAGCTGATATTGTTCCAGGGTATTTTGTGCGTGAGACGCAAATTCTAGTAGTCCTAAGGACAATAAAAAATGTGCTTGCGGCGCATACCCTAAGGTCTTTAATCCGGCGGCAGTTGCGGCATCGATCACGGCACTAAAATCAACATGAGCGGTAATATCTTGCTCCCCTACTTGAATGAGCGGATTGCTGTGCGCTTGATGCTGATAATGGCACATTAAAGTGCCGTCTTTGCGATCGGGATGATAATACTGCGGGCTTAAAAAACCATAATCGATGATAAACACAACACCGGCCTGTAAACACGCGCTTAAGCTATTTATCCATGGCTTAATGTAGGGATTAACCTCTGTGACATAACCGGCGCTTAAAACTTCTGGTGCTAAGGTTGCTGCAATAGTGCGGGCTTTTTCTTCTAAATCTAAATCACTTATTGTTTGATAATGCCAGTTAAAATGCGGCGCAGCGTAAGTAACAAAGGCTTGTTCGTAATGGTTGCCATATAAACGCAGAATTTCTACCGGCATAGCATCTAAGACTTCATTGGCAATGACGACGCCTGTAAATTGATGTGGCAATTGATTTAACCAAGTGACCTTCGATAATAAATGAGGGCAGCGCTCTAGTAGCTGTAATCGTTGCGCTTCTTTTAAGGACGCACTTAATTCTAAAATAAAATAATGCTGTGGTAGGGCATTTTGTTTTTCCAAATACAGCAATACCTCACAGGCCAAGGTGCCCAAACCGGCGCCAAATTCTAAGATCTCGCTTTTAGGGAGGGTAGTCAGAATGGCGTTTATTTGACGCGCTAAACAGTGACTGAATAAAGGCGATATTTCTGGGGCGGTGACAAAATCACCCTCTTTTCCGATGGGTAATTGGGCGCGGCAATAATAGCCTAATTCTGGGGTATATAAAGCCAAACGCATGAATTCGCTAAAGGGGATGCAAGCATTTTTGGTCTGGGCTATGGTGGCTGCGATGTGTTCATG
>VFJT01000178.1 GCA_009885935.1 Gammaproteobacteria bacterium
CAATTTTAGTATATGTTGCCCAGATTTTTTCATATCAACAAGAAAATTTTTCTCTATTATTCTATTTGTTAGTGCTTGCATTGCAGCAGTTAAATTATCTAAAAATGTAGCTCTAGGTTCAATGGGTAGATAGGTTAAGTCTATATCAACTGATAATCTAGGCATATTTCTATGAAACAAATTAATGGCTGTACCGCCTTTTAAAGCAAAGCGCGGCTCATATTGAATTAAAGGTAAAACATCTAACAGTAATTCAACTTGTTTTTTATAACTGGCAATAAGACTCATTGATTATCCTCTAAGGTAGGTACCGATATTTTATATTTTGCGCTATACTGACCACCACCCGCAATAACACGCTTACCTTTTCCTAAATCAATACGCGTAAGGTCTATTTCCGATAACCAAGGATGATTAAAGTATTCTGCCAAATAAAGTATAAGCCGTTTTGTTTTATAAGACTGGCAGCTTTCCAACAAGGATTGCATTAGTTTTACTCTCATTCTTGAAAGTCCCTCAATAATAAGTGCAGCTTCCTTAAAAGTAACCGCATTAGGAACCAGGTAACACAATTCCACAGAGGCCCTTTCAGGTGTAGAAATGATAAGCTGCTGCCCATCCATTTCAAAATTTGTCAATGTAGCCTTATTCATTACATTAAACAAAGTAGGGCGATACAGAGTAAATGATTTCTTCCAATAAGGAGCCTGCAGCCACTTAGGTGCTTTTATTTCCCGAGAGGTAAATAACTGTATTGTCTGCATGTCCATATTAATGTAATGGCTCTTACCTAGTAATTGTAGTGCTGTTTTCCCTCCTGGATAGATAGGCAACCCAAGCTGTTGCTGTATTGATGCAATAGCACTTGCCCAGGCCATGGCGCTGCCGGGAAGGCAATAAGCCCCATCGGCGATGTGCTCAAACCAACCTGCTTTTACGTACCACCATGCTAACTTATTGGATATCCCCTGCTCTCTTAGCCATGCGGTTGTAAGCACCGCCCCTTTTGGAGCAACTTGCAATAATTGGTTTATTTTAAGAGCATTATTTCTAGTCATACTAGATATAATAGCATAAATATAAACCAAGTCAACTCTAACAGAAACCTTTAAAAGTTTCTTCTATGCCCATTATTCCTAGTACTATCCCAAAAATTAGGCAGGGTTCGAAAAGGTCATATTTTAGCGAACAGTAGGCGTGAAAAGACCTACCCAAATAGGGTTTTTAAGCACAGATTTCTTTTGCCAGAAACTAAGCCACATCGAGCTGAATGCGTGCAAAAGGACCTTGCATGAAGAAATCGGTATAGCTTGTAGAAGTATCAACCGTGCTGCTCGTTGTATTATTTTGAATGGCATCAAAATAATTGGTTACTTGATAACCCGCTTCAAAGCCTAAAGCATAACCATTGTCGAGGTCCTTATGATATAGGGCGGATAATTTAGCATCGGCTTCGGGTACTACACGGGTATTGGTATCGACGCTGTGCTTCGTATCCGATGAATTTGTCAAAACATTAGATGAGTATGTATCAGTCGTATAATCCGCATCTACATCGATACTGCCTACTAACAAAGAAACCCCCAAAGTACCACGCAAAGAGAAACCACTGCCCAAATTGACACTGGCATCACTGCCTAATCTAGGACCTGCACCACTAAAAGTAGATTTTAGAGTTTGTGTATCTTCTTTCCCATTGCCGCCAGGCGGCGCTGCACCCACTAGGTCACCACCTCCTCCTCCCCCTCCGTTGTCTATGATGGTTGAGTAGGTCCCCGTCGCTTTGTAGTCTATGTAAGCGTAGCGTAAACCTGCAAAAGGATGCAGCGTAATACGGCTACCCGCAGTGATTAATTGACCGAATGTTAAGTCTACAGCGTCGTAGTTTGTGTTTACTTTGCCGCTGGCATCATCCACAGTACCTTTTTTCGACCCGCTTAGGACACCCGTTGGTGTTAGGCTAGTCAGGTTCGCATCCTCGGCATTAACAGAATCGCTGTCGCTGCTGTTTAATTGTGTAAATGCCAAGGTGACATCACGCCCTTCACCTGGGAAATGATAGGTTATATCCGCACCCCAACCCCAATCATTGTTCGAATTAACGGCATAGGTTTTCTGACCGGTCTGGGTAAAAATACCTGCTGCCGGTACAAGAATATTTCCCTGTGTAATAGTCGCCTTGCCTACAGCGTAATTAAAGTCATTATTGGGTTGAAAATAATTAGCTTGCAAAGCAAAAGACCAAGAGCCTTCTTGGTGTGGCGCTATTAAATTCACGCCTGAAGCTGCAGGCAACGGCATATCGTCAGCACGGGTCGCTAGAGCAGAAGCACTGCCTAAAACGCTAAATAATACGAACGTAAGTTTTTTAATCATATCTTTATATAGTTTCCTTTTAAAAATGGAGGCGGTCGCAGTGACAAGTCAGAATACCAGATATATTTGAGAGTGGGCAAGCGGAATTATGGAATATAAAACTAAATATTTTAAGTACATAGCGGGTCCATTGTGTGCGCTGAAGCGTAGGGGCGGACAGAATTGATTTTAAAAAATACAGAAATAACGAAAAATAAAAGTTTTTGTAAAAAAACATAGACTTTTTTCAAAAAAGTGTTGTTATTTATTATTTTTTCGTATTAAGATGGCATTGTAGGTGTCTGGAGCTGAGCATTTTTAGCTAGTCTTAAAAGTGTTTTGCTTTTGCACTATGTGTGAATTTTACTTCTAGCCTTAGTGCTGCGGCTTTCACAATAAAGCCCGTACTGTGTTAGGAGTCTATTAGGGCGAGAAGGTCCGGGAAATGACAACGGCATCTGGCTTAATGTAAAAATGAAAAGGAAGATAGAAAACATGTTGAAAAAAGTAACTTTTTGCTTAATGGCTGTTTTAGGCAGCACGAGTGCCTTCGCTGGTCATGGTGACGATATGCCATTGCCTGCGTCAGGTGTGAATTTAATGGCGCCACACCAAGAAGGTTCATGGTCTTTTGGTTTGCAAGCGAACTATTTTGAACCTAA
>VFJT01000050.1 GCA_009885935.1 Gammaproteobacteria bacterium
CCATCATGGCGCAAAAGCTGGCGCAAAGCCAAAAGTTTTCGGCCATCATAGCCCTGGGTGTGGTGATTCGCGGCGAAACCAGCCATTACGATTACGTTTGCTCGCAAGTCAGCGATGGCTGCTTGCGGGTGTCTTTGGACGAAGGAATACCGGTTATTTTCGGTGTTTTGACTACCGAAAATGAGACGCAAGCCCTAGAACGCGTGTCTGATAAAGACCATAAAGGCCATTATTGCGCCGAGGCGGCGATGCAAATGATTGAAAATATTGAAAAGTTGCAACTGTTGTAATTTTAAGACTGGATTTTTAGTGTTATATTCCATTAATAACCCCTTAATATTTCCTTAAGGTTTTTATTGTATACTGCGCGCTCTATATAAAATTTTTTAACGAGGTAATTCATGGCTGCTAATTCAGATGATTTTATAAACAAGAGTGTGCCCATAGACAAGAGCGTAACATCAGATGGTTTTGCTATGCTTCTTCTGTACGCGAAACAAGATGAGGCGCCTGACGCGTTTAAGGCGCTAGAAAATGGGCGGTATACGATAAGTTCACATTATCACGTTGACAAGGGTGGACAGCCGATGCAGCAGAGTTCTCAGACCTTCAGGACCATAGGAACAGTGGATATGGCTTTAATTTATAAGAGGCTTGATATAGCCAAAATTTTGGTTGGAGTTTATAGCCATGAGGGAACATGGCGCTATAATGAGCTGCTTTTAAAGGAAGTTGAAGGTCATCGCGACTCTTTAATGGGGGCTTTTAATGCTGCGAACAAAAGTGGTGAGATAACCCCGTGGACATTTTTCGGTAAGTTTAACGATATTATTTCAGAGAGCGAAACTGTTTTTTTAGATGCATTTCAGCAGATTGAGCTTAATCAGGATTATCTATTCAGGGTACGTGAGCTCATTGAGACAACAAATGCTACGCAGCATTCTAGAGGATTCCAGTCAAAGCTTGATGCCATGGCGGAAAGAGTGGTGGAATTGGAGATCGCGAATCCAGGGTCCAATAAGGGTCACTCAACAAAAGGCGCCATGTGCGCTAAATCCTAACGATTACGTTTGCTCGCAAGTCAGCGATGGCTGCTTGCGGGTGTCTTTGGACGAAGGAATACCGGTGTTGTGGTACCGACGGCAACAGTAGGTGCATTTGCATACGGCTATAACTTTATGTTGCAGCAAGCTAAAGTAGAGGGCTAAACAACGTTTAATTTAGGTGAGCCAATACTGGTGATTATAATAGTAATCACCAGTATAAGGTGGGGTTAGGGCGCGGATTCAAGTAATAAACAATCCCTTCTGATTTCAAGGTTTAACCCTTGCCTGTTGGTTGGTAAGCATTCTTTACTTAATTAATGTAACCAGCTGTCCAGCAATCGCTCCTACTATGACGACTAACCATGAAGGCCATTTCCAAAACTGCAGCAATAAGAAAGCAACTAATGCAATGGCAAAATCAACAATATTATAAATAGCATTTGTCCAGACAGGATTGTATAAAGCCGCCAGTAATAAGCCGACGACTGCGGCATTAATGCCTTGCATGGCAAGCTTCATTGCATGGTAGCGCCGGAGTTTTTCCCAAAATGGTAATATGCCTACAATCAATAGAAAGGATGGACAAAAAATAGCGACTAAACAGATAGATGCGCCTAATAGGCCATTTGGAGCTAAACTTGACATGGCACCCAGATAAGCCGCAAACGAAAATAGTGGCCCGGGAATGGCCTGAGCTATGCCATAGCCGGCAAGAAATAAGTTATTAGACAGCATTTTAGGCACAACAACGGATTGTAAGAGAGGCAAAACAACATGGCCACCACCAAAAACCAGTGCACCTGCTCGATAGAATCCTTCAACCACATAGAACAGATTATTTTGTGATATTTGAGCAAACAAAGGCAATAGGAACAACAATAATAAAAATAAAATGAGCAGGAATACACCTACAACTTTACTGGTCTTAATCGGAAAATCGGCATGAGGAAAAAAAGGTTCTCTTTTTAAAATAAGCCAACCGGCTACCCCGCCGCCGATAATCATGCCAATCTGACTGTATACACCTGGAAAGAGAAATGTTATGAAAGCTGCTACGATAGCCAATATAATGCGAGTGCGATCAGGACAAAGATTTTTACCCATAATCCACACTGCTTGTGCCACAACAGCAACGGCGACAATTTTG
Organism: Gammaproteobacteria bacterium; assembly: GCA_009885935.1. Lineage (GTDB taxonomy): Bacteria > Pseudomonadota > Gammaproteobacteria > UBA1113 > UBA1113 > VFKP01. Next base: position 2,194 of record VFJT01000050.1, read on the forward strand.
AGTCCATGTATCCACCCGGCATTAACCGCAGTGCTTATTTCGGATAAACCATAAGCAAATAATATCAGAATAATAGCGGACGGTAAGGTAAATCCTACCCAGGCAACAATAGCCCCAAGATACCCTGCTCGTGCTAACCCAATTGCAATACCGACTTGACTGCTTGCTGGCCCAGGTAACAACTGACAGAGCGCAACCAGATCAACATACGCGTGCTCACTTAGCCATTTTCGCTTTTCAACAAATTCCTTTCTAAAATAGCCCAGATGTGCAATAGGGCCACCAAAGGAGGTACATCCTAAACGGAAGAATACAAGAAAAACTTGGATAATATTTTTCATTTTTGAAAAATTTCAGATAGAAATGCTGAGGCCAATTCATAAAATGATTCTGGTTGATCATATAAAATTGAATGCCCGCTATCGAGTATATGAATCGTAGAATACTTGATTTCATGGCCCATTATTTTGGCAAAACAGGGATCATTGATCCAGTCTTCTTTACCACTCAGAATCAAAACCGGACAAGATATATTTTTTAAATTTTCTGTATAATCAAAGCGCCAAAAATCAGTAGAAAAAGCAAGATTTAATAGTGTAAATGGATAATCATACTGTTTCAATTTGTCACTGAGTATAGACCCTCCCCCACTTTTTTCTCTTAGAGTTTTTGAATAAAGGGGCCCTAAGATATAGAAAAATTTAGCCACATCTTCAGAAGACGAGAATTTTCCGTTCCAAAGCAATTGATTACACAGTTCATGTTGCTCTTTTGAACCATCCTTCAATACATTCTTTTTTGCTTTTTCGAGAAAATGATAACTTGCAGCACCGGCTACTAAAATCATACCGGCAATATTTTCACCATATTTAATACTATAGCCTACGGCCACCATTGTTCCATATGAAATGCCTAACAAAGTTATTTTTTTAAAATCGAAAAACCGCCTTATACATTCTATGCATTCAATATATTGTTGCATATTACAATTTTCTTCTTTAAACTTTCTGCTTTGACCCGTGCCTGGAGGGTCTAAAAAGATCAAATGACTTTTTGTCTGTAGTTTTAAAATAGGCACTACCTGGTAATTTAGCATGCTTAGCCCTGGTCCGCCAGGCAGAATAAAAACAACGTTGCTGTTGTTAGTCATAGTCTCATAATTCGTTATTTCACAATAAATATATCCGTCATCAAAAGGCATTTCCACACTATGCAACATTATAAACATTCCTATTTTACAAATAGATGAACAAACTAAGCCGCACTAGCAAGTAAATCGGTTACCCAAGAATTTAGGCTTTTACCGCGAGCCTCTGCTAACATAGCGGCACGTGCATGCAGTTCTGGTGGAATGCGTAGCATAACCTTTCCAGAATAAGGTTTTTGCGGAAGTTTGCCGACTTTTTCACAGGTTTCAATGAGGCCCCACATAGGTTAAATGATATCACAAAGTGATATCATTATTTAAATAGTCCATAGCAATCCGGCACAGTAACTCAGCCGCATCGACCAACAAATCATCGTTAAAATCATATTCAGAATTATGGCAAGAAGCGCTGTTTTCGCCATTGCCCATGAAAAAATAACATCCGGGAACCTTTGCTAGATAAAATGAAAAATCCTCTGCTGCACGTGAAATTTTTTGCTTTAAGCCAACCTTTTCATTGCCCAATAAATTGCGTGCAATTTTAAACACATGCTGGGTTTCTGCTGTACTATTGACGGTAGGCAAATAATGATCAATTAATTCAATCTTTGCTCGCCCGCCATAAGCTAAAGCCGTTTCATTCATCAGCGTTATTAGCTGTTTCTTCAAGTGTTCCCTATCTGTTAACGTACTATAACGTAATGTTCCTCCTAATGCACTGTAGTCCGGTATGATATTTTTACTGGAACCGCCATTGACCTCTGTAACGCTCATAATTTGGCCACTTTCTAATTTCAATTCATGTATGTTTTTGATCAAAGTTGCAGCTATTAAAATAGGGTCAATATTGAGATCTGGGCTTGCAGCATGACCGCCCTTACCGTAGACAGTAATGGTAAAATTAGTATTCCCAGATAAGACGGTTCCTTCTCTAGTTTGCACCGTCCCCACAGCAAAACCTGGATAATTATGGTAAGCGAATATGGCATCTACAGCAGGCGCCTCTAAAACGCCGTCTTTAATCATAGCCGCGGCGCCAGCGGCACTGCCCTCCTCTGCGGGTTGAAAAATAAGCTTGACCCTACCCTTAAAGCTATTTTTAAAGTTACACAAAGCGTTTGCAACTATTAATAAGGTTGCGGTATGTCCATCATGGCCGCAGGCGTGCATTTTCCCAGGATGACTGGATTTGTAAGGAAGCTCAGTCATTTCTGTCATAGGCAAAGCATCTAGCTCCGCTCGTAGTGCCACGGTTTTACCCGGTTTTCCAGAATCTATAATGGCTACAACGCCCGTTCCGCCGACCCCGGTCACTACATCAAGCCCCATTTGTTTTAATTCATGCGCTACTACAGCCGCCGTTAATTCTTCTTGATAGCCTAATTCAGGATGCATGTGGATCTTTTGGCGTATTTGAATAAAATACGGCGTAATTTCATGAATGAATTGATGTAACTTATTATCATTTGTAAGCATATTCTTTCCTTTAATGAGCATGCTTACCGCGATGTGTTTTCGTATGAGCATAGACATTAGTGGACGTCTATACTATGTATTTATAGTATAGACGTCCACTTATATAGAATGTAAAGAAAAAGGGGCTGCCTACCCTATTCCTTAGGCCGGTAACGCAATCCGTTC
>VFJT01000206.1 GCA_009885935.1 Gammaproteobacteria bacterium
CAATCCCCCATTGAATCATTTTAGGGGGATTTTGTGGCTTTATTATTTCCTAGAAAACCGCGCGCTGTTTTAGGGCTAGATATCAGTGCTACCGCCGTCAAAATTGTAGAATTGCGCGTCGCGAATAAACAGCTTTGTGTACACCGCGTGGCTTTAGTGCCTCTAGTGTCCAATACCATCGTTGACAACACTATCAAAGATGCGGCCGCAGTGACTGCAGCCATTCAAGAAGCGTATGCGCAAATGCGCTTTACCACTCGCCATGTGGCCATCGCACTGCCTGCTACTACCGTCATTTCAAAAACACTACAAGTCGATGCCACACTTTCTGACGAAGAATTAGAAGCGCATATACAGCTAGAAGCGGCGTCGATACTACCTTTTCCTTTAGACGAAGTGTGTATGGATTTTTCGGTCTTAGGAATCAATGAAAAAGATCCGGTTAAAGCGGATGTCCTTTTGATCGCTGCACGCAGGGCGCAGGTGGCCGTACGCCGCGATAGGGTAGCAGCCGCAGGATTAATCGTTGATTGTATCGATGTAGAAACCTTTGCTATAGAAAGGGTTGTGAACTATTTAATGGATAAGGATCCCGCTAAAACGGTAGCACTGATCCATTTTGACGTGACTGCAATGACTTTAATTGTGCTACACCAAAGGCGGGTTATTTATACGCATGAAGAGTTATTGAGCACACAGCAATTAACAGACGCTGTAGAATCCTTAGCGCCATTGTTACGACGAGCGATGCAATTTTTTATTTCTGCCACACCGGATTATTTGGTGGAGAAAGTCTTATTATCGGGTTTTGGAGTAAGCGCTTTGTCTATCATGGTTTCTGACTGCTTATCCTTACCAGTAACCATCATAAATCCTTTTCACAATATGTCTTTATCTGCGGTAGTAAACGCACACCCGTTGCAGCAAGAAGCATCGACGTTAACGATCGCCTGTGGTTTAGCATTGCGCGGAATAACCCATTATGACGGAAATTAATTTACTGCCCTGGCGCGAGACGCTGCGCAACGCTGCGAAAAAAGAGTTTTTAATCATTTTGGTGGTTGCTCTAGGCCTTGTGATTTTTATTTTAGCTCTGGTCTTGAGTAGGGTCAAAACTAAAATGCAGCATCAGCAAGCGCTGAACATCGATCTGCAACAGAATAGTGCTATTTTAGAACCTAAAATGGGTGCAATCGCAGCGATTAAAGTTGAGCTTAATAATTTAAGTGCTCAGCAAGATGTTTTAGAAAAATTGCAATTAGAACGCAGGGTTACAGTGCGTTTATTGGAACAGGTAGTTTATCAAATACCACCAGGTGTGTATTTAACGCATTTTGATAAAAAAGGGGCGCAATTAACCTTTGAAGGCATTGCCGAATCGAATGCGCGCGTTTCTGAATTCATGCAAAAGATAGCAGAGGCGCAAGGGATCGCGGAACCTCATTTAGTAGAGATCAAAGCGGTAGATAATAAAGAAGAGAGTAAAGGCTATTATTTTAAAATGATGGCTCGGTGCGTGTAAAAAAACAGGAAAAACATAATGGATTTCAACGAATTAAGCTTCGACAGACTGGGTTCATGGCCTATTCATGTGCGCATTATCGCCTTGGGCGGGACATTCATTTTTACTTTAGCCCTGGGCTATCTGTTTTTAATTAAGCCGCGTTTAATAAACTCAAACAATCTTGAAAAGCAACAGATCGATTTAAAATCACGCTATCAAAGCGAATATAAACAAGTAACCGCTTTGCCTGAATATGAAACACAATTAATCAGCGCACAAGAAAACCTCACCCGTTCCAGCAAGCAATTAACCACTGCCAATGAAATGCCGCAGTTGATCAACACTATCTCTAATCTGGCTACAGCGAACAATTTAGAAATTAACTCGATTAAACCTGAACAAGAAAGCACTAAAGATTTTTATGTGGTCATGCCTATCAATATCTCTTTGACCGGCGATTATCACCACTTGGCTTTGTTTATCAGCCAAGTTGAATCTTTGCAAAAAGCAATTACTTTTGATGATTTCACCATGACCGCATTAAATCACAAGAAAAATGATGGTTCAGGTTTAACGCTATTAGTGATGAACGCTACGGCCATGGTGTATGTGCCGAAATCCCTTTAAGACGCAAAAAAATACGTAGGGGCGGGCCCCTGTGCCCGCCCTAATAGGGGCAGCCACGGGGGGCTGCCCCTACGAAAATAGGCGCATCTTCAAGTGGGAAGAATATATATAAACTATAGAGGAAAAACAATGACACATTTTAGATTGCTATTCTGCGGCTTATTCATCAGCATCCATGCCTACGCTGCTGCCGCCACAACGCCTTACCTTTATTCCGCACAGGATCAACGTAGCCCATTCGATGCGACACAGTCACAGAGCAATATCACCGATAAAAATCATTTAACGCTTAATTTTATAGACATTCCAGTGCGATCTGTATTAGACATCATTACAAACTCTGCAGGAGTTAATAGTGTGCTAAGCGATGGTGTCAAAGGAAACATTAGTCTACATTTAAAAGATATTCCTTGGGAGGAGGCCTTGGATACAGTCTTAAAAACAAAGGGCTTAAGTAAGTTATATTTAGGGCCAGTGTTATTGATAGCCCCCAACGATGAAATTGCCGCTAGAGAAAAAGCGGCATTGGAGGTGCAACTACAAAGGCAAGAATTAGAACCTTTGCAAACAACCGTGATCGTTTTAAATTATGCTAACGCAGAAGATCTGGTATCCATATTAAAAGATAAAACGAATAGCTTGCTGTCGGATCGCGGCTCTGTGACCGTAGATAAGCGCACCAATGCGGTGTTGTTAAACGATACGCCTGAAACGCTGAGCGAGGTACGTACTTTAATCAAAAAATTAGACATGCCAGTGAAACAAGTATTGATAGAGGCGCGCATCGTTGAGGTATCCAGAGATTTTGAGCGTACCCTCGGCATACGTTGGGGAGTTTCCAAGGCTGATCATTTAAGCGGTACCTTAGAGGGGGCTAGTGGCATGCAACAAAATCTGGCTACGGGCAAATCTGCTTTCGATACGACGAATGTGTCACCTTTATCGCGTTTAAACGTCAATTTACCCGCACAACCCAGTTCAGGGGAAGCTGCCAGTGTAGGTATAGCTTTGGCTAATTTGGGGAATGGTTATCTTTTGGACTTAGAGCTTTCGGCCCTTGAATCCGAAGGCCAAGGTGAGTTAATATCTAGTCCTAGGTTGGTTACGGCTGATCAGCAGGAAGCGTTCATTGAGGCGGGTGAAGAAATCCCTTACCAAGAAACCGCTTCTAGCGGCAACACGACAGTGGCGTTCAAACAAGCCACATTAAAGTTAGATGTTACTCCGCATATTACGCCGGACAACAATATTATTATGGCTATCAAGGTTAATCAGGATAAACCGAATACAGCGTTGGATGTGAAGGGAACCCCTGCTATTACGACGCGTAAAATTGATACCAAGGTGCGGGTGGCTAATGGTGAAACAGTTGTTTTAGGCGGTATTTATCGTCAAGAAAAGACCCATTCCGTTCTGCGCGTGCCATTTTGGGGTGATATTCCTATTTTGGGCGCCTTGTTTAGGAGTACTAAAGTGACGGATTCTCGCGGAGAGTTGCTGATTTTTATTACCCCTAAGATTGTACAACCCGATAAGGCTGACACGATGATTGAACGATGAAAAAAACACAAAATATATTTTTAATTGGCCCTATGGGAGCGGGTAAGACCACCGTAGGCCGTATGTTGGCCAGAGAGCTAAAAAGAGAGTTTTACGATACCGATGAAGTGATCGAATCGCGCACCGGTGTGGATATTCCTTGGATTTTCGATGTAGAAGGGGAAGAGGGGTTTAGGCAACGCGAAATGGCCATGGTAGACGAATTAACTCAAAAAACGGGCGTGGTTTTGGCGACTGGGGGTAGCGTGGTCATAGAGTCGCAGAATCGTACTCATTTGGCGGCGCGTGGTTTGGTGATTTATTTAAAAACCACGGTGGATCAGCAACTAGAACGCACTGAAAAAGATAAAAAGCGACCCTTATTGTTACAAGCAACCGACAGGGAAGCAGTGTTGCGTGATATTGCGGTTAATTACGATGAATTATATCGTGAGATTGCGGATCATATTTTTGTAACCGACAACCGCAGCATACGCGCGGTGGTCAATGATATTTTGAGTTGTGTCTAAGATGTCAAAAGTGGCAGTAGATAAATGGCAAAGCTTAGGTTTTAAACGTAAGCCTTTTATAGACTTAAGCCGCGTCAATCCGTTCTTAACCGCCAAGCAGCGCCAGCAGCTAAAACTATTGGAAGAGTTGGTGCGTGAAGGGGGTCATCTTTTATTGTTATTGGGAGTGTCTGGCGTAGGCAAGACTACTTTTTTAAATGCACTCAAAAAAAACATTGCCTTACCCAGTACAGAAGCCACTATAGGTTTATGCGAAATGCAGGGCGATCATGGCGTGAGTATTGCCATGATCAAGGGTCTGTTAGCTAAACATCTGGCTATAGAAGATACTGGCGATACTTTCCTGTCTACCTTACGCGCGCGCTTAGCGCAATTGGCGCAATCTAATCAGCGCTTTTTATTGGTCATCGACGATGCGCACGACCTGCCCGCAGAAACGGTGCGGTTTATATTGGATGTGGTATCCGAGTTGGATGAGACAGAACACAGCTTAAGTATTTTATTGGCAGGCAGATTGCAATTGGAGCATTTGTGTGTGAATTCCGCCAACGTCAATACAGATTGGAATACCGGCAGCAGTTTTACGATAATACTGCAGCCTTTAGGCGAAGAAGACGTGATCAACTATATCAAGCATGGTTTAAGACAAGCCGGCTATAGAGGTGTGATGCCTTTTACTAAAACACAATGGGTAGAATTAAGCCGCGACTCTAAAGGCATATTGGCACGTTTAATGGTGATGGCAGTTGATATATTAGAAACAAAACGGCGCGGCATCGCATCGCATAACCCAATGATACCGCGCCTCAGCAAAAAAGTGCGCACGGCTTTAGGGCGCAGCGATGAATCTGCAGCACAACCAGCACGCGATGCGAGTCGGAACACTAAAATAGGCAAAGGCCATAAAACATCGATAGCCGCGGTATTTTCTATGGTTCTGCTGAGTGTAGGTTGGTGGTTTTATTTAGAAGGCCCGCCCCCTACCGCCATAGATGTGAGCCAGGGTAAGGTCGTGAGTGTAGAAAAAGAAGGGCCGTGGGTTAAAACCGTGGTAAAGTTCGATGGCAATGTGCGTAGGGTGGATGCCACCGCGCCTATAACGCCTGTAATCAATGCTGCACCTATAATAACGGCTGTAGTTAATGCTACGCCTGTAGTCAACGATAAGCCTATAACAACGCCTATAGCCAATGATATGTCTATGGCCATTGCTGCGGCACAGCCAGCTGTAGTCACAGTTCCTGCTGGTGTAGTGGTTAAGCCTCAGAAAAAAAGCGTTCCTGTCCCAGTGGTTGCGCAGAAAAAAGTTACACCGGCTGCTCATTTTAAAGCACAAGGCTATACGATACAAATTGCCGGTGGTACCGATTTAACTACAGTGCAAAAAACAGTTTGCCAATTATGGACGCAGCAAGCAAAGTCGCGTTGTGTAGGAGTGCCGAATAATTTGCATTATATCCATACATTGAAAAATGACCAAGATTGGTATATTGCTACCCTGGGGCAGTATAATAGTTCCGCTGAGGCACGCACGCAGTTGCAACAATTACCGGCTAGGGTACAAAAGAATACACCCTGGGTGCGGGCCTTTGCGCAGATCCCCAGTTTGACTGTAGTGGCATCGAAATGATCAGGTTGTGGTCATTGCAATGTAATTTATTATCGTAGGGGCAGACCCCCGTGTCTGCCCTGTCGTGGGCGGGCACGGGAGCCCGCCGCTACAACCATTGCGCAGAATATAATTTTTAAAACAAAGCGAGAACAAATACAAATGACCCTATACAATAATACCCGCCTATTACAAGCTCTAAAGCGACAACCCGTTGATGTGCCTCCAGTATGGCTGATGCGCCAAGCGGGGCGTTATTTACCGGAGTATCGCTCGTTACGCACCAAAGCGGGCGATTTTCTCACCTTGTGCCAAACCCCACAATTGGCGACCGAAGTTACCTTACAACCGCTGCGCCGTTTTGATTTAGATGCCGCTATTTTATTTTCCGATATTCTAACCATTCCACACGCCATGGGTTTAGGTTTATCTTTTCAAGAAGGTGAAGGGCCGCAATTTGAAAGACACATTGAAACAATGCGTGACGTTAAGGCCTTACCCATTCTAGAGGTAGAAGAAGACTTAAATTACGTGTTAGACGCCGTGTACATGATCCAAGAAGAATTACGAGGCAGCGTGCCTTTGATTGGTTTTGCGGGCAGTCCCTGGACGGTGGCGTGTTATATGATAGAAGGGGGCAGCCACAAGAATTTTATCAACGCACGCAAAATGGCCTATCAAGCGCCAGAAGTGTTAACGGCTTTATTAGAGAAATTAACCATAGCGACGATAGCCTATTTAAAAGGGCAGATCTTAGCGGGCGTGAATGTAGTGATGTTATTTGATACCTGGGGGGGCTTATTAACGCCAGAGTATTATCAATCATTTTCTTTAGTGTATATGCAAAAAATTATTGCCCGTTTGAAAGCGGATGCGAGCACAGCCAATACGCCTATTATTTTATTCAGCAAAGGGGCGGCGGTTAATTTAGAAGCGATGGCCGACAGTGGCGTCGATGCATTAGGGGTGGATTGGAGCATAGATTTAAGCAGCGCACGCAAACGCGTGGGTGCTAAAGTGTGTTTGCAGGGCAATCTAGATCCGGCGCTGTTATTTTCCACACCTGAAAAAATACGGGTGGCAGTAAAATCTTTATTAAACGAGTGGGGCGCACATCCAGGCCTAATCGTTAATCTAGGCCACGGCATAGAGCAGCATACGCCGCTAGAAAACGTGCAAGCGTTGATTGCCGCGGTGCATGAGGGGCGGGGATAGCCATCTTTCATCTGTGTGCACGATAAGACACTGTATTCGTAGGGGCAGGTCCCTGTGCATGACGTGTAGAGATAATTCTCTTCGTTTCGTAGGGGCAGGCCCCTGTGCATGACGTGTAGAGATAATTCTCTTCGTTTCGTAGGGGCAGGCCCCCGTGCATGACGTGTAGAGATAATTCTCTTCGTTTCGTAGGGGCAGGCCCCCGTGCCTGCCCTAGAGGGGTGACCACAGGGGGTTGGTATATACTCAAGCATTCCCCGTTTTTTTTCACGAAAATTGCCAGTAAATTTACAAATTTCGGCGAAATTTGCAAAACTTTTAGCAATTTTCATCCCTACTGTGTTGATTATCTGCATTATAGGAAAGAAATTCTTATAGCAAGAAAATACCCGTACCTGTCATTGCGAGGAGCGTAGCGACGTGGCAATCCAGAGGTAAAAATTCTGGAGTTATAAGTACCAGATTGCTTTAGGTGTCTGATTGTACAGGATGTCCATTATCCCTCATTTTTATTGCCTAAGATTTACTGGATTGCCACATTGCGCTCGTCTGGTTCCGTGCAATTTAATAGTTCGCGTTATCCCCACGAATAATATTCGCGGGGATAACTCGGCTCGTGAGCCGCCCTTTGTAACGATTATTCTGATGAGGATAGCGATAGCGATGACGGTGACGGGAAGGAGACGGGTGGCAGAGGCTCAGGAGGGCTTTTTAGATCCTCGGAGGGGCTGGCTGGGAAGAAAGCTGTACTCTTTTTACCAAAGTTCTTTAGCTGGTTTCTACCCATATGTTTTTCGATAAGCTCTATGGCTTCCTGCATATTTTTTTCTTGTAGAAGATAATTTGGTGTTATCATTGTACCTGGCTTTTTGGGATACTCCTCAAAGAAAGCGGCTATGAGTTGTTCTCTTAGCGATGCATCTTCACCACGCAATATCACAGCTAAATATTTTTCAGCGGTATTAGTCGACTTATCTGTACATAGGCTCTTATAAGTTTCCCATATGGCTGTTCTAGAGTTGGCAGTTTCGCAACACAAGAGTACGGGCACAATGTTTGCATCTAACAAGGCATTACAATATACAGCTTCAACTTGAGCGAAATTTGTTCTGTTTTCTCGAGAAGCTTTACTTAGATCCACTTCAAAAACAAAAACGTTACTGCCACTGACCGCGTATAATTTTTCTGCAGCAGCCACAGTTTCTTTTACAGCCTGCGCATATTCTCCTAATACTTCTACATTGGTAGTATGATCGTCTGTTTCTATGAAAGAAGTTGTTGTTTCTTGGCCGTCGCTATCAATTTTAGTGAACATCATTGTTTTCATAGATGCTTTTTCAGAGCTCGGTATCTCTTCGATGATCACTATCTCTTCGATGATCACTATGCAGCGATCTTTAGAGTCGATATATTTTTTTGGGAGTTTTTCATTTAGTATTTTTGCAACTAATTTAGCATCAGGCTTCTTTTTTGTCTTTCCATAAGAAGATAATACCGTTTGCGCATCTTCTTGAATAGAACTTTTCTTTTTTTTACCTTCAGCTTCTTGCTGAGTAAATACCCAAGCACGCAAGTAAATGTCCATGTCTTCATACGGTACATCAGAGGATAATGCTGGTTTATGGCTTGAGCTAGACTGAGGTATCGGTGAAGACGAAGATGAAGAGACAGAAGGAGGTTGTGATGAGACAGTAGATTTGGGCGGCATCGAATAAGGGCTGGCAGGGTCCTTTTTTTCAGTACTCGGAGTTTTTTTTATATCTCTAAAGCTGAGGGGAGTAGGGTTATTAACAGGGGTGGTAGGCTTTGTAGGAGTAGGAGTGGTAGCAGTAGAATCTTTTTTCGCACCTGTTTTTTCTTTGCTCTTTAATCTTTTCTCTGTAAGGGGAGTAACTAGAGCGTTAAAAAAGCGTGTCGACAATGATGGTGTAGACGGCGGTGTAATCAGTTTGGTTGGAGGAGGGGTTAGAAAAATATCATTTAGTTCTGGTGATGATGAACGAGCTAACGCTTTTTCAGTTTTTTTAGAATCCAAAGAGGGCGTTACAGAATGCTCTATTGGCGGCAGCGTAGCCGTGCTAATAGTAGAGCTTACTGGAGACGCAGTTTGGCTTCCATTAGGAGTCCCTAAACTCAAGGAAAAATCTTCTTTTTCCTTTTTCTTAGGTAGGAAAGATATTTCTGATATAGATGATAAACTCGCACTACGAACACGATTATGAGGACGTTTATGCTGCTTGCGTACAAGCGGCGGAGTAGTTGGTGCTGCAGGTGAAGAATGGACTACAGGAATAGAAGAACTCTTACTTGAAGAAGACTGGGTTCCCTGCTTTTTTTCTTCTTTTTTAGACAAAGTCGATTTTGATGAGCTAGATAGCGGTGTTGAAAAAAGCTTTCCAGCTGTAAGGGTTTTGTGGGTGAATGATGAGTTTGTGTTCTTAGTACTCTTCGGTGTCATAGAAAGTTGTAAATGAGGAGAAGTTTCTGGATAGTGAACAGGGGAGGGCGACAAAGATAATGAAGAAGAGGGATGTGTCGTGCTAGGATTGCTTTGTTCACCGGCTATTGAAGATACTTTCTTTTTTTCGGAGTCATCTTTTTTAAAAGTAACTTTTTTCTTGTCTTCTTTTTTCGAGTCTTTTTTGTTCGAATTGAATAATCCACTAAATGTAGATGTGACCAACGTGCCCATGTGGGAGAAAAGACTTTTAGATGAAGCGGTTTTTTCCTCAGCTTCTTCAATGGGCGTTACGGTAACTTTATCTTTTTGATCTTCACTCACAAAACCTAAATTTTCTAGATCAAAAAGATTCGCTTCGTTGAGGTTAGCATTGCTCTCAGCTACTATCTTTTCTTTTTTTCCGGGTGTTGCAGGTGAAGTATTAGACGCATCTAATTCACCTGAAGATGGGTCAGACTCATCACTTCTGATAGATAACGACAGTGGTGTAGCTGTAGGCTCTTTGAGCCCATTGTCTTTTGATTTCCTTCGGCCACGTGCGTGGAATGTTGGGCGGTGGATGTTAGGCTCAAATGCATAAGTTAAACTTTCAGAAGAGAGAGGACTGCCTTCACTGGTGTCATCAGAAAGTGACGATGCTACAGAAGAACTCGTACGATCGGATGTATCTATTGAAGAGCTGCTACTAGAAGTTGGAATGGCACTACAGTTCTCTTTTTCATGAGTCTCAATTGTATCAAATGCTGGTTCAAATAGGCCACGAAAAATAGCATCTAAATTTTTTGTATCCTCAGCAGTTAACGTTATTTCTCTGTCCTTTTTACGTGCTTCTTCAGGAGAAAGTGACTTCTGTTCAGCGATCTTTGTATATTCTTTAGGGAAGAAAATAACACTCAAAGAGGCCTGAGCACCACGAAGAGCTATGCCCCATGAACCTTTGATCTCAGATAGATCTTCGTCCTTGGCGGTAGGCGAACGATCAAAGTTTCCGTTTTTATTTGGGAGAATATTATCTCCCAGCAGGCAGGAAACACAGTGTTGTTTTACCTTTATATCCTCAAGAGCAGTAGTCAGTATAAATTGCAGGTCTTCCATTATCTTTTCTTTCACGGGAGAGGTTGCTTGATCTTCCCAAAAGTCTGTTGAAAAGAAACGTTTCGAGAAAAAAGGGGCCTGGCGCATTAATCCTGCGCCGTAGTTGCCAGTACCACTATTAAGGCAATCTGCCAGAAAAATAAAGATACATATATTTTTTAACCTGTCACCGAGGCCATTCTCCGGGGCTTCGCTACGAAGAGTGCGAAAAGCAATCATTGCTTCGTTAAAATCAGATGTTGTTAATCCCCCGACATTTAGCGCGCCGTCATATTTGTTTGTGTTAGAGTTGAACTTTCTTCTGCCCGAGATTGTAGCTAGTGTTGTATAATACTCGTTTATCAGTTTTATTATCTGATCTATATCCGTTAGGGGATTTTCTTTATGGGCATCATAATGAAAAGCAAGAGCTTTCAGTAAAAGATCCGCGATTTTTTCTTTTTCTTCAGCTCGGCTCTGCTCAAGGCTGTGCTGCCACAGCGCAAACGCAGCATTATACTTCTGGGTCTTCGCCATTTCAGCGTTGGCAAATCGTTCTTTCTCGGCTTTGGAGCTGGAGTTTGAGGCTAACGGATTTTTTTTAGGGAGCGAGCCGTCGGTGGGTCTCTGCGGTTCACGAGCTCTGTCCTCAAATGACTGGGCTATTTTTTTAAATTCCGCTATTGTACTACCTACATCACTCGCCGCCATACCTACCCCCCCTGCACATTATTATTTGTTGCTAAATCCTCTAAGGATTAGCCCGTAAAATTCCTAATCGTTCAATATTAACACAAAAACTATCTGGTCTACAAGCTCCCCTGAGGCCAAAATTATGGCTGAAATGCCTTTATTTCCATATCACAGGGATGATAATCCTATATTTTTTCCAATACAAGGTCAAAATGAAGCGATATCCATATTCGTTTTTAATCAAAAATTTATGTTTTAACATATTTTTTGCTTACAGCAGAGTATTCCTCTGGTAGAATCAAGCACTTAGATTTTTTAAGCTTAGGCTGGGCCCTATGACTACAACAAGCTCTGTGCACGACAAATTTGTAAAATTCATGATGAGCGATCATAGAATAGCTATGGATTTGACCTATTGGATGTAGGGCGGATGGTCAGTTCTGATTTTGAGCAAGATCGCTGGTCAAATTTAATGTTAGCCAGTTTGCACCGAACTGAAAAAAAGCTGGAATTACAAGAAAAAGCGCAAATTTTAGGGCATATTTTGAGGAATTTAAGGATAAAAGCCGATAGCCCTTTGGTGTACGCTATGCTAAACTACAATTTATATAGTTCGGATTGTGAACCCGAGATCTACTACCAAGTGTTTAGAGAGTCACTTTCAAATGAATATCAAGAGGTTGTTATGAATGTAGCGCAAGCTTTAAAACAAGAAGGTCGACAAGAGGGTCGACAAGAAGGTTTTTATGACATCGCCCGTAAAATGGTTATGCGCGGTACCACGCTTAAAGAAGCGGCGGAACTAGCGGAATTAACCCCAGATCAAATCAAGCGCTTAATTGAAGAAACGCTGCATTGAGACTGAGCTTCGGTAGATGTCTGTCTCAATAAACAGGCTTAGCCTTTATTACCATACCATAGTATAATATTCCTAGATTTTCCCTAATACAAGGCCAAAACGACCGTGCATGCCATATTTCCCGGTACTTTCGATCCCCTGACACTAGGTCATTTAGACTTAATGACCCGCGCGGCTAAGCTATTTAGCCATTTGGTAGTGGCGGTCAATGGGGGAGGGAGCAGCGTTAAAAAGCCTTTATTTTCAACGGATGAGCGTGCGATGCTGCTAAAGGCTGAGCTGCAGCATCTACCCAATGTGGAAGTATGTGCTTTTTCGGGCTTATTGGTGGATTTTGCTAAAAGCAGGCAAATTATGACCATAGTGCGTGGCATTAGGAACGCGGCAGATGGCGACTATGAAATGCAATTAGCGCATATGAATGGCCAATTACAGCCTAATTTGGAAGTGGTTTTTTTGGCGGCAAAGGCACAATACAGTTTTGTGCGCGCCAGTTGGGTGAGAGAAATCGCCGCCTTGGGGGGCGATGTGAGTGCGTTTGTGACGGCTGGGGTGGCCGAGGCGTTGAGGAATAAATACAAATGAAAATTGCGTAGGGGCAGGCCCCCGTGCCTGCCCTGGGTAGGGCGGACACGGGGGTCCGCCCCTACGGGCGAATATCTTAAACAAAAAGCGAGAGTACCTACAACGATGGCCTTATTAATTACCGATGAATGCATCAACTGCGATGTGTGCGAACCGGAGTGCCCTAACGAGGCCATTTACCAAGGCGAATGGTTTTATGAAATCAATCCCAAACTGTGCACCGAATGCGTAGGACATTTTGATACGCCACAATGTGTGGCAGTATGCCCCGTGGCATGCATTATCAAGGACGAGGCAGAGCCTGAAAGCAACGAGCAGCTAATGGCAAAATATAAAGCTTTAATGGCCAAAAAAGGGAATGAGGACGATAGAGCATGAGCACTCGTCTAGCCACCTGGAACGTCAACTCCTTGCGCGTGCGTTTAGAGCAGGTGTTGGCCTGGCTTTCTGAACATCAACCCGATGTTTTAGCTTTGCAAGAAATCAAAATGATCGACGAACTATTTCCGGTAGAAGCTTTCACAGCTCTAGGGTACCACATTGCGGTATCCGGACAACCTACCTATAATGGAGTAGCGATTGTGAGTCGTGCGCCGCTTTTGGATGTGGTGATGGGTATTCCCGGTTATGACGACCCGCAAAAAAGAGTATTGGCAGCAACAGTTTCGGGACTACGCGTCATCTGTGTTTATGTGCCTAATGGTGCTAGTGTAGATTCGGACAAATACGATTATAAATTGCAATGGTTTGAGCGGCTATTAGCGTATGTTAAAAATACGTTAGCGGCGCATCCGCAAACCATTATTTTAGGGGATTACAATATTGCGCCGGAAGATAGGGATGTGCACGATCCTCTAGCCTGGCAAGGACAGGTTTTAGTGAGCGCTAAAGAGCGCGCTTGTTTTAAAGCCCTATTAGCATTGGGTTTGCACGATACTTTCCGTGCTTTGGCACCAGAGGATAATAGTTACACGTGGTGGGATTATAGAATGAATGGGTTTAAACGCAACCGCGGTTTGCGCATCGATCACATTTTAGCGACTAAAGATGTAATGACGCGAGCAAAAAGCTGCAGTATTGATAAGCTCCCTCGTGCCTGGGATAGGCCTTCGGATCACACGCCTGTTATTTTACAGTTAAGCGCATAATTAGGGATTAAGCATGAGACATTCTTCTTGGGCTAAGGAATATAAATCAAAACAAATTGCCTTGTACGATCGCGCTTTCGTGCTGTGCGCTATTTTAATTGTGGTGATGGGATTGGTGATGGTAGCGTCATCATCGATGATGGTATCGACGCGCACTTACAACACACCGTTTCATTATTTATTTAGGCAAGTATTCAGTGTCACTATAGGCGCGATTTTATGCGCGCTCGTGGTGCAAATGCCCTTGCGCATTATTGAAAAACACAGCCGTATTTTATTGATAGTGGCTTTGGCTTTATTGGCGCTGGTGTTGATACCCGGGATTGGCCGCTCTGTGAATGGCAGTAGACGCTGGTTGCATTTAGGGCCGCTTAACTTTCAAGTATCCGAATTGGCGAAGCTGTTGTATATTATTTATCTAGCAGGGTATTTACATCGATTTCGCGATAAATTGGGTGAAAATCACCGTACTGTTGTATTACCCATCATCCTCTTGGGCATAACCAGCGGATTATTATTGTTAGAGCCCGATTTTGGCTCGGCGGTGGTTATAGCGGCAACCACATTTGGATTATTATTTTTGGCGGGTGTGCGCATACGGTATTTTATAGTGTTAATTGGCCTTGCAATGGCCGCCTTAGCCGCTTTAGCGGTGGTGTCGCCGTATCGCTTATTGCGCTTAACCAGCTTTTTGAATCCTTGGGCCGATCAATTTGGCAGTGGTTATCAGTTAACACAATCTTTAATCGCCTTTGGTCGTGGTGGAGTGACTGGCGTGGGTTTGGGTGAGAGTATTCAAAAATTGTTTTATTTGCCCGAGGCACACACCGATTTCTTATTTGCCGTTTTAGGCGAAGAAGAGGGCTTAGTGGGAATGGTCACCATTTTGCTATTGTATGCGATTTTTTTCTGGCGCGTGTTTGTGATTGGTCATCGCGCTTATAAGGAGCGTTTGTTTTTCGCCGCTTTTTTAGCTTATGGTTTAGGATTGTGGCTTTCTTTCCAGGTGCTTATTAACATCGGTGTGAATGTAGGCTTGTTGCCCACCAAGGGTTTAACCTTGCCGCTGATGAGTTATGGCGGCAGTAGCATATTGACCAATTTTGTTTTAATCGGTTTAATTTTACGCATCGATCATCAGATGCGTATACATTACATGAGTCAGCATTGATGAATAAAAAAGTATTGATCATGGCAGGCGGCACGGGCGGCCATATTTTTCCTGCATTGGCGGTCGCGCAAGCGTTAATAGCTCGCGGTGTAGACGTCGCTTGGTTGGGCCGCGCAGAGGGTATGGAAGCGGATATCGTCACCAAAGCGGGATTACCCTTATTCACCATTCAAGTTGGTGGACTACGCGGTCATGGTTGGCAACGCTTAGTGTTAGCCCCGTGGCAATTGCTGTGTGCAGTAAAACAAGCGTGGCAACACATGCAGCATTGGCAACCCGATTTGGTATTCGGTTTTGGCGGTTATGTCAGTGGCCCGGGCGGAGTAGCCGCTTTTTTACGACGCATTCCCTTATTCATTCAAGAGCAAAATGCAATACCCGGTTATACCAATCGCATTTTAGCGAAAATGGCAAAAAAAGTATTTGTCGCTTTTCCCGGCGCCTTTAAAGACTCTGCCAAGGTTGAAATCAGTGGCAACCCTTTGCGACGAAGCTTATTACAATTGTTAGATCCCAAAACGCGTTTAGGGGCTCGCCAAGGGCCAGTGCATATTCTAGTGATGGGCGGTAGTCAAGGCGCTAAAGCCTTAAATGAAGCGGTGCCAGAAGCTTTAAAAACAGCCTTAAATGAAGGCACAGTACGGGTGCAACACCAAAGTGGGCAGCGTCATTACGATGCAGTTGTTGCTGCTTATGCTAATATTAGCGGGGTAGAGGTTATGCCCTTTATCGACGATATGGCGGCGGCGTACAATTGGGCCGATTTAGTCATTGCCCGCGCCGGGGCGGCAACGGTCAGTGAATTGGCAGCCATTGGAATAGCCAGCATTTTGGTCCCCTATCCTCATGCGGTAGACGATCATCAAACTAAAAATGCAGCTTATTTAGAAAGAAGTGGGGCAACGCGAGTGATTGCAGAGAAAAATAGTGCAAATTTAGAGAAGCTATTAACCCCTGCGTTTTTACAACGTGAGAATTTATTGAATATGGCTACAGCGGCGTATGCATTGGGCCGCAAAGAGGCTACACACATTATTGTTGAAGATATACTCATAGCAGTTGATTTTTAGGCGAGAAGACTAGGTCTCGAGCCCCAGGAGTGTAGTAATCTACATGACTGGGGCGAGATGGGCGAAGGCAACAAAGCCTAAGAATCAAATGCGAAGAGTATAGTTTAGGAGTTTTAGATGCAAAATAACAATCCCACATTACACTATGCAGAAGGCATGGGTATGAAGCTTAGCATACGCCGTATTCATTTGATCGGCATCGGCGGCGCCGGTATGGGCGGCATTGCCGAGGTATTGCATAACCAAGGCTTTAACGTGACGGGTTCGGATAGCGGTGATAACGCTATGACGCAGAGGCTTAAAAAATTAGGGATTACCGTTTATAAAGGTCATGATGCACGTTATGTAGAAGGCGCCGAAGTGGTGGTGCGTTCTAGTGCGGTGGCCGAGGATAATGTGGAAGTCGTTTATGCGCAAACACACAAAATTCCGGTGGTGATGCGTGCGCAAATGTTGGCGGAATTGATGCGTTTTCACCATGGTATAGCCATTGCCGGTACGCATGGTAAAACAACTACCACTAGCCTTGCCGCTAGTGTCTTGGCCGAGGCGGGCTTGGATCCTACTTTTGTGATCGGCGGCTTATTAAATAGTGCTGGTACCAATGCGCGCTTAGGCAAGGGTCAATTTTTTGTGGTTGAAGCGGATGAATCCGACGCATCATTTTTATTGTTAACGCCTATTTTAGCCGTAGTTACCAACATCGATATGGATCATATGGAAACCTATGCGGGCGATTTCCAACGGCTACAACAAACGTTCTTACAATTTATTCATCATTTGCCCTTTTATGGCGCGGTTATTATATGCTTGGATGATCCCATCATCGCACAACTATTACCGCAAATATCACGACGTATGGTGACCTATGGTATCGATAGCGAAGCTGATGTGCGCGCTATAGATATCGTACAACGGGGTGTGCAAACCGAGTTTAGTGTAGTGCGTAAAGATAAAAAGCCTTTACCATTACGACTTAATTTAGCGGGCCGTCATAATGTGTTAAATGCTTTGTCTGTAGTGGCACTAGCAGAAATATTGAATATAGACGACGCCAGTCTTACGCGTGCTTTTGCCGAGTTTCAAGGCATAGGGCGGCGCTTTCAAATTTATGGTGAATATAAGCCTACACAAGACGTCAGTGTATTGATAGTAGATGATTATGGCCATCATCCACGAGAAGTGGCGGCAACGCTCGCGGCTGCGCGCGCCGCTTGGCCGGAACGCCGTTTGGTGTTGGCCTATCAACCCCATCGTTATACGCGCACGCGCGATTTACTAGACGATTTTGCCGAAGTGTTATCCAGCGTCGACGTGTTACTGTTATTAGAAGTGTATGCAGCTGGTGAAGCGCCTATTCCCGGTATCAATAGCCGCGCTTTATCTAGGGCTATACGCGAACGCGGCAAGGTTGAACCGATCCTAGTAAGCGAAATAGATCAACTGCCGGAATTATTGGTTTCAATATTGCGGCAAAATGATGTGTTGTTAACCCAAGGCGCAGGCAGTATAGGCGGTGTGGCAAAATTGTTGTTGAATCAATAATCGTAGGGGCAGACCCCTGTGTCTGCCCTAAAAATAAAATGATATTGGGGATAATCATGGTCAGTGCTTTGCGCGGTGAATTACAAGAAAACGTTAAACTATCTGAATGGACTACCTGGCGTGTGGGCGGTTTAGCCAAACGTTGTTATTTTCCAGCGGATAAAGACGATCTCGCTCTTTTTTTGCAAAGCTGTGCTGCGGACGAACCGTTATTATGGTTGGGTTTAGGCAGCAATACTTTGATCCGCGATAAAGGCTTTAATGGCACGGTGGTCATCACCCAAGGGCATTTAAAAGAATTGAATGAATTGCGGGAGGGGGTTATACGCGCTGAGGCCGGCGTGTCTTGTGCGCAGGTAGCACGTTTTTCAGCGCGCGCGGGCTATACCCAGTGCGAATTTCTTGCCGGTATTCCCGGAACCATCGGCGGTGCTTTAGCCATGAATGCCGGTTGTTTTGGTCGTCAAACTTGGGAACAAGTCATCGCTGTAGAAACCATCGATCGCCGCGGTCAGCTGACGTTACGCACGCCTAAAGACTATAAAATTGCTTATAGAGAAGTGCTTAAACCCAGCGAAGAATGGTTTATTGCCGCGCATTTTGAATTTGTGCGCGGCGATAAAGAAAAATCCTTAGCGACTATTAAAGAATTGTTAGACAAACGTGCCAACTCGCAACCTACGGGTAAAGCGTGTTGCGGCTCGGTGTTCCGTAATCCGCCGGGTGATTTTTCGGGTCGTTTGATAGAAGCCTCGGGCTTAAAAGGGTTTCGCATCGGAGGTGCTGAAGTATCTCCTAAACACGCCAATTTTATTATTAATACGGGTGATGCTACCGCGCATGACATTGAATTACTCATGGCCCATGTGCAAGCCGAAGTGCAGCGCTTACATGGCGTGATGTTGCAGCCGGAAGTGCATATCGTGGGTGAGGTTTGAAGTTTAAAAATAAAGTTGTATACTTATGTTTCAGCGCTAAAAAAGCATGATGTCTAAGTAAAGAAAAGAGCTATACTTGCCGCAAGTTCCAAAATCTAAGAGAAAAGCCTCAGTAGCACCAATTTTTCTACCCTATTGATAAATAACAAAAAATCATTATCAATTAGCCAAAAACCTAATGACAGTTGAAGTTTACAAACAGATGATATATAATTAAATTTGTAAACTAAAGGGGTGGATTATGTTAGGTAACAAGATTCAACGAGCACGGAAGGCTTTAGGCTTATCTTTACGCGATTTGGGGGAACAAATTGCGCTGAGCCATGCAGCAATTAAAAAGTATGAAGACAACGAGGTTACTCCTTCGTCAGATATTCTTATCAAGTTGGCAAAAGCGTTACACGTTAAGGTGGAATATTTCTTTAGACCAGAACGCTTTACTTTGGAAAAAATTCAGTATCGCAAACATGCAGATATGCCGCAGCGGCAACTAGAAGAAATCAAAGCAAAAATGCTGGATCAAATTGAGCGCAGAATTGAACTTGAAAACTTATTTCCATCACCGCCCATACAAGCATTTTCTTTAAATCATAAAAAAATAGGCAGTTACGATAATATTGAAGCAGTAGCAGATGAAATTCGCAAGCAATGGGATTTAGGCTTTGAGCCTTTACCCGATCTGATTGATATCTTTGAAGAGCGCGGTATTAAAGTATTCGAAATGGATAATCAGCAATATCCTAAATTAGATGGTTTGTCTGCAAGCATAAACAACATACCAATTATTGTTATTGGCAATCAGCGGTCCGGAGATCGGCAAAGATTTACCCTCGCACATGAATTAGGTCATCTGGTATTAAATGATTTTTCCGATCTAATTTTAGATGAAGAGAAATGGTGTAATCGGTTTGCGGGGGCCTTTCTGTTACCCAAAGAAACTTTAATCAATATCTTAGGTGAACATCGCAATCATATTGAACCACGTGAGCTTAGCTTATTGAAACAAGAATTTGGTATCAGCATGTTGAGCATTCTCCATCGAGTACTAGAGATAGGGATCATATCGAACAGCTTATATGTACAATTGCGCAGTGAATTTAATGAGAGGGGTTGGTCTAAACATGAACCTGGCGAACCCTATCCAAAAGGGAAAACGCATATTTTTGAACAGATGATTTTTCATGCTATCGCCGAGGAATACCTAGGCGAATCCAAAGCCGCAGAGCTAATGAATATGTCACTAGAATCGTTTAGATCGTTGCGGGCTTTGGAGAGCAGAAATGCTGTTGATCGTCAGTGATACTAGTGTACTGATTGATATTGAGCAAGGTGAATTAACCAGTGCGATGTTTAGTTTGCCGTGGCAATTTGCAGTCCCTGACGTTTTATTTGATGAAGAGTTATCTGAGCGGCATAATCATTTGTTGCAATTTGGCTTGATAGCTAAAACTCTAAATGGAGACTTGATGTCTGAGGCATATTCGCTTCATCAGAGGTATATAAGAACGAGCGTAAATGATATGTTAGCGTTAATACTTTCTAAACATGAGGGTTGCCAATTGTTGACGGGTGACAAGGCTTTAAGAGAAGCGGCTAAAGAACTAAATGTTGAAGTGCATGGCACAATATGGCTAGTTGAACAGATGATTCAAAATGAAAAAATTACGGTTGAAGTTGCAAGTGTTGGCTTCCAGCGAATGAGAGATTCCGGCAGTCGATTGCCATGGGGTGAAGTTGAGGTGATGCTTAGGAAAGTAACTTGTTAATAAATTTTAAAGGTGAATATAATGGGTGGAATATATTTTTTAATCTCGCCAACTATAGGGAGTGATCCTGGATTAAATTGGACCGCGATAGGTGTTTTGGTATCGGCGTTTGCTGGTTTTGTTACTATGGGCGCATTGATTATTACGTGGCGGATAGCGTACTTAGATAAAAAATATCGGAAGTCATTATTTTATTTAGATAAAGTTAATAGTTACTTTTCTAAGGCGGTGACTATTTTGAGCGAATGTAAAAACAATAGTGTGAAATGGCATCAAGCTATTAATGCATTAAAGGAAGCAGATAAGTTAAAGACATTGTTGACGGATGAATCGCATCAGTCTATTTATGTGGCTGATTATATAGATGCAGGCTATGAGATTTCTGATATTATTAGAAATATTGATGATTTTAGATTTTTCTACGGGATTGCAGATTGTAAGGATAAATCGGCATCAATTTTATATAATGAAGGCAAATCCTCTAAGATCTCGCCAGAAGAGTTATTATGTTTATGTAAATTTGTAGACAAAGCAAATTCTGTTTTTTATGACAAGAACAATAATAGAGCTGAACCAGGAAAAATTTTTGAAAGTGATTATTTTAGAAAATCCTTAAGTGATAGACACCCCTGTAATACGGATATCTTAGATCTTGTGAAGAATCAGTTAAAAGTTATTTTTAAGTATATTAAAGATGTTGAAGAACATGACTATGCAGCAAGACGTAAACGGATGGTGCAAACAGAAACTGTAGAGAACTGACTGGGTTCTCTTCATTTTTACAAAACAAAGCGCGAAACCAAAGGCCAAAGCCATCGTTGCAGAGTTGTGTCAAACCGTAAGCAGCAGGGATGCTGCGTTCGAGCCTACAGGGAGGTATTTACGGCGTGTTTGACACAACGGCAGCGATGGCTTTGGCTGATTACGCGCGAAACTAAATAGTAGATAGCTTATTGAAAAACAGTCATAGGCGTTTATACATCTAGAATTTTAACTCCTGGATTGCCACGCCTTGTTCGCTGCGCTCACTGGCTCGCAATGACGGTGCACAGCATATGAATATTATTTCACAGTGCTATTCTAGAAGGGCGGCTCACGAGCCGCCCCTACAATAGATCTACGGGATGCCTAATTTCTTGCTTTATCCGCTCAACCAAAGCCAAACACGCTTCTTTTAGTTTCTCCTCATCGCTATGATCTACCGCAATTTCTATACCATGAACTACAAGCTGTGCAGGCAATTGATTTAAGCTTTGTCCCAATAATAAAGTTTCAGCTAAGCCAAAATGGTGGCTGGATAAAAGGGTTTTTTGAGTCTTAAAGTATTCTATATCTTCATAACGATGTAATGTTCCTATAGG